>NZ_WTLH01000008.1 GCF_011421595.1 Streptomyces sp. YIM 98790 | reverse complement strand
GGCCTGCCGGGCACTGCGCCGCGACCCGGCGGCCGGGGCCGGCGGGCGGCAGCCGCCCGAGCGGCTCGGGCACTGGCCGGCCGCGGCCGGCCTGTTCGGCTACGCCTGGACGGAACTCGCCTCCCCCGAGCCGTGGTCGCCGGCCGCGGTCGCCGCCTTCGTCCTGGTCTACAGCGCGGTCCAGCTGGCCGGCGCCGCCTTCTGGGGCAGCCGCTGGTTCGACCACTGCGACGCCTTCACCGTCTACTCCCGTCTGCTGGGCAGCCTCGCCCCGGTCGGCCGCCGCCCCGCCGACGGCCGGCTGGTGCTGCGGCTGCCCCTGCACGGCCTGGACGCCGTCCGCCCCCGCCCGGGGCTGACCGCCACCGTGTGCGTGCTGCTGGCCGCCACCGCCTACGACGGCCTCACCCTCACCGTGCAGCCCGCCTGGCTGCCCACCGCCACCACGCTCGCCCGCACCCTGGGCCTGCTCACCACGGTGGCCGTGGTCGCCCTGGCCATGGTGGCCGCCACCACCGCCGCCCAGCTGCTCGCCGCCGAGCCCGGCCGCCGGCCCGGCGAGGCGCACTTCGCCCACTCCCTGGTGCCCGTCGCGGCCGGCTATCTGATCGCCCACTACCTGGGCATGCTGCTTGCCGAGGCTCCGCGGGCGGTGGGCCTGCCCGCCGTCGTACTCCCGGCCGCCACGCTGGCTACCGTGCAGGTCGGGGCCATCGTCGCCGGCCACCTCGGCGGGGTGGTGGCCGCCCACGACCGCGCGGTGCGGCTCTTCCCGCCGCACCGGGCGGTGGCCGGCCAGATCCCGCTGCTTCTGCTGATGGTGGGCTACACACTGGCCGGACTCGCCCTCCTGATGTCCGGCTGAACGGCAGGATGGAGGCGTGCACACGTTCTCGCTCCGCAAGGTCCCGGTCCAGCAGCGCAGTGCCGACCGGCTGGACCGCATCCTGGACGCCTGTGCCCGGCTGCTCGACAAGACCGGCTACGAGGCGCTCTCCACCCGGGCCGTGGCCGCCGCCGCCGGGGTCCCGATCGGCTCCGTCTACCGCTTCTTCGCCGACAAGAGACAGATGGTGGAGGCCCTGGCGCACCGCAACCTCCAGGCGTACACCGCCCGGGTGCGCCGGCGGCTGGCCGGCCTGCCCGACCGCGGCTGGCGCGGCGCGCTCGACGCCTGCTTCGACGAGTACGTGGACATGAAACGGACCGTGCCGGGCTTCACCCTGATCGACTTCGGCGTGCCCGACAGCCGGGACGACAACGGGCCCAACCAGCGGGTCGCCGAGCAGCTCTACACGCTGCTGCGCGAACACCTGGGCGGGGACGGGCCCGGCGGGCGGCTCGGACTGGCCTGCCTGGTCTGCGTGCAGTCCGCGGACGCGCTGCTCGGCCTGGCCTTCCGCGCCGGGCCGGGCGGCGACGCCGCGCTGATCGACGAGACCCGCACCCTGCTGCGCAGCTATCTGGCCGAGGTCCTGGACTGAAACCGGCGCCGGGGCGGGGACGTTCTGGCACGCTGGGGGTCATGACACCCGCGACCGGACCCGGCCACTCCGACCCCTCCGACCCCTCCGTCCCCTCCGACCACTCCGCCGTCTCCGCCGCCGCGGGGGCCGCGACGGCACTGCCGCGCATCTCGGTGCGCGGCGAGGCCCGGCTCGAAGTCGACCCGGAGATCGCCCGCATCGGCATCAGCGTCCGTGCCCGCGGGTCCGACCGCCGGGCCGCGCTGGCCGACCTCACCCGGCGCAACACCACCGTGCTGGAGCTGGTCAAGAGCTACGGCGAGGCGGTGGAGCGCACCGAGACCGGGGCCTTCACCATCGCCCCCGAGCTCAAGCAGGGCCGTGGCGAGCGCGTCCGCGCCTACCACGGCCGGGTGCACATCCAGGCCACCGTCACGGACTTCACCACGCTGGGGGAGCTGACCACCCGGCTGGCCGACCTGGAGCTGACCCGGGTGGACGGCCCCTGGTGGGGGCTGCGGCCGGACTCCCCGGTGTACCGGGAGGCCCGGCAGCAGGCGGTGCGGGAGGCCGTCGTCCGGGCCCGCGAATACGCGGCGGCGCTCGGCGCCGGCCTGTCCGGGCTGCTGGAACTGGCCGACCGCGGGCTGGAGTCGGCCTTTCCCGAGACTCAGCGCCTGGTGGCGGCGCCGGCGGCGTTCGGGACACCCCGCGGTGCCGCGGCGGAGAGCGCGGCGCCCGCGCTGGATCTGGAGCCGCGCCGCCAGACCGTCCGTGCCGAGGTCTCCGCACGCTTCACCATCACCCGCCCCGAGCTGTAGCGCCCGCGGCCGGCGGAGGGCTGGAGGCCGGGCCAGGGGACCGGCCGGAGGGACGGGCCGGAGGGACGGGTCACAGGGAGGCGTAGACGGCCTCGATCAGGGCCGTCTTGCGGGGGTCGTCCATGATGTGCGCGCCCATGCGGTTCATCACATAGCCGATGGCGACCCCGGACTCCGGGTCGGCCAGGCCGAAGGAGCCGCCGAAGCCGTCGTGGCCGAAGGCCAGCGGGTTGGGGCCGTAGGAACCGTGCGGGCCGCTCAGCCACAGCCCGAGCGCCACGTCCATCTCCCGGCCCAGCGCCTGCCCCAGCGCCAGGTCCTGTCCCGGGCCCTGCCCCTGCCGGGCGCGTGCCACCGCTGCCGGGCTCAGTACCTCGCGGTCCCCGTACCGGCCGCCGCCCGCCCAGATGCCGTAGAGCGCGGCCACCGCGCGGGCCGTGCCGTGCCCGTTGAGGGCGGGCAGATCGGCCCGGCGCCAGGCCGGGGTGTTGGCGTGCGCCCCGCCCACCCGGGGGTTGCCCAGCGCGGCCAGTGCCACCGGCGGCAGCGCGGTGAGGAGCCGGGCCTGCTCACTGTCCGCCCCCGCCGGTGCGGGCTCGTGCAGCAGCTCGGCCACCCGGTGCTCCTCGCTCTCCGGCAGGCCGATGCTGAAGTCGATGCCGAGCGGTCCGGTGAGTTCCTCGCGCAGAAAGGCCGCGGGCATCCGGCCGCTGACCCGCCGGATCACCTCGCCCACCAGGAAGCCGTAGGTCAGGGCGTGGTAGCCGAAGGCGCTGCCCGGCTCCCACCAGGGCTCGGTGGCCGCCAGCCGGTCGCAGGTCAGCTTCCAGTCGTACAGCTCGGCGGCCGAGTGCGGCTCGCGCAGCCCGGCCAGTCCGGCGCGGTGCGAGAGCAGGTCCCGTACCGGGATGTTCTCCTTGCCGGCGGCGGCGAACTCCGGCCAGTAGGCGGCGACCGGCGCGTCGAGGTCCAGCAGCCCGCGGTCGGCCAGCAGATGGGCGCAGAGCGCGGTGACGCCCTTGGTGGTGGACCAGACGTTGACCAGGGTGTCGCGCTCCCAGGGGCGGGTGCGGCCCGGGTCGGCCCAGCCGCCCCAGAGGTCGGCCACCGGTTCGCCGCCGACCAGCACGGTGACGGCGGCCCCGAGCTCGCCCCGGGCGCGGAAATTCTCCTCGAAGGCGGTCCGCACCGCCGTGAACCGCTCGTCGCACCTGCCGTGCACAGCCACCATCGGCCCCACCCGTCTCTCGCTCGGACAACGCGCGGGAGCGTACCGACCGGTAGGGATCTGCGGAAGGGCGGGGCCCCGACCCGTGCCGTGGAGTGTGCATCCGCCCAGCCGGCACCCGGCGGGCGGGCCGCCCCGACGGCGCTAGCCGTGCTCGGTCAGGGGGACGGAGAGGGCGAGCAGCTCGGCGGCGCAGCGGCGGTTGCGGTAGGGCCGCAGGGCGCGGCGCATCTCCCGCAGCGCCCGCTCGGCATCGCCGGAGCGCAGCCGCTCGCGGCCGGTGAGAAAGCGCCGCCAGGCGGCGCACGCCTCGTCGAGATGGCCGGTGCGCAGCAGCATCTGGCCGAACCGGGCGTGGGTCAGGGTCCGGCCCCGGACATCGGCGTCGGCGCGCTCGGCCACCGAGCGGCGCAGCGCGCCGATCGCCCCGCTGAGATCGCCCAGCGCCTCCAGCACCTGCGAGGTCTGGAACAGCAGAGCGGCCCGCGGATAGCTGTCGAACGGGGAGCTCCCCGGTCCGGACGCGGACCGCTCGGCGGCCCGCTCGGCCGTGGCCAGGGCGTTGAGCGCGCCGCGCCGCTCCCCGGTCCGGGCCAGCACCACGGCGAGCTGGGCCTGCACATAGGCCTGCTGGGCCGGGGCCAGGCCCTGCGCGGCGCGGGCCGCGGCCTCGGCCATCTGGAGCGCCGAGGGCAGGTGGCCGAGGCGCTGGGCCTGGGCGCTCATCGCCCGGATCACCAGGCTCCAGGTGGCGCGGTCGCCGCCCTCGGAGGCCAGCCGGTGGGCGTAGCAGTAGTAGCGCTGTGCCAGGCCGTGGAGCTGGCCGTCCTCGTACATCCGGCCGAGCAGGAAGGCCAGTCTGGCGGCGGCGCCGAGCATCTCCCGGCGGACGGGGGAGGGGCGGGGGCTGGTGAGCAGCGGGGCGACGTCGTCCGCCAGATAGGTGGAGAGGGCGCTGCGGGCGTGCCGGCCGCCGTGGGTGTCGATGGAGGCGGCGAAGAATCTGGCCGCCTCGTGCAGGGCGGAGATCTCGGAGGAGCCGGGGCCGGCCGGGGGTGCGGGCGGCGCGGCCGGCCTGCCCTGCCTGTCGTGCCTGCCCTGCCTGTCCGGCCCGTCCGGACAGGCAGGCGGCTCCGTCCGCCCCGGCCGTGCGGCGGGTGCCGTCCCGGTGTCCGGGGAGCCGCTGCCGCCCCGAGCGGCCACCCCTGTCGGGGCCGGGGCCGGGGTGCGGGCCGGGGCCGGCCTGGCCGGGCGGAGGCGGGCCGGATGCGGCTGGGCCGGGATCTCCGGCACCGGCGGCGGCGAGGGCGCCCGTGCGTCGGCGACCCGGTACGGTCGCTGCTGGAGAGCCGGGCGGCTGCCCGCGTCCGCGTCCGAACGGCACAGCGCGGCGAAACCGGTGACCGGGTCCTCGCCGACCGGCTCCCGCCAGGGCACCGGGAAGCCGGCCGCCTCCGGGGTGACCGGGCGGCCGATCCGGCGGGAGAGCGCCTCGGCGGCGAGCTGCGGGACGGGATGGCGGGGCCGCGTCCCCGAGAGCCAGTGCGCGACGGCGGTGCGGTCGTACCGCAGCGGACACCCGATCTCCGCGCCCAGTGTGTTCACGGCACGGGCCAGCGCCTCCTGTGTCCAGTCGGCCTCTTTGAGGAGACTGCGCAGCCGGTCGTTGGGACGGCGCCGGTGTGTCATGTTTCCTTGTTTCTCATGGCTGCTGGCGGGCTCACAGAGCGCACAGGTGCATGGGGCGGGGTGGCTTGCACCGAAGTCACACCTTCGGGCTGATTTTCCGCCGTTCGTTCACTCTGCGGTGGCGTCCTCTGTCGAACATGGTGACGGTGATCATATGAACGATCCCAGGCTGTATGCCGCGGTGCTACCCGCTGTGACCTCTGTCGTCAACCCCGCTTCCGATCTTCCCGCATCCCCCCGCTCCCTTGACAGCCCCGCCGTCCCCGCCGTCCCGGCTGCCCCCGCCGTCCCCGCGGCTCCGGGGCGTGCCGCGCCGGATGCCCCCGCCGTCGTGCCGGCCGGGGCCGGAGTCCGGCGGCTGTCCGTCCGCTGAGATCATGGCGGGGCCGTGTTGTGCGGTGATCCAGAGCACGGCCCTGCCTGCTGACAGCTAAGCGACCACTCAGTATGTTGATCGCATGCAGGCCGATCCCGGTAACCACAGCCCTCGCGGCGCCGTCCGCGCCGCCGTACTGCCCGCCGTCGGAGAACCGCTCCGGCTGACCGCGATCGAACTCCCCGAGCCCGGGCCCGGCCGGGTCCGGGTCCGGCTCGCCGCCGCGGGCGTGTGCCACTCCGACCTCTCGCTCTCCAACGGCACCCTGGCCCAGCCGGTGCCCGCGGTCCTCGGTCACGAGGGCGCCGGCACCGTGACCGCCGTCGGGGAGGGGGTGACCGCGGTCGTCCCCGGGCAGCGCGTGGTGCTGAACTGGGCGCCGTCCTGCGGCTCGTGCGCCTTCTGCGGACTGGGCGAGCCGTGGCTGTGCGCCAATGCCGACGCCGCCAACACCAAGCCCTACGCGCGCGCCGAGGACGGCACCGAACTCTTTCCCGGGCTCACCGTGGCCGCCTTCGCCGAGGAGACGGTCGTCCCCGAGCGCGCCGTGCTGCCGCTGCCGGACGGCATCCCGCTCACCGATGCGGCGCTGCTCGGCTGCGCCGTGCTCACCGGCTACGGCGCCGTGCACCACAGCGCCCGGGTGCGGCCCGGGGAGAGCGTGGTGGTGATGGGTGTGGGCGGGGTCGGACTGGCGGTCATCCAGTCGGCCCGGATCGCGGGGGCCGGCCGGATCATCGCCGTGGACATCTCCGAGCAGAAGGAGGGACTGGCCCGCTCCGCCGGGGCCACCGACTTCGTGGTGGCCTCCGACCAGACCTCCCGGCAGATCCGCCGGATGACCGGGGGCATGGGTGCGGACGTGGCGGTGGAGTGCGCCGGCCGGGCGGAGACCATCCGGGCGGCCTGGAGTTCGACGCGGCGCGGCGGCCGGACCACGGTGGTCGGCATCGGCGGCAAGGACCAGACCGTCAGCTTCTCGGCGCTGGAGATCTTCTACACCGCGCGCACGCTGTCGGGATGCGTCTACGGCAACAGTGACCCGGCCGCCGATCTGCCGGTGCTCGCCGAGCATGTCCGCGCCGGCCGTCTGGACCTGTCGGTGCTGGTCACCGATCGCATCGGGCTGGACGGCATCCCGGAGGCCTTCGCTGCCATGCAGCAGGGCCGCGGCGGCCGCGCGCTGATCGTGTACGCCGCCGGGGAGTAGCCCGGCACCGGCGCCGGCGCCGGTCCTGCCACGGGTCCGGACACCCGCCGAGCTAAGCGTGCGCTCAGGGCGGCGGTGTAAGGTGATCGTTCCGGCTTCGTCGGGCGAGGGGCCGGATCACCGAACGGCCGGAGGCGGGATGTCAGCACAGGCAGGGCAGAAGCAGGGGGCGGACGAGCTGGCCGCCTCCGCCGGGCACGAGACGGCCGGCCGGCTGCTGCTGGCCGCCGTCGAGGCGTTCGCCGAGCGCGGCTTCCACGCCACCACCACGCGGGACATCGCCCAGCGGGCCGGCATGAGCCCGGCCGCACTCTACATCCACTACCGCACCAAGGAAGAACTGCTCTACCAGATCAGCGTCTTCGGGCATCAGCGGGCCATCCGGGTGCTGGGCGACGCCGCCCGCCACGGCATCACCGCCGCCGACCGCCTGGCAGCCGCCATCAGTGCCTTCGCCCGCTGGCACGCCGAGCACCACACCCGCGCACGGGTGGTGCAGTACGAGCTGTCCGCGCTGGGCGAGGAGCACTACGCCGAGATCCTCACCCTGCGCCGCCGGGCGGGCGACATCATCCGGGACATCCTGGAACAGGGCACCGCGGCCGGGGAGTTCCGGGTCACGGACGTCCGCGGCACCGCCCGCGCCATGATGTCCCTGTGCATCGACGTGGCCCGCTGGTTCGATCCCTCCGGCAGCGATTCGCCCGAGCAGCTCGGCCGCCTCTACGCCGGTCTCGCGCTGCGCATGGCGGGTGCCGCGGAACCGGGCCCCGGCCCCGGAGCGTGACCGGGGTCCGAATCGTCCCGCGTCCGCGGCAGTGTCCCGCGTCCTGTTCGTCCCGGCGGCCACCGCGGTCACGGCCCGGTGACGGCCCGGTTGCAACCGGCCCCCCGGGCCGGTCGGCACCTGGCGTGCCCCCGGCCGCGGCGTGTGGGATGGGTGTGGGATGGTACGAGACCCCCGCCGCCCGCGCGGCGGGGTGCACGACCGGTGCGTGTCCGGCTCATGTCAGTCCGTACCGGTTCGTGCTGGTTCGTGCCGGTTCATGTCAGTCACAATCGCCCAGAGGTTCTCACGGGGAGGGGTGCCTATGTCACTGGCCCAGAATGTCCGCCAGGCGGCCCGCGCGGTCGCCCAGGGCGGCGATCCGCGACAAGTCGCCGCCGACACGCTGCAACAGCAGTACGGCGTCGGCGGGGGGCAGGCGCAGGACCAGGGGATCGGCGCCGACCCGGCCGACTTCCTGGCCGCCCGCGACCAGGGTGCCTCCGTGGACACCCGTATCGAGCAGCAGAGCGTCGCGCTCAACAGCGCCGGTGAGGCGCTGAACCGCAGCGAGCTGCAGCGCGGCCCGCGCGGCCCGGTGCACGTGATCTGCCCGATGGTGATCCCGCGCGGGCGCAGCCTGCTGACCATGCTCCCGGCCCTGCTGCTGATCGCCGTCGGCGTGGTGGCCTCCGTGGTGCTCTCCGCGACCGGCGGCGATGTGCTGCTCAACCCCTTCTTCGGCATCCACTACTGGGCGATGACCCTGATCGCCACCGTCTTCATGTGGTGGCGCCAGGGCATGGTGATGGTTCCGGAGGGCTGCCAGGCGCTGATCACCCGGTTCGGCAAGCTGGAGCAGGTCACCGGCCCCGGCCGGGTCACCCTGTTCAATCCCTGGAAGCGGGTCTCCTACATCGTCAACACCACCCGCGAGTACCCGTTCAACGCGCCCATCCGGGAGGCACCCACCCGCAGCGGGGTCAAGGCCTCCATCGACCTCTTCGTGCAGTTCCGGATCAACGACCCGGTCGAGTTCATCTACACCCTGGGCGCGGTCCGCGGCTTCCAGGAGAAGCTGAACAACGCGGTCAGCGAGACCACCCGCGCCCTGATCTACGACCAGGAGGCGTCGGACATCTACGACATGGTGGGGGAGAACACCGCCCCGCTGCTGGAGCAGCTCAACCAGCAGTTCAACCCGGCCGTGGAGCTGACCAACGCCAACATCACGCACGCCGAGCCGGCCAGCCAGGAATACCGGATGGACCTGGCCGCGCCCGAGATGGTGCGGGTGGCCAAGGAGGCCTACACCCACGAGTACGAGCTCAAGCTGCGCAAGGAGCAGGACGAGGGCGACCTGAACAAGGAGCTGGCCTCGCTGAACGAGACCCTCTCCGCGATCCAGGCCGACATCGCCACCTACCAGGCACAGATGGACACCGCGCTGGAGCGGGAGACCAACCGGGCCCGGGCGGTGGCCCGGCAGCGCTTCACCGAAGCCGAGTCCGAGGCGCGCGCCAATGCCGCGCTGCTGGAGGCACAGGCCCTGGACATCCGTGCGGTGAGCGCGGCCGAGGCCCCGGAGATCCTGAACTACCGCTATCAGCAGCGGGTGCTGGACACCCTGGAGCAGCTCGCCGAGCGGCTGCCCCAGGTGGTGAAGATCGGCGCCGGGGACGGCGCCAGCGTCAACTTCCTGCGGGTGGCGCAGGAGATCGTCGGCGAGACGGGCGGCGAGCTGTTCGGCGAGGCCGACATGGCCGCGATCCGCAGCCGGCTGACGGAGATCTCGGACCGGATCGCCGGACGCGAGGACGAGATCGCCCGGCTGCTGGCCGCCGGGCCGTCCACGGTGCCGGCCCCCGCGGCCGCTGCCGCGGCCGCCGCCCCGGCCGGGGACGCCGCCGCGGGCGGGGACACGGGTGCGGACACGGGCAGCGGGGGCGACGCGGCCGCTCCGCCCGCTCCGTTCGCGGGAGAGGAGCAGTGAGCATGAGCCAGCCGACACCTGACCGCCGCGGCTCCACCATCAAGGAGGCGCTGGCCGGCTGGGGCGACATCGCCCGCCTGCTGCGCGGCGGCGACAGCGGGGCCCTGGTCCCGGTCGTCATGCCGAAGAACAGCCGCCGCAACACCTGGACCGTCCTGCTGTGGTTCGGCGTGCTGGCCCTGGTCTCCGGCGTGATGATGACCGCCGCCGAGTCCGACGCCGGGAACGCCGCCTCGGAGACGGCCTGGGGCGCGCTGTCCGTGGTCGCCTTCACGGTGGCCGCGGTGAGCCTGCTGTGCGGCGTGCTGTGGTGGTGGCGCTCCTCCATCGTGGAGATCGAGCAGGGCACCACCGGTGTGCTGACCAAGTACGGCGCCATCGCCGGCGTCCTGGACCCGGGCCGGCACTATCTGTGGCACCCGTGGTCCGGGGTGGATTTCGTGGTCGACACCTCCACCGAGATTCCCTACTCGGCCCCGGTGGTGGCCTGCCCGACGCGGGAGAACGTGCCGCTGAAGTCCATCGAGTTCTTCCTGAAGTTCCGCATCACCGACGCCGTGATGTTCGTGCGGACCATCGGCGCGGGCAACTTCGACCTGGTGCTGTCCAGCGCGGTGCAGGACGCCATCCGGCAGCGCGGCCGTCAGGTGCGCACCGAGCGCGCCTACGACCTGCGCGGCTCGGACGTGGCGGACATGCAGCAGCTGCTCAACCGGCAGCTCGACCGGTACGGGGTGCGGATCACCGGCTGCAACATCCCGGACGTCCAGCTCCCGGCCCAGTACCAGCAGCACCTGGCCACCCGGGAGACGGTGGCCAAGGAGCGGGTCGCCTACGAGCAGGAGTGGGGGCTGACGCGCAAGCGCCGCACCGACAACCTGCTGATGGAGATCGAGCGCGCCAAGAAGATCCGGGACGCCAAGATCGTCGAGGTCAATGCCGCGCTGAACCAGGCGCGCAAGGACGTCGCGCAGATGCTGGAGCAGCAGGAGACCGAGGCGCAGCGGGTCCGCTTCGAGATCGAGACCAGGGGCCGGGCCGATCTGGTCTCGGCCGAGAACGAGGCAAAGGCGCAGCAGCGGCTGGCCACCGCCTACCGGGACAACCGGGCGGTGCTCCAGTACGAGCTGGCCCGCCGGCGGCTGGAGGTGGGCGCCACCCTGGCGCAGAACGCTCCCAAGCCCGTGGTGGTGCAGACCGACCCGGCGGGCGGTGAGCCCTCGGCGCTGACCACGCTGGTCACCGCGCAGCTCCTGCCGCGGCTGGCGCTCGGTGCCGCGGGTGACGGCCGGCCGGACCTGGACCTGGCCTCGGGCGCCCGGGCGCTGGCCGAGGAGATGACCCGGCCCGGAGCGGAGGAGTAGCAGGAGAGCAGCGGAGCAGCAGAACCGCACTGGGCAGACGTCCGGTGCGCGGCCGGGCCGGTACCCGCTCTCGGTACCGGCCCGCCGCCGTGTCCGGGGCCGGGTCCGTGCCCGTGCCCTGGCACGGACCCGGCCCCGTGTCCTGGGCAGTTCCTCCGCCGGGACCGCCCCGCCCTGCCGCGCCGCGGCGGGGCGGCTCTAGAGGTAGTAGCGGGAGACGCTCTCCGCCACGCAGGCCAGCTTCTCGCCGCCCTCCCGTTCCACCGTGACCCGCAGGGTGACCTGCACGCCGCCGGGCACGTCCGTGACCTCCAGCAGCGCCGCCCGGGCGCGCACCCGGGAGCCGGCCGGCACCGGGGAGGGGAAACGCACCTTGTTCGTGCCGTAGTTGACGCCCATCCTGACGCCCTCGACGCGGAGCGTCTGCGGCACCAGCACCGGCAGCAGGGACAGGGTCAGATAGCCGTGGGCGATGGTGGTGCGGAACGGTCCCTCGGCCGCGCGCTCGGGATCGACGTGGATCCACTGGTGATCGCCGGTGGACTCGGCGAACAGGTCGATCCGCTTCTGGTCGACCTCCAGCCAGTCGCTGGGACCGAATTCCTCACCGACCGCCGCGCGCAGTTCGTCGGCCGATGTGAAGACCCGTGGCTCGGCCATGGTCGGTTGCCTCCTGTGCAGGGTGGTGGGCGTGAACGTACGGGAGTAGGCTAGCTAAGCGCTTGCTCAGCATGCCCGTTCAGGATTCTCGCGGTTGGGCACTCTGTCAACGCCGCCGCGTGTGTCTTCCACCATCCATACCGACCGGTTAGTCTGTGCCCGCGGCCGGGCCAGGGCCGCCGATCCGTGACCGTATGCAGGACCGTATGCAGGACCGAGTGGCGAAGGGGCCGTAGTGATGGGGACACCGAAGGACATGCTGCGCGACGCCGCCGTGGTGGTGACCGGAGGCGGCGCCGGCATCGGTGCGGCACTGGCCCGGAGCTTCGCCCGCGAGGGCGCCCGGGTGGCGGTCAACGACATCGACGCCGGGGCCGCCGAGCGGGTCGCCGCCGAGATCGGCGGCGTGGCCGTGCCCGGCGACGCCTCCCTGGTGGTGCCCCGGGCCCGGGAGGCTCTCGGCGGTTCCGTCGACGTCTTCTGCGCGAACGCCGGCATCGCCCTGGGCGGCGGCCCCGACGCGGCCGAGGACGACTGGGCCCGCTCCTGGGACGTCAATGTGATGGCCCATGTCCGCGCCGCCCGCGATCTGCTGCCCGAGTGGCTGGAACGGGACAGCGGCCGGTTCGTCGCCACCGTCTCCGCCGCCGGACTGCTCACCATGGTCGGCGCCGCGCCGTACAGCGTGACCAAGCACGCCGCGCTCTCCTTCGCCGAGTGGCTCTCCCTCACCTACCGCCACCGCGGTATCGCCGTGCACGCGGTCTGCCCGCAGGGCGTGCGCACCGCCATGCTGGAGGGCTCCGGCCGGGCCGGGGACCTGGTGCTCACCCCCAACGCCATCGAGCCCTCCGAGGTGGCCGACGCCGTGCTGGCCGGCATCGCCGAGGAGCGGTTCCTGATTCTGCCCCACCCCCAGGTCGCCGAGTACGCTACCGCCCGCGCCACGGACCGTGACTCATGGCTGGGCGCGATGAACCGCATCCAGCAGAAGCTCGAAAGGTGACCGGGATGGCTCAGAGGAACGGGGGACGCGGGGAAGTACCGCAGCGGCTGCTGGCCATTGCCACCCGGCTGTTCGCCGAACGAGGCTACGAGCGGACCTCGGTCCAGGAGATCGTGGATGCCGCCGGCGTCACCAAGGGGGCGCTGTACCACTACTTCGGGTCCAAGGACGACCTGCTGCACGAGATCTACGGGCGGCTGCTGCGGCTCCAGAAGCAGCGCCTGGACGCGGTGGCCGACTCGGACGCCCCGGTGGCCGAACGGCTGCGCGCCGCCGCCGCGGACGTGGTGGTCAGCAGCATCGAGAACATCGACGACGCCACCATCTTCTTCCGCTCCATGCATCAGCTCGGCCCGGAGCAGCTCAAGAAGGTCCGGGCCGAGCGGCGCCGCTACCACGAGCGGTTCCGGGCGCTGATCGAGGAGGGCCAGGAGGCCGGCATCTTCTCCCGGGCCACCCCGGCCGACCTGGTGGTGTCCTACCACTTCGGTGCCGTGCACCAGCTCAGCCAGTGGTACCGGCCCGAGGGGCCGATGTCCCCGCAGGAGATCGGCGACCACCTGGCCGATCTGCTGATGCGCTCGCTCCGTCCCTGAGCCCGCCGGCGGCCCGGCCCGCTGTTCCGCCCGGGTGGCCGTCCCCGTCCGTACCCCATGCGAAAGGTGATTCCGTGCAGGCTTGGCGAGTCCATGAGAACGGCGAACCCGCGGCGGTGATGCGGCTGGAGGAGACCGCCCGGCCGGAACCCGGTCCCGGCGAGCTGCTGGTCCGGGTCCGCGCCGCCGCCGTCAACTTCCCCGACGCGCTGCTGGCCCGCGGCCTGTACCAGGTCCGCCCGCCGCTGCCGTTCACCCCCGGCGTGGAGCTGTGCGGCACGGTGGAGGCGGCGGGACCCGGCGCCCAGGGCCCGGCATCCGGCAGCCGGATCATCGGGCAGCCCGTGCTCCCCAGCGGCGCCTTCGCCGAGTACGCCCTGGTCGCCGCGGACAACGCCCACCCGGCCCCGGAGGAACTGGACGACGCCGAGGCCGCCGCCCTCTACATCGGCTACCAGACCGGCTGGTTCGGCCTGCACCGCCGGGCCCGGCTGGCGGCGGGGGAGACCCTGCTGGTGCATGCGGCGGCGGGCGGCGTGGGAAGCGCCGCGGTCCAGCTCGGGCGGGCCGCCGGGGCCCGGGTGATCGGCGTGGTCGGCGGGCCGGACAAGGCCGCCACCGCCCGTGAGCTGGGCTGCGACATGGTCATCGACCGTCGCGAGGACGACGTGGTCGCCGCGGTGAAGGAGGCCACCGGCGGGCGTGGCGCGGACGTGATCTACGACCCGGTGGGCGGCCAGGCGTACGCCCAGTCGGCCAAGTGCGTCGCCTTCGAGGGCCGGATCATCGTCGTCGGCTTCGCCAGCGGCACCATCCCGACCCCCGGACTGAACCACGCGCTGGTGAAGAACTACTCGATTCTGGGCCTGCACTGGGGGCTGTACCGGCAGCGGGACCCGGAGTCGGTGCCCGCCTGCCACCGGGAGCTCACCGCACTGGCCGCCAAGGGCGCGATCCGCCCGCTGATCAGCGAGCGGCTGCCGCTGTCCGGCGCCGCCGACGCCGTCCAGCGGGTCGCCGACGGCATCACCACCGGCCGTATCGCCATCCTCCCCGCCGGCTGACTCGCGTGCTGCGGTTCCCCGGCCGTCGCGGGCGGACGCGGCGGCCGGCTCCGCGCGCCCGCGGGGGATGCGCGGGAACACCGCGGCTGGGATTCTTTCCAGCCTCGGCACGGTGCCCGGCCGGGGCGTCGTGGTGGACTCACCGCCCGGCGTCGGCAAGTCCGCGCTCGTGGTCCGGGTCACCGGACACCTGACCTCCGCAGACCACCAGCTCGTGATCGTTGCGGGGACCAACGAGCAGGTCGACTGCGCAACGCCGTCGACGTGCCCCTCGCCCCAACCCGGACCTCGCCGCCTTGCCCGCCGGTGCCCGCGCTGTCCGTGACAGCAAGGTGCGGGGCGGCTCGGCGCTCGTCCTGCCGGGAGGCGCGCGGGAGGCATTCGCCTCGGCGCCCAGCACGGGCCTGCTGGACTCCGGTATCAGCGTGTCGGTGTCCGTGTCCGGCAGCGGCAGGATCTCGCGGACGCGCTGGACGCGGAGATGATGCGGCGGCTGCTGCCGCCCTCCGCGGTGTCCGCCATCGCCCGGTGGCTGTCCGGGGCCGGCACTCCGTACGCAGCGAGCGCCGGGAGTCATACGGTGGAGTACGCGCGCATGCGATGGGCGGCCATCACACCGTGGCCTGCATCGCTCGCGGACCGCTCGACTGCGGACTGTTCGTGATCAGGGGTATCACTGGGTGCGCGCGGGGTCGCCGTGAAGAACGTCCCACCTCTCAACGGCGCTGCCTTGAGGTCGCCGCCCTGCCCGCCGGCGCCCGATCGGTCCGCGGCAGCAAGGTCCGGGGTGGCAAGGCCCGGGATGGCTCGGTGCTCGTCCTGCCGGGAGGCGGCTGGGGGCGTTCGCCTCGGCGGCCGGCACCGGTGTGCTGAGCTCCGGTGAGGGGGTAGGCGGCGGTCGGCGCTGCTGTACTGAGCCGCTTGTCACCGGACGGACGTGTGTTCTCTCCGGCAAGGAGAGATACACGGGCTCCGCTGCTCCACGCGGTTCGGCTCCGGCTTGGGCGGGGTGGTGAGGGGGTGCTGTGCTTACGGTGTGCGGCGGAGTCGTGACGCTTTGCTGACAAGATGACACCATGGTGCTTGCGGTGGGGGCGAAGGCGCTCCGGAGGAGACGGGACCAGTTGCGGGACTCCGCCGATGCGATCAGCTCCGACAGCGGCCTCGGGGACGTTGCCACGGTCTGTCTTCTGCTGTTCTACGCCACGGAGTGCGGGCTCAAGGAGCGGCTGCTCGTCCGGCACGGCCACCGCGATTCCTCATTGCTGGAGCCCACCCATGACCTGCGCCGGCTGGCCAAACAGCTCGGGCTGCCCCGAGCCCTTGGTGCGCGCCTCGACCGTCTGCAGAGCTGCAAACTGCACCCTTCCACGCGCGGCACCCTCGCCCTGGCCGATCTGCACCAGGCGTGGCGCTATGGTGCAAGGCTTGACGCGGCTGACGAGAAGGAAGCCCAGGACGCGCTCCGCGCTCTGATCAGCTGGTGCGAGCAGGACTAGAGGGAGAAGTTCGAGGTCATGGCCGAGCCGATCGCACTCGAGGAGCCCACTCCTCCGGAGCACTTGTTCACCTGGGTGGATGTGGAAGAGCACCTGGCTCTGCTGGCCACCGCCCGCAAGTGGCCCGGTTGGCTGTGCGCGGCAGACGGCTGGTGGGACGGTCTTGAACTCGTTGTCCTCCCCGGGACGGCCGCCCAGGACGTGCAGCAGTGGCTGGACGAGGCGTTCGGAGCGGGGTCGACCGAGTGGCAGAACGAGACGCTCATGCTCAGGCTCGACGACCCGCGGACAACCGAGTTCACCGGCATGCCCGTCGTTCTCAGCGCTGCGCAGGACGGCCTGGAGCAACCCCCGCGCGTTCCGCTGCTGCGGGAGAAGCACCTCACTCCGCAGTTGGCACACGCGCTGGAACGGCCCGCCACCGAGCAATTCGCCCATGACGTACAGCTTGTGGCCTTCCACTCCTTCAAGGGCGGAGTCGGGCGCACGGTCCATGCGGTGGCCATGGCCGATGCCATGGCCAGGCGTGGTGCCAGGGTGCTGCTCATCGACGCCGATCTCGAAGCTCCCGGGATCACCTGGATGCACCGGGCCCAGGGCGGCCAGCTCGACTTCTGTTTCGAGGACCTGCTTGCCCTGTTGCAGGGCGACGAGGACGGCGGCTGGGCAACGGCCGTGGAGATCGCCGCCAAGTATCTGCCGAATCAGCGGGTGGGACGGTATACCGGCGTGGGATGGGTGACCGTGGTCCCCGCCAGCCGGCGGCCGCTGCTCGGCCCACCTCGGATTGATCCGGCCGATCTGCTCGCACCGGGCCGGTCACCGTACTTCCTGACCGAAGCGCTCGCGGCGCTCGCCGTCCAGACCGCCGCGGACGCCGTGATCATTGATCTGCGTGCCGGGGCGACCGAGCTGTCCGCACCGGTGCTGCTCGACCCTCGGGTCCAGCGCATTTTCGTTACCACTCTGAGTCATCAGTCGCTCGCCGGAACGGAGAGGCTGCTGCGACAGCTCGGTCACCGCGCCCCCACGCTGCGGGGCATCGACCCGGCGAGCGCCGTGATCATCACCCAGTACCGGCAGGACGCCCACGAGGAGCAGGCGGAACGCACTCGTGAGGAACTGGGCAGCGCACTGTTCGCGTCGCTCAGGGAGCCGGACGGGAAACGGGCGACGGAAACAGGTATCGCCGGCAGTGTGGACAGCGATCTCCTGTCCCGCCCCCTTCTCAGCCCTTTTCGTGAGGAACTGCTCGCGCTGCCGTCCTCGTGGGACGCAGTGCTCCGGGTGCTGGAGAGCTGTCATGTGGCCGGGGTCCTGGAGCCGATCATGCCGACAGCCTCCCCGGCTGCGGCCGTGGCCCGGGAACCGCTGTCGGTCGCCGACTGCACCACGCTTCGCGGCAGACTGGCGGAAACCGCCGGCCGGCTCGTCTACGCCGAGCGGGAGGGTATGGCCTCGGCCGGCGGATTTCTGGTGACCGATCCTCTGCGCAGACTGCTGGGGGACCACCGTACGGAGCCGCCCCTGGCGCTCGTGGTGGGTGCCAAGGGAGCCGGGAAGACATTCATGTATGCCAAGGCCTGTGCGGCGCGGTCCTGGGACGAGTTCACGCGTGCCTCGGGCATCGAAGGTGCCCAGGGACCGCTGCCCATCGTTCCGGTGCTGGAGTCGGACAACCTGGAGTATGACGGCCTCACGACGCAGGATCTGCGGGACGTGTTCGCCCAGAGCCATGGTGGGAGGAAGGTCCGGGCCGACACGTCCCAGGAGCTGAAGGACCGGCTGAAGAGTGGGCTCGCGACACTCTCCCCGCAGGACGAACTGGGATGGCGGCGTCTGTGGCTCGAATGCCTGGCCGCTGCGGCGGGTGTACCGGTGCTGGGCGAAGGCGGCGCGGAAGCCGCCCTTACCGAGCTCGGCCGACGGGGGGCACAGGCGGTGTTCGTCATCGATGGGCTGGAGGACCTGCTGCAGTCGATCGACGACGAGCCGAAGCGCACCGCCCTGCGCGTGCTGCTGATCGACGTGCTCGCCTGGCTGCGTTCGCTGCGGGGACGTCCCTACGGGCTGGTGATCTTCGTCCGCCAGGACCTGGTGACGCGGGCAGTCCGTCAGAACAGCGGACAGCTTCTGGCACGTTACGAACCCTACGCACTGCGCTGGAACAAGGACGAGGCACTTCGGCTCGCCCTGTGGGTGACGGCACACGCCGAGGCGCTGCCCGTTCCCCTGTTGGCATCCGACATCACGGAGTTGTCCTACGACGAGCTGGTGAAGGCCCTGACTCCGGTATGGGGCTGGAAGATGGGAACGGAGAAGTCCAAGGAGGCACGCTCCCACCTCTGGGTGCCCGCCGCGCTCGGGGACTTCAAGGACCAGGTACAGGCCAGGGATGTGGTGATGTTCCTGGCAGAGGCGGCGAAGCTGTCCATCCCCCAGACAACCTGGGATGACCGTGTCCTGGTACCCGGAGCCATGCGCAAGGCACTCCTCGCGTGCAGTACGAACAAGATCGACTCGATCCGGCAGGAGAACCAGGAGGTCGGAGCGCTGTTGGACCGGCTGCGGAAAGTACGGCGCCCTGTGACCGTGCCGTTCGGGCTGGACGAGGTCGGGATCTCGGCCGAGGAAGCCGACTTTCTGGTGGAGTCCGGGGTCTTCGTCCGGGGCAGCGACGGCCGATACTGGGTGGCCGAGATCTACCGGCACGGTCTCGGCTTCGGCAGCGAACGCAGGGCGAAGGTGCTCTGGCGGCCACGGCAGTGAGTAGCTCTGCCGGGCGCTGACCGCATGTGCCTGTCGCCGCCACTTCCGGTCGGCGTTCCTGTCCCTGTACGAGGGCATGGCCGTCTGAGCGGAAGAGGCTGTGTCCGGGGTGCACCGGTCCGGTGGGAGCGTGGCTCGGTGGGCGGGCAGGCGCTACGTGGTGATCACCCCCGGCTGTCTGGTCCAGCCTCTCCGTGATCACGTCGCAGTAGAGCTGGAAGGTTCGCTGCTCGACCGGGGCCACCACCGACGTCGGTGCACGCATGGGGTTGCGTACCTTGGCCGTACTGCCGGAGGCCGTCGCAGAAGGCCCCGTACGCGCTCTCCCGCGCCCTGGCCAGCCCGCGCTGGAGCAGCACCTGGGCGTCGTCCGGAATCACCACGAGCCACGGGTAGGGCACCGCCTCCAGCAGTGTCCGGAGCAAGTCTCCCGGGCCGCGAGGCGCATGAAGACGCGGTGTTCTGGCTGGACTTGCCGACGGTTCCGTCCCTGCCGTGCCAGCGCCGCGACGTGGGGCGGGTGCCAGCAGGTGTGCGGGGCGGGGCGGAGGCTCCGGTGCTGTCCTCCTGCCCCGCCCTGTCCTGGACGGGAGTGCGCGGTGCGGGGCGGAACGGCTCAGCTCCGCGCAGCGGTGTGGCGCTTGAGTTCGCGGCGGGCCAGGGAGCGCTGGTGGACCTCGTCCGGCCCGTCGGCCAGGCGCAGCGTGCGGGCGGAGGCGTAGAGCTCGGCCAGCGGGGTGTCCTGGCTGACCCCGGCGGCCCCGTACAGCTGCACCGCGGTGTCCAGGATGCCGACCACGGTGCGCGGCACCGCGATCTTGATGGCCTGGATCTCGGTGTGCGCGCCGCGGTTGCCCACCGTGTCCATCAGCCAGGCCGTCTTCAGCACCAGCAGCCGCAGCTGCTCCACGGCCACCCGGGCGTCCGCGATCCAGGCCCGCACCTGGCCCTGCTCGGCCAGCGGCCGGCCGAAGGCGGTGCGCGACACCGCGCGCCGGCACATCAGCTCGATGGCCCGCTCGGCCATGCCGATCAGCCGCATGCAGTGGTGGATGCGGCCCGGACCCAGCCGGGCCTGCGCGATGGCGAAGCCGCCGCCTTCCTCGCCGATCAGATTGCCCACCGGCACCCGCACGTTCTCGAACAGCACCTCCGGGTGCCCGCCGTGCCAGTGGTCCTCGAAGCCGAAGACCTTCATGGCCCGGCGCACCGTCACCCCGGGGGTGTCCCGGGGCACCAGCACCATGGACTGCTGGCGCCGGATGTCCGCGCCCTCCGGATCGGTCTTGCCCATCACGATGAACACCGCGCACTCCGGGTTCATCGCCCCGGAGATGTAGAACTTGCGGCCGTTGATGACGTACTCGTCGCCCTGCCGTTCGATCCGGGTCTCGATGTTGGTGGCGTCCGAGGAGGCGACCTCCGGCTCGGTCATGGCGAACGCCGAGCGGATCTCGGCGTTGAGCAGCGGCTCCAGCCAGCGCCTGCGCTGTTCCTCGTTGCCGAACATGGCCAGCACTTCCATGTTGCCGGTGTCCGGGGCCGAGCAGTTGAGCGCGGACGGGGCGAGCTGCGGGCTGCGTCCGGTGATCTCGGCCAGCGGCGCGTACTGGAGGTTGGTCAGCCCGGCGCCGTAGCGGGAGTCGGGCAGGAAAAGGTTCCACAGGCCGCGGCGGCGGGCCTCGGCCTGCAGTTCGCGCAGCACCGGCACCGGCCGCCAGGGGTCGTCCTGTGCGGCACGCTGCCGCTCCGCGGTCTCCTCGGCCGGATGGACGTGCTCCTCCATGAACTCCAGGAGGCTTTTGCGCAGTTCCTCGGTGCGCTCGTCAAAGGCGAAATCCACGATGGTCATCCCTTCCGCAGGGTGGCGAGGCCGTCCTCGATGAAGACCGGCACCAGTTCTCCGATCCGGTCGAAGCCCGCGCCGACCGTCTGGCCGAGGGTGTACCGGTAGTGGATACCCTCCAGAATCACCGCGAGCTTGAAGTAGGCGAAGGCCGCGTACCAGGCGATCCGGCCGGTGTCGCGGCCGGAGCCGGACGCGTAGCGCTCGACCAGCTCGGCGGCGTCCGGGTGGCCGGGGGCGTGGCCGCTGTCGGTCACCGGCACGCCGGGCAGGCGGCGCAGCGAGGTGTACATCACGAGCAGACCGAGGTCGGTGAGCGGGTCGCCGAGCGTGGACATCTCCCAGTCGAGCACCGCGTTGATCCGGTCGTCCGCGCCGAGCAGCACATTGTCCAGCCGGTAGTCGCCGTGCACCACGGCCGGCGCGGGGGAGCGGGGCAGCATCCGGGTGAGGGTGGCGTGCAGTTCGTCGATCCCGGGCAGCTCCCGGCTGCGGGAGGCGTCGAGCTGTTTGCCCCAGCGGCGCAGCTGGCGCTCCAGGAAACCCTCCGGGCGGCCGAAGTCGCCCAGGCCGACCGCCTCCGGGTCCACGGCGTGCAGCGCCACCAGGGTGTCCACCAGGTGCAGCACCGCGGCCCGGGTGCGCTCCGGTCCCAGCTCGGCGAGCTGCCGCGCGGTGCGGTACGGGGTGCCCGGCACATGCTCCATCACATAGAACGGGGCGCCCGTCACCTCGGTGTCCTCGCAGAGCAGCACCGCCCCGGGCACCGGGACCTCGGTGGGGGCCAGCGCGCTGATCACCCGGTACTCGCGGCCCATGTCGTGGGCAGTGGCCAGCACATGGCCGAGGGGCGGCCGGCGCACCACCCACTGCCCGGTGCCGTCCGTCACGCCGTAGGTCAGGTTGGAGCGGCCGCCGGGCATCAGCCGTGCGGTCAGCGGGCCGCGCACCAGGCCGGGGCACGCCTCGTCCAGGTGCGCGCGCAGCCGCGCCAGTTCCAGACCGGGCGGGTTCTCGTCGGTGCCGGTCGGGGACGGCAGGGCGGACTCGGCGGACATGGGAGCGCTCCTAGGTGGGGGACGTCGGGGGCGGCGGTCGCAGGTGGTACGGCGGGCGGCCGGCGGCCGGACCGGCGCGCCGCGGAACTGCTGCGGATACCGCTGCCGTAGACAGCTACTGCATGATCCCTATGATGCCGACCAGTCGGTATGTAGTCTAGGGGTCGTCCTCAACACGCGTCATTCGCCCAATCGGCGCCCGCCCCCCGGCGGGGCGCGCGCGCCGGCGCGGGAGGCCCTCAGCGCAGCAGGGCCGCCGCCACCGCACACCCGGCCAGCACCACCCCCGCGGCACCCAGCACCGGGGCCCGCCCCGGTGCGGCCGGCGCCGCTGCCAGCGCCGTGATCCGCCGGTGCGCCAGCACCAGGAACCCCGCCCAGAGCAGCGTCACCAGCACCGCCCCCGCGTACCAGGGGATGCTGCCGGTCACCACCGCGCCGCGCCAGGCCAGCAGCACCGTGACCAGGAAGGTGAGCGTGGACCGCCGCCATGCCAGCCGGGTCCGCTCCGGCTGTGTCTCCGCACCCGGGCCGTCCCCCGGCGCCGCCGGGGACCGGGACGGGAAGGAGGACGAGGGGGAGGACGCGAAGGAGGACGCGGACTCCCGCCGGGGCGGATGCCCCGGCCGGCCCGGCGCCCCGCCGGACGCCGTCACCGCGACCAGCCCAGACCGATCGCCACCCCCACCGCCAGCGCCGCCAGCGTCGTCCCCACCGCCAGCCAGGCCGGCAGCCGGGTCACCGGGAGATCCTCGCCGCGCCGCATCGCCCGCTCGCAGCGCGCCCAGTGGTTCACCGCGCGCAGCGCACACACCACCGCCCCCAGCAGCAGCATCAGCGCGATCCCCACCCGCAGCGGACGGTCGAGGTCGGTCAGGAACTGCTCCACCGCCAGGCCGCCGGCCAGCAGCGCCAGCGCGGTGCGCAGCCAGGCCAGGAAGGTGCGCTCATTGGCCAGCGAGAAGCGGTAGTCGGGAGTGGTGCCCTCGGCCGCCATCCGCCGGGGCGAGAACCACAGCCGCACCCCCGCCACCACACGTCCGAACATGACTCAACGGTAACTCCGGAGGTGATCATCCGCCCGGGCAGTCCCGGCGGATGTTGACGCGCGGAGAACCAGGCAAGAGGATCGTCCCCCGAGCAGCAGCACCGCCACGACACCAGGGACTTGCCATGGCCTACGACGCCGACGTCATCGTCATCGGAGCCGGGCTGGCGGGCCTGGCGGCCACCGCCGAACTCGCCGAGGCCGGACGCAAGGTGCTGCTGCTGGACCAGGAACCGGAGACGTCGCTCGGCGGGCAGGCCCACTGGTCCTTCGGCGGCCTCTTCCTGGTCAATTCCCCCGAACAGCGGCGGCTGCGGATTCGCGACAGCCGCGAACTGGCCTGGCAGGACTGGCTGGGCACGGCCGGTTTCGACCGCGAGGAGGACCGCTGGCCGCGCCGCTGGGCGGAGGCGTACGTGGACTTCGCGGCCGGGGAGAAGCGGGCCTGGCTGCACGGCATGGGCGTGCGCTTCTTCCCGGTGGTCGGCTGGGCCGAGCGCGGCGGCTACACCGCCACCGGACACGGCAACTCCGTACCCCGCTTCCACATCACCTGGGGGACCGGGCCCGGCCTGGTGGAGCCCTTCGTCCGGCGGGTGCAGGCCGCGGCCCGCGACGGCCGGGCGGAACTGCGCTTCCGGCACCGGGTCACCGGCCTGTCCCGCAGCGGCGGCTCGGTGGACACCGTCAGCGGCGAGATCCTCGCGCCCAGCGCCGCCGTGCGCGGTGCCGCCAGCAGCCGCGAGGTGACCGGCGCCTTCGAACTGCGCGCCCAGGCGGTCGTCATCGCCTCCGGCGGCATCGGCGGCAACCACGAGCTGGTGCGGTCCTGCTGGCCGGAGCGGCTGGGCGAGCCACCGCGCCGGATGCTCTCCGGGGTCCCGGCCCACGTGGACGGCGCCCTGCTGGGCGTCGCCGAGAAGGCCGGGGCCAGCCTGGTGAACCGCGACCGGATGTGGCACTACACCGAGGGCATCGAGAACTGGAACCCGGTCTGGGACAACCACGGCATCCGCATCCTGCCCGGCCCGTCCTCGCTGTGGGTGGACGCCACCGGCGCCCGGCTGCCCGTCCCGCTCTTCCCGGGCTTCGACACCCTGGGCACCCTCCAGCACATCATGGGCACCGGGTACGACTACACCTGGTTCCTGCTCACCCAGAAGATCATCGAGAAGGAGTTCGCCCTCTCCGGCTCCGAGCAGAACCCCGACCTGACCGGCAAGTCGGTGCGCGGGGTACTCGGCCGGGCCCGGTCCGGCGCCCCCGCCCCGGTCCGCGCCTTCATGGAGAAGGGCGCCGACTTCGTCGTCGAGAAGGACCTGTCCGCCCTGGTCGCCGGCATGAACGCGCTCACCGGCGAGGACCTGGTCAAGGAGGACGCGCTGCGCCGGGAGATCGAGGCCCGCGACCGGGAGATCGGCAACCGCTTCACCAAGGACCTCCAGATCACCGCCATGCGCGGCGCCCGCGGCTACCTGGGCGACAGGCTCATCCGGGTCGCCTCCCCGCACCGGCTGCTCGACCCCAAGGCCGGGCCGCTGATCGCCGTCCGCCTCAACATCCTCACCCGCAAGACCCTGGGCGGCCTGGAGACCGACCTCTCCGGCCGCGTCCTCACCCCGGACGGCGAGCCCATGCCCGGCGTCTACGCGGCGGGCGAGGCGGCCGGTTTCGGCGGCGGGGGCATGCACGGCTACCGCTCCCTGGAGGGCACCTTCCTCGGCGGCTGCCTCTTCTCCGGCCGCACCGCCGGCCGCGCCGCAGCCGCCGCCACGGCGTGACCGGCGCGACCGGCGTGCCCGGCCGGGGCCCGCGCCGCGGCGGGACGTCTCACCGGCCGGGCGGCGGAGAGTCGCGGGTGCGTCCGGCCAGGCGGAGGGTCGTCCCGGCGTCCTGGCCCTCCAGGTTCCCTTTGCCGTCCCGGTAGGCGTGGTTGCTGGTCCAGAACACCAGGACGGTCCCGTCGCCGGAGTCCGGGCCGAAGAACAGCGCGTTCCGGCTCAGGGACCAGCCGTTCCCGCCGTCGCGCACAGCAGCGGGATTCCGGAGCGGCGGGTACGCGAAGCGCGTGCGGGCGGGCTGTATCCGTCATGCCGGGAGCGCAGGAACGGAACAGCCCCCGGCACGTCCCCGCCGGGAGCGGTTTCCGCATCCCCCGCGCGAGGGACGGACGGCTCCGCTCCGCCCGGCTCAGCCGCAGCAGCGGCAGCCGTCGGCCTCCGCGTCGTTGTCGTTCTTCGTGGCGGTGGCGGTGGCGGTGGCGGGGGAGGTGGCGGCGGGAGCGCAGCAGCCCTTGCCCTGCCAGGCGTCGCGGCCCTCCTTGACCGCCACGGCGGCGATGACCAGCGCGGCCAGCGGGTCCGCCCACGACCAGCCGAAGGCGGCGTTGAGCACCAGCCCGAGCAGGAGCACGGCGGAGAGGTAGGTGCACAGCAGGGTCTGCCGGGAGTCGGCGACCGCCGAGGCGGAGCCGAGCGCGCGCCCGGCGCGGCGCTGGGCGAAGGAGAGGAACGGCATGACGGCCAGGGACAGGGCGGCCAGGACCATGCCGGGAACGGAGGTCCCGGCCTCCCCGGCGCCGGTCAGCCCGCGTACCGCATCGACGGTGACGTAGGCGGCGAGCACGAAGAAGGAGCAGGCGATGATCCGCAGCGTGGTCCGTTCGCGGGCCTCGCGCAGGGCGTGGTCACGGGTGGAGAACTGCCAGGCGACCGCTGCCGCCGAGGAGACCTCGATGACGGAGTCCAGGCCGAAGCCGATCAGCGCGGCGGAGGAGGCCATGGCACCGGCGACCAGGGCGACCACCGCCTCGATCGCGTTGTAGACGATGGTCAGCGCGACCAGCAGCCGTATCCGGCGGGCCAGCGCCTCGCGCCGACGGGCGGAGGGAGAGGGGGAGGGGGAGGTGGAGGGGGAGGTGGAGGGGCCGAGGGAGACCGAGACCATCAGCAGCAGCCCTCCGACTCCGCCTCGGGGCAGCTCCGGTCGGCCTCGACGGCGACGACGGCGGCCCGCAGGTCGTCCAGGGCGTGGGCCAGGCGCCGGTCGGCGAGTTCGTAGCGGATGCGCCGCCCGTCCGGGACGGTGACCACCAGCCCGCAGTCGCGCAGACAGGCCAGGTGGTTGGACAGCCGGGTCCGGGAGATGCCGAGCGCATCGGCGAGATCGGAGGGGTAGGCGGGGGCCTGGCGCAGGGCGAGCAGCAGCCGGCACCGGATCGGATCGGCCAGCGCCCGCCCGAACCGGGCCAGCACCTCGACATCGGAGGCGAGAGAGGTCGGCATGCGAGGAGAGTACAGCCATCGCTGAATTCATAGCAACATGAATCAATGTCCCTCGCCGCCAGGGCGTGCGCGGGCGCAGAAGGCGCACAGCGAAGCGCGTTGCGCGCGGTGCGCGGCGCACCGGGCAGGGGAGAGGCACGGGGCCGAGTGACGCAGACCCGATGTCACCGCGCCCTCCGACCGGCAACGGGCGGGCGGCCACCGGGTGCCCGTCCAGGAAGGAACTCACCCGTGTCCCACGACACCGCGGCCGGACGACATGGCGCCGGTCCTTCCCCACCCCGTCCAGCGGGCCGGCGGCCGCACCATCCTCGAACTCTGGGTCCCCGCGGAGGAACTGGACGAGTTCGACGCCCACATCATCGGCGAGATCCAGGTCACTCACGCATTCCGCTGACCCGCTGCGGCGACGCCGTCCCTTGCCGTTCCGAGCCCCGGTGTGCGGGACCGGACAGCGGGAGGTGGAACCAGACGGTCTTGCCGCCCGGGGTGCAGCTGTAGCCGAGGACGGCGGTCATCTCGCGCAGCAGCCACAGCCCGCGCCCGCTCTCCGCGTCCCAGCGCGGGACGGTGACCACGGGCACCTCCAGGGAACGGTCGGAGGCGCCGATCCAGATGCAGTCGTTCCGCCTCTCGACCCTCAGACGGCACCAGCGGTCGTCGGTGTGCTTGAGCACGTTGGCGAGCAGTTCCGATGCTCCGAGCCGGGCCACCGCGACCGCTTCGGGGTCGCCGCCCAAGGCCCTGACCGCTTCCGCGACTTCTTTGCGCCACTGCTCAATGGTGGAAGCCTGTACCGTTATGTCCCACGCGTAGCCGTTCCGGCTGGTGACCGACCTCTCCGTCACAGTCATGGGGGCCTCCCGAGGGCATGGCGCTTTCTCCGACTCAGGCGCGCTCAACTCCCCTCCCCGGCGCGACCGCGACCGCGCTCCGTGAGCAGCCGTATCCAGAATGACACCGGAGACGCCAGGTTCGGCCAGGATTCGGAGAATTCTGATCTCAAATTTCTGTGCAACGTACTTCTGTAATGGGGGAGTTGTGTGCGGAATTGGCTCCCCCGCACGCTGGCGCAGAACGTTTCTTGCGGGCGGCGAAAGCGCCCCGTCAGACTGAACGGAGAGAGGACGACCGCGCGTGATCACCGACATCGAGTCCGCGACGCCCGCCCTGTGCCGGCTGCAGCTCGGAAGCGAACTCCGCCGCCTGCGCCTGGCCGCAGGACTGAAGGGCAGCCAGGTCGTCAAGCGGCTGCTGTGGAGTCCTTCCAAGCTCACCCGCCTGGAAACGGGCGAGAACACCACCGTCGAACAGGCGGACGTCATGGCCCTGTGCGAGATGTACGGCGCCGACGCCGAGACCCGTACCCACCTCATGGGATACGCGGCGGTCACCAAGACGAGAAAGGACTGGTGGCAGTCGCCCGAGTACCGCCCGGTGATCAAGCCGGTGTTCAAGGCGTTCCTCGGGCTCGAAGCGACGGCGAGCGCGCTGCACAACTACGAGGCCGAGTTCGTCCCCGGCCTGCTCCAGACCGAGGCGTACGTCCGGACGATCCACCGGGACGCCCACCGGGGCATGCCGGAGGAGGACGTCAACCGGCTGGTCGCCGTCCGCATGGCCCGGCAGGAGGCGCTGCGCAGCAGGCAGCCCCCGCTCCGGTTCACCGCGATCATCAACGAGGCGGTGCTGCTGCGGCGGATCGGCAGCGCCGAACTGATGCGGGAACAGCTGACCCACATGGTGGAGATGGCGGAGGCGCTGCCCAATGTGCGTGTCCAGGTCGTTCCGTTCCGGGCGGGCCGCCACCCCGGCATGAACGGCAGCTTCCACGTGCTGCATTTTCCGGAAGGAGCCGCCCTCAAGTCCATCGTCTATCTGGAGAACCTGGCGGACGCCTGGGTCGGCCGCCAGCAGGCCGATGTGGAGCGCTACGAGGAGGCGTTCACCGATCTGCAAGCCCTTGCCCCGGGACCCCAGGAGTCCCTAGACATGATCAAGAAAGCGATCGAGGAGCACTGACGAGATGACCACCAGCACAGGGACCGGAACCGGCTCTCTCCGCCATGCCGACTGGTTCACCTCCAGCCACAGCAACGATCAAGGCGGTGCCTGCGTCGCCGGGGCGCGGCTGGGCGGGGGCGTGATGGCCGTCCGGGACTCGAAGGACCCCGCCGGCCCGGTCTTCGTCTTCCGGGCACCGGCCTGGAGAGGCTTTGTTGCCGCGATGAAGACCGGGGAGCTCACTCCCTGACGCGGCGGTCGCGACCGGCTGCCGGATTACCGGCAGCCGGTCGCACGGCAGGCAAGCAAAGAAAGGGGAGAAAGAACCGTCCCACCCACCCACCTGGCAAGTGCACCGGCTGCCGCAACGTCGTCCTTCTGGACCCGGGGGCGACCCTGTGTTCCGCCTGCCGGGCGGCGACTCACAGCAGACGCAGCGGGGGCGAGACGCAGGTCACACCTGTTGCTGTCACATCGGCCTCAGCCGTCCGGTCATAGCTGTACAGCCACCGGACAACGGCAGAGGAGCCCCTGATGGATGCTCGTTTGAACCTCTTCGGCAGCCCGACCGCCGGTAAGTTCCTCAAGCACATCGTCTCGGCGGGCAAGGTGGTCTCGGACTCGTCGCTGCCCGCCGCGACACAGGAGCTGGTGAAGATCCGTGCCAGCCAGATCAACGGCTGCGGGTTCTGCACCGACATGCACACCAAGGAGGCCGCCGCGGCCGGGGAGACCTCGGTGCGGCTCCATCTGATCGCGGCCTGGCGGGAGGCCAAGGTCTTCACCGCGGCCGAGCGCGCCGCGCTGGAGCTGACCGAGCAGGGCACCCGCATCGCGGACGGCGCGGGCGGGGTCCCCGACGAGGTGTGGGCGAACGCCGCCAAGCACTACGACGAGGAGCAGCTCGCCGCGCTGGTGTCCCTGATCGCCCTGATCAACACCTTCAACCGGATGAACGTCATCGTCCAGCAGCCCGCCGGCGACTACCGGGTCGGCCAGTTCGGATAGCACCCCCGCCGGGAGGTGACGCGGCCGGGGCCGACCCAGCGGGGGGTGGCCCCGGCCGGCCCGTCGGCCGCGCAGGTCCTGACAAAGCGTGGCCACGGTGTGCCGGATGGTGAGACCGGGCCTGTTCATCCCCTTGCCATACGGGCGTTGCCGTACTTAATAGGAGGTACGGAACGGCGGATCCAGGATGGACGGAGGGGGCGCATGGATCACAGTGGGGTGCCGCCGCCACCGGCGGCGCCGCCGGCACCTCCGGGCCACAACGAAGTCGAACTCAAGGTCAGCAAGCGGGTGCTGTGGGTGGGGGAGGCGGCGTATCCGCTGCACAACATCACCCGGGTCCACAGCTTCGAGCTCAAGCCCAAGCGGTGGGAAGCCTTCACCAGCTTCCTGAAGTGGCTCGCCGCCACGTTCGTGGTGCTACTGCTGCTCGCGCTCATCGTCGAGAGCGCGGACAGCGGGGGATCGTCGTACTACGGCGAGAGAGAGGACAACTCCCTTGACGGCGTGATCGGCTTCGGCGCCGTGGTGGGGATCGTCCTGCTGCTCCGGCTCCTGGTGGCCTGGGCCGTGCCGACCCGGCACGTGCTGGCCGTGGAGACGGCCAGCGGATCGGGGGCGGTGGTGACCCTGCCGAATCCGGAGCAGCTGCGCGGGATCGTCCATTCCCTGGTCGTCGCCATCGACAACCCGGAAGCGGAGTTCCTGGTGCGGGTGGAGCGCTTGCAGGTCAACCCCAGCAATTACCACTTCGGGGACACGGTGAACATCCAGGGCGGCTCGTTCAACACGGGGATCAAGAAGTGAGCGACGGCAACACGCATCACCACTACGGCGACAGCGTCACCATCTACGGCGGGAGCAACAACACCGGCATCGTCAAATACTCATCCCCCGCCCTCCAGGAGGCGGTCACGGAGCTGGTGCGGCTGCTGCAGGAACTGCGCGGCCAGATCCCGCCCGCCGGCGCTCAGGTCGTCGACGACTCCCTGCCGGTGATCGCCTCGGGCGCGAGTGCTCCGCAGGAACGGCACCGGGCCCTGATCGCCGTGGCCACCATCGCGGCCACGGTGGGAGCGGTCGGCCAGCCGGTGGCCGACGCGGTCAACAAGGTGCTGGGCCTGCTGGGCGCCCTGTGACCACCGTTGCGGCCCGCCGGAGAACCGCGCCGCCTCGCCGGAGGGCAGCCGCCGTCCGGTGTGGGCCCGCCAGGAGGGATGGACATCCCCAGCGGGTGGTCAGCGGGTGGCGGTGATGACGGCGGTGTCCAGGTCCTCGGAGGTGGTGATCTCGGCGTTCAGGCCGTGGGCGAGGAAGACGGCGGCGGTCTCGGGGGCCTGGCGGGCGGTGGCCTCGACCAGCAGGTGGCCGCCGGGGGCCAGCCAGGCGGCGGCCTCGGCGGCCAGCCGGCGCTGGAGGTCCAGGCCGTCCGGGCCGCCGTCCAGCGCGGTGCGGGGCTCGTGCAGCCGGGCCTCGGGGGGAAGCAGCGGGATCTCGCCGGTGGGGACGTAGGGGGTGTTGGCGGCGAGGAGGGTGATCCGGCCGCGCAGGTGGGCGGGGAGCGGGGCGAAGAGGTCGCCCTGATGGACCCGGCCGCCCAGCGGGGCGAGGTTGCGGCGGGCGCAGCGCACGGCCGCCGGGTCGACGTCGGCGGCGTGCAGTTCGGCCCCCTCCACGGCGGTGGCGAGCGCCGCGCCCACCGCCCCCGACCCGCAGCACAGGTCCACCACCACGGCGCCCGGTCGGGCGAGCCCGGTGGCGCAGCGGACCAGGAACTCGGTGCGTCGGCGCGGTATGAACACCCCGGGCTCCACGAATATCCGCAGTCCGCAGAAGTCGGCCCAGCCCAGCACGTGTTCCAGCGGCTCGCCGCCGGTCCGGCGGACGATCATCGCCTCCAGCTCGGCAACCGTCCGTGCGGTGGCCAGCAGCAGTTCCGTCTCCTCCTCGGCGAAGACGCATCCCGCCTGCCGCAGCCGGAGGGCCACGGCGGAGCGGAGCAGTGGGGTGGGGGAGAACGTCATGGGATCTTTCGGGCAAAGGGGGCGCAAGGGCGGACGGACACCACCGTACCCGGCGAGCGCGCGGCGTCCACCCCCCTTTCCCCGGCGCAGTCGTGGGGTGTGACGGGCCGGGGACGGCGGGTGAGGGCGGGGAGCCGCCGGGGCTTGGGCCCGGCCGCGGGCTGCGGGGAGCCGGGCGTCCCCGGCGACCACCTTCCGGAGACGCCCGGCGGCTCGGCCGGCCCCGCGGTCAGTCCAGCGGGGGATGGGCGTTGGCGAGCAGGCGCGCGAAGTGCTCCGGGAACCAGTGGCCCCGGTGCGGGGAGCGGGGCAGGGCGTCGGTGGCGTAGCCCCAGCGGTCGACCTGCAGGCACGACCGGTCGGGCAGTATGCCCCGGTCGCGCGGAAGGAGCTCGCCGTCGCTGCCGTCCGACTCGCCCGGGGGCTTGATCCAGGCGTACGCGTCCACCCCGGCCGGGCCGGGGGACGCGGCCGGGCGCTCGCCCAGGCCCGCGCCCGCCTGGTTGCACCACTGGAGGGTGTTGGTGCGGCGGTCGATCCGGCTGCCGTCCACATAGGTGTTGACGTCGTGGGTGACGGGGGAGCCGGCCGGGCGGCCGGGGCCGCCCCAGCCGTTGCGCGAGGTGTCGATGACCATGCCGATGTCCGGGCTGAAGCCCCTGGCGATGAGCGCCTGGCGGAACGCCTGCCCGTAGGAGAGTTCGTCGATATGGCGATTCCAGTCGACCCAGCGCGACTGGTGGACCGGCACGCCGCCCACGACGTCGTGGATGTCGAAGTACGGCTCCTCGGTGGCGCCGTAGTTGGCGGTGTTCACCACAAAGCCGTGCACGTCGTGCACGGTGGCACCGTCGATGGTCGCGGCCAGCACGAACATCTCGGCGAGCGGGGAGAGGTTGTCCTCCCAGCCCATCAGGCCGTGGTGCGAGGCGTCCAGATAGTTGTGGACCTGCGGGAGGTCGCCGAGGCGGTCGAGGGCGTAGGCGATGCCCTGCAGGTAGTCGCCGCCGGCCAGGGCCTGGTCGCACGGGTACGTCGTCCAGGGCCGGGAGCCGGTGTAGGCGACCAGGCTCGACAGTGCCTCCGGCTCGATCACGGCGACCACGTCGAGCGAGGCATAGGCGGGGTCGGCCAGCAGCTCCGCTACCGGGTCGATGAACTCGCTGCGGTAGCGGTGCAGCTCGCCGGACGGCCACTCGCCGTCCGAGTCCAGCCGCCAGCAGGAGCGGTTGGGCAGGCCGTGCAGCACGATCTGTATCAGGTCGGCACCCTGGGCCACCGCTTCGTCCAGGTGGTCCGCCAGGCTCATGGTCCGTCCGGCGAGCACGTCCGGCCCGAAGATGGCGGAGCTGCGCTCCACCCACACAGCGGTGGGCTGCTCGGCGACGGCGGCGCCGCCGGGGACGGAACGGGCGTTGGCCGACCACTCGGGGTTCACATAGAGCCGGGCGCCGTCGTACGGGTTGTCGGCGCGGGCGGCGGGCGGGGGCGGGCTCTCGGCGCCGGCGGCCGGTGCGGCGCCGGTCAGTGCCAGGCCCGGCAGGGCGAGCAGGGCGGCGGCCAGCGCGCCCAGTCCGATGCGGCGTGGCAGGAGGGTCATGCGGCGGCTCTCCTCGGGTACATGCGTGCGGCAGGGGTTCGGGCGGAGGGCATGTACGGGAGCGCTCCCACGCATGAACGTAGCATCGCGGGCGGTGCGCGGGGAGAGGCCCGGCACCGCCCGCGGGGCACGGGACGGGGAAGCAGGACAGCGGGGAAGCGGGACGGTGGGGAAGGGGGGCGGGAAGCGGGAGAACGTGGAGGCGGTCAGTAGGAGATCATCAGCCGCTGTCCGACGTAGATGGTGTACGGCTCGCGGATGCCGTTGGACGCGGCGATGGCCGTCCAGGAGACGCCGTAGCGCTTTCCGATCGCATACAGCGTCTCGCCGGACCGTACGGTGTGCGTCCGGACGCCGCTCGGGGCCAGGGTTCCGTTCTGCACCCAGGTGTAGAGATTGCCCGGGCAGTCGGTGGCCAGGTGGTTGCGGTGGCCGTTGATGGCGGTGGCCGCGCCGCCGAAGGAGCGCAGCCGGGCCACCGCCAGGCGGAAGGCGTCGCGCAGCGCGGCGGTCATGGTGTCGTAGTTGCCGGAGGTGCCGCCGGTCAGGCCGCACACCGCGTACCAGTTCTGGTTGCCCGCGTCGGTGCCGTTGGCCGCGGTGCGATAGCCCTCCCCGCGGCCCTGGAAGACATAGCCGTGCACACAGGTGAGATGGCTGTACGCGATGTCCGCCCAGCCGTTGCCGTCCATGTGCTGGTTCTGGATGCTCCGCACCTGGCCCGCGCAGTTGCTGTGGCTGGACTGCGCGGTGCGGGTGCCGCCGACATGGTGGATGGTCACCCCGCCGTTCTGCGGGGTGATGCTGGTGTTCCGGCTGCGCGGCGCGCGGGCACCCCACTGCGCGCGGGTGACGAAGGTGGCCATGCTCAGAGGTCCTCCCGTCCCGTCAGCGCGCAGTCGACCGTGGCGTTCAGCGGCTCGGCGTAGGCGGTGCGGGCCGCGCCCGGCGGATAGACGGCCTCGGGGTGGTCCGGACGGTTGACGATGGGCAGCTCGGCGGGACCGGTCTCCGGACCGGCGTCGGCGCGGGCCGGTCCGGCGCAGATCGTGGGCAGTGCGGTCGCGCCGCCGGCGACCGCCGCGGCCATCCCGGCGATGCCGAGGAAGCCGCGTCGTGTGGTGTCGGACAACGTCACTCCTCCTGTGGGGGGTGGAGAGACGGGCGGCTCCGTGCCGCGAAACCGCCGGTGCCGCCACGTCACCCTCTTGTTGCGTAGGGTAACGTCGCAAGTGTGATAAAACACGACATATCGCCGCAGTGGCGGCAGGTCCACACGGCAGGAGGGGACGGTGCGCGGGCCGCGGCTCAGCCGCGCAGCGGGGCGGCGGCCGGCCGGTCCTCGTCGGAGGAGCTCTCGCGGACCGCCTCCAGGCCGGCGACCAGACGCTCCAGCAGCAGGGCCAGCAGCGCGTCGTCACCGCTGCCGGGGAGGGACGTCCAGCGTTCGCGCACCCGCTCGTCCAGCCGCTTCCAGCAGTCCTCCCCGCGCGGGGTCAGATACGCCAGGATGCGCCGCCGGTCCAGCGGATCGATCCGGCGGTGCACCAGGCCGTCGTCCACGAGCTGGTCCATCAGCCGGGTGAGGGTGGGCGGCGGCAGCAGCGCGTGCTCGGCGATCGCCGACATCCGGTGTCCCTGCCCGCCTGCGAGCAGGGACATCACCCGCCATGCCTCCACGGTGCAGCCGGACTCGTCGAGCACCTCACGGACCTGGCGGGCGGCGAGCCGCTCGGCCCGGGCCAGCAGCCCGTACAGATTCTGGGGGCGCCGGGCAGACGTCATGACATCTCGCTCCTCGGTCCGGTGGGGCAACCATCGTACAAACCCGCCATCATGGGCCGATGGAGCGCGGTGGGGGAGCACCGGGGCATATGCGGTGGACACAGCGGGCGGCGGCGGACGGCCGCCCGCTGCTGCCGGACGCCGGCGCGCTCCGGGTGGCGCTGGTGATACCCGCCCAGGGGCCCGCCGGGATCTTCGGCCCGGCCTGTGAGCTGTGTGCCGGACTGGCCGCCGAGGAGGTCAACGCGGCCGGCGGTGTGCTGGGCCGCGAGCTGCACCTGGTGCCGGTGGACGGCGGCGGGCCGCCCGGGCGGGTGGCCGACGAGGTGGCCGCCCTGGTCGGCTCCGGCCTGGTGGAGGGCGTCACCGGCTGGCACATCTCCTCGGTCCGGCAGGCCGTGGCGCCGCGCATCGCCGGCCGGGTGCCCTATGTGTATACGGCACTCTACGAGGGCGGCGAACGCACCGAGGGGATCTACCTCACCTCCGAGACACCGGACAGCCAGCTGCTGCCCGCCGTCCGGCTGCTCGCCGCCGAGCTGCGGGTCCGCCGCTGGTTCCTGGTCGGCAACGACTACGTCTGGCCCCGCCGCACCAGCCGGGCCGCGCACCGCTACATCCGCTCGGCCGGCGGCCGGGTCTGCGGCGAGGAGTACGTCCCGCTGGGCAACCGCGACTTCGGGCGGGTGCTGCGCCGGATCGAGACCTCGGACGCCGACGCCGTGCTGATGCTGCTGGTGGGCAGCGACGCGGTGCGCTTCAACCGGGCCTTCGCCGCCCGCGGATTGCACCAGCGCACGCTGCGGCTGTCCACCCTGATGGACGAGAACATGCTGATGGCCAGCGGCGCCCGGGCGACCCAGGGCCTGTACTCCACGGCCGGCTTCTTCGCCTCCCTGGCCACCGCCGACACCCTGGACTTCCACGGCCGCTACACCGCCCGCTACGGTCTCACCGCCCCTGCTCCCGGCAGTCTGGGCGAGTCCTGCTACGAGGGCGTGCTGCTGCTCGCCGCGCTGATCGCACGGGCCGGATCACCCGCCGTGGCGGCCATCGAACGCGCCGCCGACCAGGTGAGTTACGAAGGCGCCCGGGGCCTGCTGCGGCTGACCGGCCGCCATGTGCGGCAGCGGATCTATCTGGCGCAGGCGGACGGCCTGGACTTCTCGGTGGCCGCCGACCTCGACGCGTGGAGCGGCGAACGGGCGTGATACTTCCGAACGGAAGTATTAATGGACGCGAAACCCCGGTGAAACAGCCTGCTTTGAAGCTGTGGGCCATCCCCCGCCGGGCGCCGCCGCCCGGCCGAAGCCCGCACCGTTCCACGCCCCGCCCCGGGGCCAGGAGGTTTCATGTCCACAGCCTCACGACGCGGCCTGGCCGCCCTCGCCCTGGTCATCGCCGGTACCCTCGCCCTCCCCGCCTGCGGCGCCAAGGCCGGCGAGGAGAGCAAAGGCCCCGGGGCCAAGGCGGACATCACCGAGGACACCGTCAAGGTCGGCCTGCTCAACTCGCTCTCCGGCACCATGGCCATCAGCGAGGTCACCGTGCGCGACGCGCTGCTGCTGGCCATCGAGGAGATCAACGAGGACGGCGGCGTGCTGGGCCGTCAGATCGAGCCGATCAGCGAGGACGGGGCCTCCGACTGGCCCACCTTCGCCGAGAAGTCCGAGAAGCTGATCCGCCAGGACGGCGTGGCCGCGGTCTTCGGCTGCTGGACCTCCGCCAGCCGCAAGGCCGTCCTCCCGGTCTTCGAACAGAACAAGGCGCTGCTGTTCTACCCCGTGCAGTACGAGGGGCTGGAGCAGTCGCCGTACATCTTCTACACCGGCGCCACCACCAACCAGCAGATCGTGCCGGCGCTGGACTACCTGGCCGAGGAGGGCGTGGAGTCCCTCTACCTGGTGGGCAGCGACTACGTCTTCCCGCGCACCGCCAACAAGATCATCAAGGCGTATGCCGAGGCCCACGGCATCGAGATCCTCGGCGAGGACTACGCCCCGCTCGGCTCCACCGAATTCGCCACCATCGCCAACAAGGTGGAGTCCTCCGGCGCCGACGCGGTCTTCAACACCCTCAACGGCGACAGCAACGTCGCCTTCTTCAAGGAGTACACCTCCGCGGGGCTGACCGCCGAGACCATGCCGGTGGTCTCGGTGTCCATCGCCGAGGAAGAGGTGAAGTCCATCGGCGCCCAGTATCTGGAGGGCCAGCTGACCTCCTGGAACTACTACCAGACCACCGAGGGCGCGGCGAACGAGCAGTTCGTCTCCGCCTACCAGGCCAAGTACGGCGAGGACAAGCCCACCTCCGACCCGATGGAGGCCGCCTACACCTCCGTCCACCTGTGGAAGGCCATGGTGGAGAAGGCAGGTTCGTTCGACGTGGAGAAGGTCAGGGAGGCCGCCGACGGCATCACCTTCGAGGCCCCCGAGGGGCTGGTGACCATCGACGGCGAGACCCAGCACATCCACAAGACCAACCGCATCGGCAGGATCGGCGCGGACGGACTGATCACCGAGGTCTGGTCCTCCGACGGCCCGATCAAGCCCGACCCCTACCTCAAGGGCTACGACTGGGCCGAGGGCCTGTCCTGACCCCCTGAGCCCTCACCCCCGGCCCCCGGGCCCCTGACCCCTCGCCCCGGCACACCCGAGGCACACCCCCCGCCCGCCCCGGGCACCCGCAGCCCGGGGCGCCGGAACCGGCGACGGTCTCCCCGCCGTCCCCGGCCCGGCGCCCCGGGCCCGTCCGGACCGCCCGGGCCCACCCCCCGACCACTTCCAGGACGACAGGCGCGGCTCATGACCGTCATCCTCAGCCAGTCCTTCACCGGCATCAGCATCGGCGCGGTGCTGCTCCTGATCGCGCTCGGCCTCTCCCTGACCTTCGGACAGATGGGCGTCATCAACATGGCGCACGGGGAGTTCATCATGGCCGGCGCCTACACCACCTATGTGCTCCAGCAGTCCATCGGCGGGGCCGGCACCTCCCTGCTGCTCTCCCTGCCGCTGGCCTTCCTGGTGGCGGGCGCCATGGGCGTGCTGCTGGAGTGGCTCCTCATCCGGCGCCTCTACGCCCGGCCGCTGGACACCCTGCTGGTCACCTGGGGCGTCTCGCTCTTCCTCCAGCAGCTTGCCCGGGACATCTTCGGCGCCCCCAACGTGCAGGTGCGCGCCCCCGAATGGCTCACCGGCAACGTCCGGCTCATCGGCGGCGAACACCCCTTCGGCCTGGCCCACAACCGGATCTTCATCCTGGCGCTGGCGCTGACCGCGCTCGTCTCCCTGGCCCTCACCCTGCGCGTCTCCCCGCTCGGCCGGCGCATCCGCGCCGTGGTGCAGCACCGGGACCTGGCGGAGGCGTCCGGCATCGCCACCGCCCGGGTGGACAGGGTGACCTTCTTCATCGGCTCCGGACTGGCCGGACTGGCCGGGGTCGCCCTCACCCTGGTCGGCCCGATCGGGCCCACCATGGGCACCAACCTGATCATCGACGCCTTCCTGGTGGTCGTCGTCGGCGGCATCGGACGGCTGCGCGGAGCCGTCATCGCCGCCTTCGCGCTCGGCGTGATGCAGGCCGTGGTGGAGTACTCCACCACCGTCTCGGTCGCCAAGGTCGCCGTGCTGGTCGGCATCGTCGCCTTCCTCCAGTGGCGCCCCCAGGGCATCTCCACCCTCCGCACCCGGAGCCTCGTATGACCGCAGCCACCACATCCGACACAGCGACCGCAGAGTCCCCGGCCCCCGCGGCCACTGCCCCCCACGGGCGCGGCGGCGGCAGAGGCGGCGGCAACGGGAAGAGGAACGGCGGCACGGCCCCGGCCGGCCGGCTCGCCCGCTGGCGGGCGCCGCTCGGCTTCGCCCTCGGTGCCCTGCTGCTGTTCGGGGTCGCCCCCGCCGTGCTCGGCGACTTCCGGCTCGGCCTGCTCGCCAAGTACCTGTGCTTCGCCATCGTCGCCGTCGGCATCAGCCTCGCCTGGGGCCGCGGCGGCATGCTCACCCTCGGCCAGGGCCTGTTCTTCGGCCTGGGCGGCTACGCCATGGCCATGCACATGAAGCTCGCCGACGCCGGCCCCGGCCGGCTCCCCGACTTCATGCTGCTCTACGGCGACTCCGACACCCTGCCCTGGTGGTGGGTGCCCTTCGCCAGTCCGGTCCTCGCCCTGGCCGCGGTGGTGCTGCTGCCCGCCGCCCTGGCCGCGCTGATCGGCTGGTTCGTCTTCCGCCGCCGGGTGCGCGGCGCCTACTTCGCCATCCTCAGCCAGGCACTGGCCCTGGCCTTCTCGCTGCTGCTCATCGGACAGCAGGCCACCACCGGCGGCACCAACGGCCTGACCAACTTCCAGGGATTCTTCGGGTACTCGCTGCTCGACCCGGTCAACAAGCGGCTGGTGTACTTCCTGATCGCCGGGGTGCTGCTGGGCCTGATGGCCCTCACCCGGCAGATCTTCCTCAGCCGCTACGGCGAACTGCTGGTCGCCGTCCGTGACTCCGAGGAACGCGTCCGCTTCCTCGGTTACGACCCGGCCCTGGTCAAGCTCGGCGCGTATGTCTACTCGGCGGTGATGGCCGGCCTGGCCGGGGCCCTGTTCGTGCCCGCGGTGGGCATCATCTCCCCGGCCCTGATCGGGATCGTGCCCTCCATCGAGTTCCTCATCGGCGCCGCCATCGGCGGACGCGCCAGCCTGGTCGGTGCCGCGCTCGGCGCCATCGCCGTGGCCTGGGCGCAGACCACGCTCTCCGAGGAGTTCCCGGCCGGCTGGACCTACTTCCAGGCGCTGCTGTTCATCGTGGTGGTCGCCTTCCTGCCCGGCGGCCTGGCCTCGCTGGGCAGGCTGCTGCCGCGGCTGCGCCGCCCCGCCCGGACCGCCGCCCCGGACCCGCCCGCCCCGGACCCGCCCGCCCCGTCGGCCGGGCAGGCCGGGCCCGCCACCGCCGCGAAGGAGACCGGCGCATGACGACCGACCACCGCCTCCAGAGCCTGGAGATCACCGATCTGCGGGTGAGCTTCGACGGCTTCCGCGCCGTCGACGGGGTCAGCCTGCGGGTCGGCCCGGGCGACCTGCGCTTCCTCATCGGCCCCAACGGAGCCGGCAAGACCACCCTGGTCGACGCGGTCACGGGACTGGTCCGGGCCGCCGGATCGGTGCGCTTCGGCGGCAACGAACTGCTCGGCCGCCCGGTGCACCGCATCGCCCGCCTCGGCATCGGCCGCACCTTCCAGACCGCCACCGTCTTCGAGAACCTCACCGTGCTGCAGAACCTGGACATCGCGGCCGGCGCCCGCCGCCCGCTGCACACCCTGCTGCGCCGGCGGCGGGCCGTCCCCGAGGAGGTGGACCGCGCGCTGGAGACCATCGGCCTGACCGCCGACCGGGACCGCCCGGCCGGCACCCTGGCACACGGCAGGAAGCAGTGGCTGGAGATCGGCATGCTGCTGGTCCAGGACGTGCAGCTGCTGCTGCTCGACGAACCCGTGGCCGGCATGAGCCACGAGGAACGCGAGGCCACCGGTGACCTGCTGCGCCGCATCGGCGGCGACCGCACCGTGGTGGTGATCGAGCACGACATGGACTTCCTGCGCGCCTTCGCCTCCTCCGTCACCGTGCTGCACGCCGGGCGGGTGCTCAGCGAGGGCACGGTGGCAAAGGTGCAGGCCGACCCGCGGGTGCAGGAGGTCTACCTGGGACAGCCGCCCGGGACCGTCCCGGACACCCTTGCCGCCGCCACGCCCGGCGTCACGCCGCGGGCCGCGACGGCCGCCGGAGCAGCGGAGGCATGATGCTGGACATCGACGGACTGACCACCGGCTACGGCCGCTCCACCGTGCTGCACGGAGTCTCCCTCACCGTGCCCGCCGGCGGCGTGGCCGCGGTGCTCGGGCACAACGGCGCCGGCAAGTCGACCCTGCTGCGCGCCGCGGTCGGGCTGCTGAAGCCGCAGCGCGGCACCATCCGGTTCGACGGCGAGGACATCTCCCGGCTCCCCGCCCACCAGCGGGTGCGGCGCGGCATGGCCTACGTGCCGCAGGGGCAGCAGAGCTTCCCGCAGCTCACCACCCTGGAGAACCTGCGGCTGGTGGCCGACGGCCACCGGGGCGGCCGGGCCGCCATGGCGGAGACGCTGGACCTCTTCCCGGTGCTGCGGGAGCTGTCCGGCCGCCCGGCCGGGCTGCTCTCCGGCGGGCAGCGGCAGCAGCTGGCCATCGCACGGGCGCTGATCACCCGGCCGAAACTGCTGCTGCTGGACGAGCCCACCGAGGGCATCCAGCCCTCGGTCGTCGCCGAGATCCAGCAGACCGTGCTGGACCTGACGGCCGGCGGGTCGCTCTCGGTGCTGCTGGTGGAGCAGCATGTGCACTTCGCGCTCCGCGCCGCCGCCCGCTACTCCGTGCTGGAGGCCGGGCGGGTCACCTCCTCGGGCGCCAACGACGAGGGCGCGGCGGAGCGGGTCCGGGAGGCGCTCAGCGTGTGAGACCCCGGCCGCCCGGCGGTCCCTTCCGGGGGGCGGAGGGGACAACCGGGCGGCCGGCGCGGGGACCGGCCGCGGCGGCTGAGGACCGGGCCGGCCCCCGCACCCCCGCGCCCGCGCCCCGAGGGGCGCAGACGGCGACGGTCCCCGGGGGAATGCCCCGGGGACCGTCGCGTGGCGGCGGGATCAGCCGCCGGAGCCGCCGGCGGTCTCCTCGGCCTCGGCGATGTGCTCGTCGGCGGCCGGGTCCGGCTTCTCGGGCTTCTCCTCCTCCGCCTCCTCCTCGGGCTTGCAGACGACCTCGTCGCGCGGGGTGTAGTGGGTCTTGTAGGTCTCCCGCTTGACCTCGGCGCCGTCGTTGCGGAACACCCGGTCCACGGAGATGTCGAAGCCCTCCAGCGGCGGCTGCGGCACGCACTCCTCGTCGGTGTTCACCCGGGTCTCCGGCTCCACCACCTTGGTGCGCGGCCCGGTCACCGCCTCCACCTCGTCGTACTTCCTGGTGCCCAGGAAGGTGATGGTCACCGAGGAGTCCGTGGAGCTCGCCAGGATGTAGACGGAGTTCCCCGAGTCGTTCTCCCAGCGGTTGTCCAGGTGGCCCCAGGCCACCGTGGCCTCCCGGCCCTCCGGGTAGCGCTCGATGTAGAACGAGTGCGCTCCGTATTCCACCGGCTTCACCCCGGCGAAGAACACCGCGTTGAACATGGTGGTGGCGACCGCCGAGACGCCCCCGCCCTGCGCCTTCTGGTAGCGGTCGTCGAGGATGATCACGCCCTCCACGAAGCCGTTGGCCGCGGTGCGCTCGCCGACCGTCTCGTTGAAGCTCCACACCTCGCCCGGCTTCACCAGCGAGCCGTTGATCAGCTCCGCGGCCCGGCCGATGTTGGTGATCCGGTAGGGCGCCGGGTCGAAGTAGACCGTGAAGGAGGACATCTTCTCGGTGATGCCCAGCTCGTCCAGGTTGTCCGCGCTCAGCTCGGGCTCGACCTCGGTGACCGGCGCCGGGGCCGAGCGGTCCGCCCCCGTCCTGGTCAGCAGCGGCAGCACGGTACCGGCCAGCTTCCCGGTGTCCACCGTCCGGCCCGGCGTGCCGTCCTGGACCACCGTGACCGCGTCGCCGTCCAGCCCCAGCACCGCGTTCACCGGCTCGGTGGACGCCTCCGCGATCGCCCCGGCCACGGCCTCGTCCTCGGCCAGCCCTTCGCCGTCCAGCACCGGCTCCAGCGTGCCGGTCTCGTCCGGCTCCATGTCCAGATGCGCACCGATGGCGGCGGGGGAGAGGGATATCAGGGAGTCCCCGGCGGTCAGCACCACGGGCCCGGACATCGCCGGCTCGGCGAACTCCGTCATCGCCCGCCGCACCTCGGCGGCGTCGGTGCGCGGCTCGGCCGCGGTGACCGGCAGCTCCACGGCCTCGCCGGCGGGGGTGCGCAGATAGCCGTCGCGCAGCGCGTCGACCGAGTTCTCCACGTCAAGGGTGGTGCCGCCCCTGGGCTCGACGGCCTCGGGCCGGCCGTCCTTGAAGACGATGTCGCCCTCGACCAGGTCGGTGCCGCTCTCCTCGGCCACGGTGTTGAGCGCCTCGGTGGCCTTGCCGCGGTCGACGGCCACCACCGGCTCCAGCTCGCCGCCCCCGGCGCCGAACAGGCGGGCCAGCGGGCCGGGGCGCTCCGCCTGGCGCACGGTCTGCTCGAAGTCCAGTTCCAGTCCCGCCGCCACCGGGTCCACCTCGAAGGTTCCGTCCCCGGCTTCCCCGGCTTCCCCGGTCTCCGCAGCCGTCCCGGTGTCCTGCCCGCTGTCCTGCCCGGTGTCCTGCTGGGGACCGACCCGGACCTTCAGCGGTTCCTCCAGCCGGGACGCCAGCTCCTCGGACAGCCGGTCCTCGGCCGCCTCCGGGGTGAGGCCGCCGATGTCCACGCCCAGCACCGTGGTGCCCTCCGCCACGGTGTCACCGCTCACGGTGAGCGAGCCCAGGAAGACGCCGCCCAGGCCCAGTGCCAGCGCGCCGCCGACCAGTGCCGGTTTGGGGAGGGAGGTGAGGCGTTCCCGGAGGGAGGAGGAGGGCCTGCGCCGGTCTGTGCGGGGAGGCCGGGCGGGCGGCGGCGGTATGTGACTCACGGAAGAGGAACTCCTCGGATGCGGCGTCTGCGCGGCGCCAGAACCTGGCGGCCGGCATCTGGGAAGGGTAGCAAAACAGTGTTCGATACCTGAATGGCGTATTCGTAATATTCCGTGTGAAACGGGCAGGGTCGCGGACGATCCGTAACACCGCCGTAGCAGTGGCACGGCTCCGGGCGCCCTATGATCTTCGTAACACTCTTCGCCGGGCGGAAGTCCTCCGAATCCGGTCACCGGTGCGCGCCCTCGCACCGTGTGCCCCGGCCCCGACCACCTCCGTCCGGCTCTCCGCGCACACCGCGCCCATGACGCATACGACGGCTCGGCAGAGCCTTCCCTCGCCGTGCCCGCAGGGTGCGGAGCGAACAGTGTGAACAGAACATCGAGCGACTTGAAAGGCGGCCCACATGGCACACCGCGTACGCGTCTGGCTCAACCGCACGTACGCGGAGAACGTCTTCTTCATCGATCAGTTGCGCGATAATCCGCAGGGCCGGCCCGTGACCGTCCACGCCAGCCACACCGACCCGGACTCGCCGGTGCTGATGGCGGCCGACACCGCGGCCCTGGAGCCCGAGGAACTCTCCCCGGCCGGATACGTCGAATACGCCCTCGACCAGTGCCACCGCAACGGGATCGACGTGTTCGTCCCCCGCTGGCACCAGGGCGTCATCGCCGCCCACCGCGCCGAGTTCGAGGCCCTCGGCACCGCCCTGCTCACCCCGCCCGCCGAGGCCATCAGGGCCTTCGAGGACAAGGACGCCGCCTACCGCAGCGCCGCCGCCGCCGGACTGCCGGTGCCGCCGTGGTGGCGGGTGACCGGCGTCGACGGGCTGCTCGCCGCGGTCGACGCGATCGAGGCCGAGGGGGGCAAGGCCTGCTTCAAGCCCGCGTCCGGAGCGGGCGGGGAGGGCTTCCGGATCATCACCCGCACGCCCTTCTCCCTCCTCCACCTCACCGGCTATCCCAGCTCCTATGTGCCGCTGGACCTGGTGGTGCAGGCCCTGGGGCAGACCGGGCGGCCCGTGGACTGGCTGGTCATGCCGCGGCTGGACGAGCCCGAGGTGTCCGTGGACTGCCTGACCGGGCCGGACGGCCGGGCCCGGCTGGCCGCCGGCCGGACGAAGAAGGGCCGCCGCCGGGGCTTCACCCTGCACCCGGCCTGGGTGGAGCCGGCCCGGAGACTGGTGGAGACCTTCGCCGTGCACCATCTGAGCAATGTCCAGTTCCGGATGTACCGGGGGGAGCCGGTGCTCCTCGACATCAACACCCGCCCGGCCGGCGGCCTGCACCAGCTCTCCCGGTGCGGGGTCAACGTGCCGTGGGCGGCCCTGCGGCTGGCGCTGGGCGAGGAGCCCGGCGATCTCACGCCGGAGCGGCTGGGCGCCGACTACGCCACGGTGCACACCCCGCGGCCGGTGCTGCCCCGCTCGCTGCCCGTGCAGCGCACGGCCGCCGCCGCCAACGCCGCGGGAACCGCCGGGCCCGCCGAGGCCCCGGTCATGGGCACCGCCGTCTGAGACCCCCGCTCCGGCGGTGTCCGGCCCCGCCCCCGTCCGGGGCCGGACACCGCCCGCCGGAACCCGCCACCGGCCGCCCCACCGGGCGGTATAAAGGCACCGTGCCCTCGGACGCCCCCTCTCCCGCCCCTTCTCCCGCCGCCTCCGGCCCGCCCCGGCCCGTCACGCTCGAACAGGTCGCCCGGGTCGCCGGGGTGTCCCGGGCCACCGTCTCCCGGGTGATCAACGGGGAGCCCACGGTCGCCCCGGAACTGCGGAAGGTGGTCGAGCGGGCGATCGCCGAGACCCGCTATGTGCCGAACCGCGCCGCCCGGTCCCTGGTCACCCGCCGCACCGACTCCGTGGCCCTGGTCATCTCCGAGCGCGAGCAGCGGGAGGTGACCGGGCCGTTCGTCGGGCGGATGTTCACCGACCCCTACTTCGGGCGGGTGGTCACCGGCCTGCTGGGCGTGCTGCGCCCGCGCGGTGTGCAGATGATGCTGATGCTGACCGACGACGAGACCTCCCGCGAGCAGCTCATCGGCTACCTCCAGCAGGGCCACGTCGACGGCGTGGTGCTGATCTCCTCGCACGCCGAGGACCCGCTTCCCGGCCGGCTGGCCGAGACCGGCCTGCCGGTGGTGCTGGCCGGCCGCCCGGCCTCCGCGGTGCCGGTCACCTATGTGGACCTGGACCAGTTCACCGGCGCCCGGATGGCCGCCGACCACCTGGCGGCGGGCGGGCGGCGCCGGGTCGTCACCATCGCGGGGCCGCTGGACATGCCCGCCGGGCAGGAGCGGCTGGCCGGCTTCCGTACCGCCATGGCCGCCCACGGCCAGCCGGATGTGCCCTGGGCGGAGGGGGACTTCACCCAGCAGTCGGGCACCGACTGCATGCGCCGGCTGATCGCTGACCACCCCGGCCTGGACGCCGTCTTCGCCGCCTCCGACCTGATGGCGGTGGGCGCGCTGGCCGCCCTGCACCGGCTGGGCCGCCGGGTCCCCGAGGACGTGGCCGTGGTCGGCTTCGACGACAACGCCGTGGCCGTCGCCTGCGACCCGCCGCTGACCACGGTCCGCCAGCCGGTGGAGGAGATGGCCGCGGAAATGGCCCGGCTGCTGCTGCGCCGCATCTCGTCCGGCGAGGGCCTGCCGCCCTCCGTGGTCTTCCATCCCACCCTGATCACCCGCGCCAGTGCCTGAGAGTCGTCCCGCACGGGTCGCCCGCACGGGTCGCCCGCACGGGTCGTCCCGCACGCGTGGCGGGTGTGTGCCGGCACCCGCCGCGGGCCCGGCCCGGTCACGGGAGGAGGGGTGGCGGGGTGCCCGGCGGGCACCCCGCCACCCCTCGGGGCGGTCAGCCGGTCACTGGTAGACGCGGACGTAGTCGATCAGCATGCGCTGCGGGAAGACGGTGCCGGTGTCCGGCGGGCCGGGCCAGTCGCCGCCCACCGCGCTGTTGAGGATCAGGAAGAACTCGCCGTCGTAGACCCAGGGGCCGACGCTGGTCTCCAGTTCCTCCCGGTCCACGGTGTGGACCACGTGGCCGTCCACGGTGAAGACCATGCCCCTGCTGTTCCAGTCCAGGGCGAAGACGTGGAAGTCCTGGTCGAACCGGGCGCCGCCGGGGAGGTCGTAGGAGGAGCCGTGGCCGCCGGCGCCGAAGTAGGCCGGGGCGTGCAGGGTGGAGTGGGTGCGGCCCGGCTCCGAGCCGATGTGCTCCATGATGTCGATCTCCCCGCAGTACGGCCACGGCCTTCCCTCGTCGAAGAAGGACGAGCCGAGCATCCAGAACGCCGGCCAGTGGCCCTGGGTGCTGGAGACCTTGATGCGCGCCTCCACCCGGCCGTAGGTGAAGTCGAACCTGCCGTGGGTGTTGATGCGGCCGGAGGTGTACTGGCAGGTGGTGCTGCCGGAGAGCGGATCGCGCGGGCAGGTGGTCCCCGGGGTCACCTCGCGGCGGGCCTCGATGACGAGGTTGCCGTCGCCGTCGTGCCGGGCGTTCTCGTTCTCGGTGTAGTACTGGAGTTCGTTGTTCTGGCCGACGCCCGAGTCGGCGGTCCACTTGGACTGGTCCGGGATGGTGCCGGCGGGGGCGTCGAACTCGTCGCTCCAGACGAGTTCCAGGGGCTCGGCCGGGTCGGGCGGCAGAGGCGGCGGGGCCACCGGGTCGCCGCCGGTGCCGTAGACCTGGAACTCCCACAGGGAGTAGCCGTAGGGCGTGGCGCGTTCCGTGCCGTACATCCGCACATGGCGGCCGGTGGCGGAGAGGGCGATGGTCTCCTTCATGCCGCGGCCGTCGGAGGTCTGGTGGACGCTCCGCCAGGTCCGGCCGTCGTCCGAGACCTCGATCCGGTACGAGCGGGCGTACGCCGGGTCCCACTGGAGCACGACCTTGGAGATCCGGGCGGGAGCGCCCAGGTCCACGGCGATCCAGCCGGGGTCGGTCCAGCCGGTCTCCGCCGCCGTGGCCCAGCGGCTGGCCGGGTCGCTGTCCAGCGCCTTGTCCGGGCCGCACAGCCAGCAGGCCGAGTCGTGCTGGGAGCTGGAGGCGGTGCCGGGCTTGCCGTGGGACAGGAGCCGTTCGTCACCGGGCCCGGTGCCTCCGTCGTCGGCGTAGACCTCGAACTCCCAGAGCGAGAAGCCCCACGGGGTGGCACGCTCGGTTCCGTACATCCGGACGTAGCGGCCGGTGCCCGTGACGTCGAGGGTCTCGGTGCCGCCGGTTCCGGTGCCGGTCTGGTGCAGGGTGGTCCAGGTCCGGGCGTCGCCGGAGATCTCGATGCGGTAGCCGCGGGCGTGGGCGGTCTCCCAGCGCAGGGTGATGCCGGTGACGGCGGCCGGGGCGCCGAGGTCCACCTGGAGCCACTGGTTGTCCGCGAAGGAACTGGACCAGCGGGTGCCGGGGTCGCCGTCCACGGCGGCCGAGGGCGGGAAGGCCGCGTTCTCCTGGGAGGAGGCGGTGGCGGTGCTGCCCTCGGCCACGTTCACCGGTGCGGCCGAGGAGGTCCCGGCGGTCAGCGGGGTGAGGCCGAGGGCGGCGACCAGGGCGGCGAGGCCGGCCGCGAGCAGGCGCGGGCGTCGCCGTCTGCGCCGTGCGGCGGGGAGGCGGCCCGGTGCCGGTGTGGTCACCGGCGGGGTGCTGTGCATGATCTCGTCCTGGTCCTTTCGGGTGCGGGGGGTTCGGGCGGGGGTGGTGGCGGGAGCCGGCCGGGGTCAGGGGCGGCCGTCGGTGCCGCACTTGATGACGGGGTTGATGCAGTCGCGCACCCGGCGCTCCATCTCGGCCTCCGGCCAGGCGTTGAAGAAGTCGCCGTGCATGGTGTGGCCGGGGCCGGAGGCCAGCCGCAGACCGGACGGGTCGCCGTTCACCGGGTAGCGCAGCACCTGGCGCAGCTTGGGCACCGGCACCGGATGGGTGTCCGGGCAGCGGCCGTTCACCGGATACGCCATGTGGCTCTTGTGGTCCGGCGAGTCCAGATCGGTGCCGTTCCAGCACTGCGGGAAGTCGAGGTAGGACTCCAGCATGGTGCCGGGCGGGCAGGTCACGAAGTCCTTGGAGGGCGGGACGTGGCCGGCGTGCAGGCAGGACCAGCGGGCCCTGACGTCGGGGTCGTCCGGGCCGGTGGCGCGGGCGTCGCCGGCCACGATCTTCAGGCCCAGCGGCATCGGCCGGATCCGGGCGGTGACGTCGGGGTGCACGCCCTCGCCGAGGTAGTAGAAGGTCGCGCCGGCGGGCTCCACCGGCCGGTCGCCGTCGTACAGGGTCGGGACCCAGTAGGCGGAGACGTCGATCGCCGGATCACAGGTGGAGTCGGACGCCACCAGATCCGCCAGCGAGGTGTGGGCGTTGGTGACCCGGCTGCCGAAGAAGCTGTGCATATGGGAACCGCCGGGGTTGCCGGGCGCCACGATCGGGTCGTCGGGCAGGCGGTGGCTGAAGTCGCACTCGGCGAGGAACTCGGCGACCCGGACGATGTCGGCGGGGTCCGCCTGCGGGGCGGAGGCGGACGTCCCGGGGGCGGTCCGGGCGCTGGCGCTGCCGAACACGGCCTGGCCCAGGGCCAGCAGAGCGGCGGTCAGGGCAGCGGCCAGGGCCCGGCGGCGGAGCCGGGTGCGGCGGGCGCGGCGTGGCCGCGGGGAATCCTGCGGTGCGGCGGACGGCGGGGACAGGGACATGGGCGAGCTCTCCTTCGCGGTGGGGGGTACGCCATCCCGGACGGCTCGCGATCGCGAAGTGCGAGCGGGCCGGCACCGGGGCGGCTCGGCGAACGGGAAGATCCATCAGAGAGCGCTCTCTCGACCGGAACATAGGTATGGGCCCTGTGGGCGTCAACCCGCCGCGTTCAGTCCCGGAACTCGGCGGGGGGTTCCGGCTCCTCCGGGGGCCTCGTCGGGGAGCGCTCTCTCGGTGACGTTTCGGCAAAATGTCGAGCTGGTCGCCGTGATCGGCGCTCCGCGTCCGGTGGGGCGCCCCGCGAGGCCGAACCCCTGGTGGGCCCGGCTGTCCGGGGCGCCCGAGAGGATGCGGGCGGATGCTGAGTGACCTGCGGTGATGAGGGGCCGGGGAGAGCTTCCGGGCGGGCCGGCCGGGGTGTCGTTGATGCGTACGCGTCGGGTTGATTTTGGTTGTTGAAGCTTGATCGCCACAGGGAGCGCTCTCTGAGAAGTTTCCGCGTGATGTCTTGACGACTCGGCCGGGCGAGAGTTGACTGCGCTGCCAGCACCGCCGGAACCGGTTCCGGCACCGGTCCCGGAACCGGTTCCGGCGGGGCCGGGCGCCGCCCCGCGGCGCACCCCGGCCGTGCCCGCAAGGGCCCGTCCGGGGCCGGACCGACGACACCAGGGAGCCTCATGCGCGTCACCATCGCCGACGTCGCCCGCGCCGCGGCCGTCAGCAAGACCACGGTCTCCCGGGTGCTCAACGGCAAGGACGAGGTCGACACCGAGACCGCCGAGCGGGTCCGCACGGTGATCGCCGACCTGGGCTACGTGCCCAGCTCACGCGGTGTCAACCTGGCCCGGGGCAGCAGCCAGACGCTGGCCATCCTGGTGCCCTCGCTCACCTGGCCCTGGGTCAGCGAGATGCTCCAGGGCGTGGCCGACGTGGTGGAGGCGCACGGCTACGGTCTGCTGCTCTTCACCTGCAACCGCGGTGAGGCGTCCATGGCGCAGTTCACCGGCCAGGTGTCGGCCCGGGCCTTCGACGGACTGCTCGCCATCGTCCCGGGCGACACCATGCCCGCCATCCAGACCCTGCACCGCCAGGGACTGCCGATGGTGATCATCGACGACCAGGGGCAGCGGCCCGCCCTGCCCTCGGTCGCCACCACCAACACCGAGGGCGGAGCCGCGGCGGCCCGTCACCTGCTGGACAGCGGGCGCCGCGCACCCATGGTGGTGCTCGGCCCGCGGCAGTTCGGCTGCGTCCGGGACCGGCTGGCCGGCTTCCGCGGCGTGCTCGCCGAAAGCGGCGTGGCGCTGCGCCCGGAGCTGATCCTGGACAGCGAGTTCACCCTGCCCTCCGGACAGGCCGCGGTCGAGCGGGCGCTGGCCGAGGGCAGGCGGTTCGACTCCGTCTTCGCCCTCAACGACCAGGCCGCGGTGGGCACGCTGCGCGCCCTGCGCGCCGCCGGGCTCCGCGTCCCGGACGATGTCGCGGTGGTCGGCTTCGACGACCTGCCGCTGGCCATCTCGGTCGACCCCCAGCTCACCACCGTGCGGCAGCCGATGCACGAGATGGGGGAGACCGCCGCCCGGATGCTGCTCGGCCATCTGTCGGGCACGCCGCTGACTCCCGAGCCCGTGGTCCTTCCCACCGAACTGGTGGTGCGGGCCTCGGCACCCGCCTGATCCCGCCCCGTCCTTCCCCGCCCGGTGGCGCCGCCCGCGCCCCGGTCCCCCGCCGTCGGCCCGCTCGCCGGGGCCGGCCCCGGCTCCGTGCCGGGCGGCCGGCCCGCCCCTCCCTGTCTCCGGCCCCCACCCGGTGAAGCACCACCCGCCCTGCAGAACCTCACCAGCAACATCAGCAGCACCAGCAACATCACCAGCACGAGCACCGGCGCCGGCAGCACCACAGAAACCACTGACGGCCGCCGGACCGGCGCCACGGCCCCGCCCCTCGCACCACACCAACCGGGAGCACACCCCATGAGACTCCGGACAAGATCCCGCACCACCGCCGCCCTCACGGCCGCGATCCTGGCCGCCGGCCTGCTGGCCGGCTGCTCCGACGCCACCACGGCGTCCGGCAGCGGAAACGGCGGCAGCGGCGTCCTCAACGTCGGCATGCCCAACGGCCCGCTCACCAACAACAGCAACCCGCTGCTGGAGACCTCGGCGGGCGCCTCGCTCGGCTACCGCGCCATGATCTATGAGCCGCTGGCCATGCCCAACGTCATCCGCCCCGATCAGGCGCCCAAGCCCTGGCTGGCCGAGGAGTACACCTGGTCGGAGGACTTCACGGAGCTCACCCTCACCGTGCAGGACGGCCCCGAGTGGTCCGACGGCGAGAAGTTCGACGCCCAGGACGTGGCCTTCACCCTCCAGATGATCAAGGACACCCCGGCGCTCAACCTGCACTCGATCCCGTACCAGGAGATCTCCGTCGACGGTGACACCGTCCACGTCACCTTCGGCGAGCCGCAGTTCGTCAACCAGGCCCGCATCCTGGAGACCTACATCGTCCCCGAGCACATCTGGTCCGGGATCGAGAACCCGGAGACCTACGACAACAAGGAGCCGGTCGGCACCGGCCCCTACACCCTGAAGTCCTTCACCCCGCAGACCGTCACCCTGGTCCGCCGCGACTCCTACTGGCAGGACCTGCCCGAGGTGAAGGAGCTGCGCTACACCTCCTTCAACGACAACAACGCCCAGACCACCTCGCTGGCCAAGGGCGAGACCGAGTGGTCCTTCGTCTTCATGCCGGACTACCAGGACGTCTACATCGCCAAGGACCCCGACCACCACCACCTGTGGTTCCCCACCGGCCTCGGCATCCATGGCCTGTGGATCAACACCGAGCGCGAGCCCTTCGACGACCCGGCGCTGCGCCGCGCCATCGCCAAGGTGATCGACCGCCAGGCCATCCACGAGCAGGCGCACGCCGGCCTCTACCCGGCCCTGGAGAACCCCACCGGCCTGCCGCTCCCGGCCGGTGAGCCGTTCCTCGCCCCCGAGTTCGCCGGCGTGGTGCAGGAGCCGGACGTGCAGGCCGCCAAGGACGAACTCGCCGATGCCGGTTACGAGCTCTCCGACGGCACCCTGAAGGACCCGGACGGCGACCCGGTCACCATGACCCTGACCGACCCGGCCGGCTGGTCCGACTACCTCACCGCGCTGTCGATCATCCAGGACAACGTCAAGGAAATCGGCATCGAGGCCAAGGTGGAGACCCAGACCGTGGACGCCTGGCGCAATGCCGTGGACACCGGCGACTTCGACGCGGTCCTGCACTGGGCCAACACCGGCCCCACCCCGTACGACATGTATCACCACATGATGAACGGTGACCTCTACCGTCCGCTGGGCGAGGCCTCCCCGGGCGGCAACTTCGGCCGCTTCCGCAACGAGGACGCCGACCGGGCCCTGGACGAGTACGCCACCGCCACCGACGAGGCCACCCGCACCGAGGCGCTGCGCGAGATCCAGCGCATCCTCGTCAACGAGGCGCCGGTGATCCCGACCGTGGCCGGCCCGGTCGGCGCCGAATACTCCACCAGGAACTGGGTCGGCTGGCCCGACGAATCCGACCCCTACGGTCCGCCGCAGCCCACCCAGCGCAACGCCCTCGACGTGGTGCTGCACCTCAGGCCCGCCTCCTGAGGACGGGGCCGCCGCCCCGTCCCGCCCGGTCCGGCCGGGACCCGCTTCCCCCGAGGCCCGCCTCCCCGCCTCGCGGCTCCCGGCCGGCCGGCCCCCGCCCTCCCGGCCCGCCCCCGGCCGTCCCCAACCCCGTGCCCCCATTCCCCGTAGCCGGCAGGAGAACCCCCGCGCCATGTCCGAGAAGACGACCACCGACCCGCCCGGCTCCCCGCCCGACGTGGTGCTGGAGGCCCGGGCGCTCACCAAGCACTTCCCGGTCCGCCGCTCGCTGCGCAGCCTGGCCGCCCGCCCCCGCGTCCGCCCCGTGGTGCACGCCGTGGACGACGTGTCGCTGCGGCTGCGGCGCTCCACCGTCACCGCGGTGGTCGGCGAATCCGGCTCCGGCAAGTCCACCATCGCCCGGCTGCTGGCCCAGCTCCACCCGGCGACCTCCGGGGAACTGCTGCTGGCCGGCCGGCCGGCCCGGGCGCACCGCGGGCGTGCCTTCCGGGCCTACTGCAAGCGGGTCCAGATGATCTTCCAGGACCCGTTCGGTTCGCTCAACCCCGTGCACACCGTGCGCTACCACCTCACCCGCGCGCTGCGCATCCACGGCCGGGCCGGCCGCACCCGCCAGGAACGCGAACAGGCCCTGGCCGGCCTGCTGGAACGGGTCCATCTCACCCCGCCCGGCCGCTATCTGGACTCCTTCCCGCACGAACTCTCCGGCGGGCAGCGGCAGCGGGTGGCCATCGCCCGCGCCATGGCCGCCGACCCCGAGGTGCTGCTCGCCGACGAACCCGTCTCCATGCTCGACGTCTCCATCCGGCTCGGCATCCTCAACCTCCTGCGCGACCTCAAGGAACGCCTCGACCTGGCCATCCTCTACATCACCCACGACATCGCCTCGGCCCGCTACTTCGCCGACGAAACCCTGGTGATGTACGCCGGACGCACCGTGGAGGGCGGCGACAGCGAGACCGTCACCCAGCGGCCCGCGCACCCCTACACCCGGCTGCTGATCGCCTCCGCACCGGACCCCGACCGCATCACCGGCCGGGACGGCGGACCGGCCGCCGTGGACGGCGAGGCCGGGGAGCGGGAAGGCGGCAACGGCGAGCCGCCCAGCCTGATCGACCCGCCGGCCGGCTGCCGCTTCCACCCCCGGTGCCCCCACGCCATGGAGCGCTGCCGCAGCCGGACCCCGCCCCGCTTCGCACTGGAGACGCCCGGGCACTGGGCCGCCTGCTGGCTCTACGACGACGGCGGCGGCACCACCGGCGGCGAGACCGGCGAGACCGGGGAGACCGGAGAGACCGGCGAGGCGGGGGACACCGGGGCGACCGCTGTGCCGCGGAAGGCGGGTGCGCCGGCGTGAAGTACCTGCTGCAGCGGATCGCCTTCTACCTGGCCACCGCCTGGGCCGCGATCACCCTCAATTTCCTCATCCCGCGGCTGATGCCCGGCGACCCGGTGCAGGCGCTGATCAACCGCTATCAGGGACAGCTCTCCACCGGTGCCATCGACTCCCTGCGCACCCTGTTCGGCCTGGAACAGGACCGCGCCCTGTGGCAGCAGTACCTGGACTACCTGGGCAATCTCTTCTCCGGCGACCTGGGCACGTCCTTCACCTACTTCCCCACCGGAGTGTCCGAGATCCTCGGCCAGTCCCTGCCCTGGACACTGACCCTGATGGGCATCACCACCGTCCTCAGCTTCCTGACCGGCACCGGCATCGGCATCCTGGCCGGCTGGCGGCGCGGCTCCTGGCTGGACTCCCTGCTGCCGGTCACCACCTTCTTCTCCGCCATCCCCTACTTCTGGCTCGGCCTGATCGCCATCGCCGTGCTCAGCGTCCAGTGGCCCCTCTTCCCGGCCTCCGGCGGCTACGACAACGGCCTGGTGCCCGGCGCGAGCTGGGAGTTCATCGGCAGCGCCGTCTACCACGGCACCCTGCCCGCCCTCACCATCGTGATCAGCTCGGTGGCCGGCTGGATCCTCGGCATGCGGAACATGATGGTGACCGTCGCCTCCGAGGACTATGTGCTGGTCGCCCAGGCCAAGGGCCTGCCCGAGCGCCGGGTGATGTACGCCTACGCCGCCCGCAACGCCATCCTGCCCAGCATCTCCAACTTCGCCCTGTCCATCGGCTTCCTCGTCGGCGGCACCCTGCTGGTGGAGATGGTCTTCTCCTACCCCGGCATCGGATACGTGCTGTTCCAGGGCGTGGTGGCCAACGACTACCCGCTGATGCAGGGCGTCTTCCTGATCGTCACGCTGGCCGTGCTGGCCGCCAACCTCCTGGCCGACCTGGCCTATCTGATGCTCGACCCACGCACCCGACGGGAGGCATGACCCATGGCTGCCCAGCCCACCGGCACGGCGGTGGCCGGCGCCGCGCCGCCGCCCGCCCGCGGGCGCCGCGACCGGCTGCGCTTCCTGCGCAACCGCAAGACCGCCACCGGCCTGGCCATCATCGGCGTGTTCGTGCTGCTGGCCGTCACCGGCTCCTGGCTCGCCCCGTACGACCCGTCCGCCCGCTCCTCCGACATCCTCCAGCCGCCCTCCCTCGCCCACCCCTTCGGCACCACCCAGACCGGGCAGGACATCTTCTCCCAGATCCTGGTGGGCACCCGCGGCGTGCTGGTGGTCGGCTTCACCGCCGCGCTGATCGCCTCGGTGCTGTCCATCCTGATCGGTGTCACCTCCGGCTATCTGGGCGGCAAGGGGGACGAGGTGCTGTCCTCGGTCAGCAACGTCTTCCTGGTCATCCCCGGGCTGCCGCTGATCATCATCATCGCCAGCTTCCTGCCGGACACCGGCGACCTGGCCATCGCCGCGGTCATCGGCATCACCGGCTGGGCCTGGGGGGCCAGGGTGCTGCGCGCCCAGACCCTCTCGCTGCGCAACCGCGACTATGTCCAGGCGGCCCGCGCCACCGGCGAGTCCACCTGGCGGATCGTGGTCTTCGAACTCCTGCCGAACCTCACCGCGGTGATCGCCTCCGGCTTCATCGGCACGGTCATCTTCGCGGTGCTGGCCAACATCACCCTCGCGTTCATCGGCGTCGCCGACATCTCCCACTGGAACTGGGGGACGGTGCTGTTCTGGGCGCAGTCCAACCAGGCACTGGCGCAGGGCGCCTGGTGGTGGTTCGTGCCCGCCGGGCTGTGCATCGCACTGCTCGGCACCGCCCTGGCCCTGATCAACTTCGGCATCGACGAGTTCGTCAACCCCCGGCTGCGCACCCCGGGCCGGCAGGACCGCCGGGTGGCGATGCGGGTCGGCTTCACCCCGGTCGTCACCGGCGTCACCGGACCGGCCGGCAGGGACAGCGCGACGGACACGGCAGGCACGGCAGCCACGGCAGGCACGGCAGGTACGGCAGGTACGGCGGGCACGGCGCGCGAGGAGCGGAAGCGATGAGCAGCGGGACCACCACCCGGGAACAGGACCGGGACCAGCGGCGGGACACGGCGGCGCGGCACCGGGCCGGTGGCGCGGTGCTGGAGATCCGCGGCCTGAGCGTGGACTACGGCCTCGGCCCGGACGCCGTGCGGGCCGTCACCGGCATCGACCTCACGCTGCGCCGCGGCGAGATCCTCGGCCTGGCCGGCGAGTCGGGCAGCGGCAAGTCCACCCTGGCGTACGGCCTGACCCGGCTGCTTCCGCCGCCCGGCGTGATCACCGGCGGCCAGGTCCGCTACCACGCGCGGGACGGCGGGACCACCGACATCCTCGCCCTGTCGCCCGAGCAACTGCGCGCCTTCCGCTGGCGGGAGATCTCCCTCGTCTTCCAGGGCGCCATGAACTCGCTCAACCCGGTGCACACCGTGCGCAGCCAGCTCACCGACGTGCTCGCCGCACACCGCCCGGACATGAGCCGGGCCGCCCGCCACGCCCGCGCCGCCGAACTCCTCGCCCTGGTCGGCATCTCCGCCGACCGGCTGGGCAGCTACCCGCACCAGCTCTCCGGCGGCATGCGCCAGCGGGTGATGATCGCCATGGCGCTGGCCCTGGACCCCGAGGTGGTCATCCTGGACGAGCCCACCACCGCGCTGGACGTGGTGATGCAGCGGCAGATCCTCAGCCGGCTCGCCCGGCTCCGCGCCGAGCTGGGCTTCTCCGTCATCTTCATCACCCACGACATCTCGCTGCTGGTGGAGTTCTCCGACCGGATCGCCATCATGTACGGCGGCCGGATCGTGGAACAGGCCGACGCCCGGGAGATCTACCGCTCGGCGCTCCACCCCTACAGCCACGGCCTGCTGCACTCCTTCCCGGCGCTGCACGGGCCGCGCCGGGAACTGGCCGGCATCCCCGGCTCCCCGCCGGACCTGCGGACCATGCCCGCCGGCTGCGCCTTCCACCCGCGCTGCCCCCGGGCGTTCGCACCCTGCGCGGAACGCGTGCCCCCGCTCCTTCCCGTCCCCCGGCCCGCCACCCCGGACCCCGGCGCCGCCGCACCGGCCGCCGCCGGGGCCGGCCCGGAACCCGCCGTCACCGCGCCGCCCGCGGGGGACCGTGCCCCCGACCGCACGGTCGCCTGCTGGCTGCACACCGACACCGACCAGCGATTCGGAGACTCATGACCGCCGCCCCGTCCCACACCACCGCACCCGCCGGACGGCCCGTCGCCCAGGCCGTCGGCGGCCTGCCCGCGGACTTCCGCTGGGGAGTCGCCACCTCCGCCTACCAGATCGAGGGCGCCGCCCGCGCCGACGGCCGTACCCCGTCCATCTGGGACACCTTCTGCCGGGTGCCCGGCGCCGTGGCCGGCGGCGAGAACGGCGACACCGCCTGCGACCACTACCACCGGATGCCCGAGGACGTGGCGATGATCGCGGACCTGGGTGTGGACACCTACCGGTTCTCGCTGGCCTGGCCGCGCATCCAGCCGCACGGCAGCGGACCGGCCAACGCCCGCGGCCTGGCCTTCTACGACCGGCTCGTCGACACCCTGCTGGAGCGCGGGATCACCCCCTGGGTGACCCTCTACCACTGGGACCTTCCGCAGGAGCTGGAGGACGCCGGCGGCTGGCCGCACCGCGACACCGCCCACCGCTTCGCCGACTACGCCGGTCTCGCCCATGCCGCGCTCGGCGACCGGGTGCGGCACTGGACCACCCTCAACGAACCCTGGTGTTCGGCCTGGCTGGGCTACTTCACGGGCGAACACGCGCCCGGCCGCCGGGACTTCGGGGCCGCCATGCACGCCGTGCACCATCTGCTGCTCGGGCACGGACTGGCCGCCCGGCGGCTGCGCGAGATGGCCGGGACGCCCGGGGCGCCCGGGACCGCCTCCGCCCCCGGCCTGGAACTGGGCATCACCCTCAATCTGGGCCACGGCGTGCCGCACACCGACTCCCCGGCGGACGTGGCCGCGGCCCGGCGCGCGGACGGCATGGGCACCCGGCTCTATCTCGACCCGCTGGTGCACGGCCGCTACCCCGAGGACGTGGTGGCCGACCTGGCGGACCGCGGAGTGCGGCTGCCGGTGCGCGACGGCGATCTGGCGGCCATTTCCGCCCCGCTGGACGTGCTCGGCGTCAACTACTACTCCAGCCACCGCTTCTCCGGCACCGACGAGCACGGCGCGGAGACGGACGCGGACGGCCGGCCGGTGGTGCGGGACGTGCCGCACGGCCTGCCGCGCACCGCCATGGGCTGGGAGATCGTGCCCGAGGGACTGACCGCGCTGCTGCTGCGGCTGCACCGCGATTACGGACTGCCCACCGTGATCACCGAGAACGGCGCGGCCTTCGACGACCGCCCGGCGGCCGACGGCTCGGTGCCGGACGCCGACCGGATCGCCTATCTGGACCAGCACATCCGGGCGGTGGCGGCGGCCCGGCAGGCGGGCGCGGACGTCCGCGGCTACTTCGCCTGGTCGCTGATGGACAACTTCGAGTGGGCCTACGGCTATGCCAAGCGGTTCGGCATCGTGCGGGTGGACTACGACACCCAGCGCCGCACGGTGAAGGACAGCGGCCACTGGTACCGCGACACGATCCGCGCCACCCGGGGGCGCTGAGACCCGCGCGCGCCGGGAGCACGCGCTCCGGTCCCGCCCTCCTCCCTCCCCGGTCCGCCGCCGGAATCCGTCGCCGCCCGTGCCGGCGGCGGACCGGGATGTCCCGTCAGATGTGCGGCCCACGGAAACAGCAAGCGTCCAGCATCTCGCCAGAGGGTGACGGGCGTGCTACGTTCCGGTGCTGGGAGCGCTCCCATCCCGTTCACGTTCGTGTCCGACGTGAGGAGGCCCGCCGCATGTCCCTTCTCGACGACTGGTTATCGCGCCTGGGACGGGGCCGCCGCAGAGGCCGTCCGGCCGTGGCCGCCGTGACCGCCGTGGCCGCCGCACTGCTCGCCGCCCCCGCGCTGGCGGTGGCCGTCGCCGCCCCCGCCTCGGGGGCGGAGGGCCGGGACGGCCGGCCCTCCGGTGCGGGCCGCAGCCACCACGCGCGCGTGGACAACCCGTACGCCGGAGCCCGGGTCTACGTCAATCCGGAATGGGCCGCCCGCGCCGAGGCCCATCCCGGCGGCGAAGCCGTCGCCGGCGAGCCCACCGCCGTCTGGATCGACAGCGAAGCGTCGATCCACGGACCGGGCGGCGAGGGCGGCCGCTTCATGAGCCTGCGCGACCATCTGGACGAGGCACTGGCCCAGGACGCCGGCCTGATCCAGCTCGTGCTGCACAACCTGCCCGGCCGTTCCTGCGCCCGCCCGGCCTGGCACGGTGAACTCGGCCCGGAGGAGATCGACCGCTACCGCACCCGCTTCATCGACCCGATCGCGGACATCCTCGGCGACCCGGCGTACGCCTCGCTCCGGGTGGTGGCCGTGGTGGAGCCGGAAGCGCTGACCGGCCTGGTGCTCAACACCCCGCCACGGCAGGCGGCCACCGTGCTGTGCGAGACCATGAAGTCCAACGGACACTACCTGGCGGGCATCGGCTACGCGCTGGACCGGCTGGGCGACCTGCCCCACGTCTACAGCTATCTGGACGCCGGCCATCACGGCGCACTGGGCCGGCCGGACGACCATGTCCCCATGGCCCAGCTCTTCTTCCAGGCCGCCACCACTGCCGGGGCCCGGCCCGCCGATGTCCACGGCTTCACCGTCAATCTGGCCGGCTACGGCGTGCTGCGGGAGCAGTTCCTCGGACTGACCGACACCGTGCGCGGCACGCCGGTCATCCAGTCCCGGTGGATCGACGGGAACCACCACCTCGGCGAACTCTCCTACGCCCGGGCCCTGCGCCGGCAGCTCATCACCTACGGTTTCGGCTCCCGGATCGGGATGATCGTCGACACCTCCCGCAACGGCTGGGGCGGCCCCGCCCGGCCCGCCGGGGCGGCCCCGACGACCGATGTGGAGAGCTACGTCGACGGCAGCCGGCTGGACCGGCGGCACAGCGCCGCGCACTGGTGCAACCAGCAGGGCGCAGGGCTGGGCGAGCGGCCGGCGGCGGGCCCGGAGCCGGGCGTCGACGCCTATGCCTGGCTCCGGCCGCCCGGGGAGTCCGACGGCTCCGGGGAGTACCGGCCCCACACCGGGGGGCGGCAGGCAGACCCGCTGTGCGCGCCCCGCCACCGGGGGCGTCCGACCGGGGCGCTGCCCGGAGGGCCGCCGGCCGGACACTGGTTCCCGGCCCACTTCGAGCAGCTGCTGGCCAACGCCCATCCACCGCCATGAGGCCCCGGGGCGGCAGAACAGGGAGGGAGCCGCCCCGGCGAGGTGAGCCCCGCCGCCGTCCCCGGTCCCGCGGACCCGGCGGGGCTCACTCCCGCTCCGCCCGCCGGGCCGCGCCCCGCTGCTCAGGCCCGGCGGGCCATCTCCTCGGCGACGGCCCCGATCAGCCCGGCGGATTCCGCCGGCCCCAGGGCATGCCGCCGAAGCTGCTCGGCAGCCTCCCGGTAGGGGCGGGCCGCGTCGCCGTCCTGGATCAGCATCCGGCCGTCGCGCTGCTCGGCGCAGCCGTACTCGGCGCGCGGCGGACCGGGGTAGCCGAAGAGGCGGAAGCCGCCGCCGGCGCCGGCCGTGCCCGCGTGCGCGCCGCGCGCATACGGCACCACCCGCACCGCCGGCCGCGGGCGGGCGGCCAGCCGGGCAAGCCGCCGCAACTGCTGGGCGTGCACGGCGGGGCCGCCCACCGGGCGGTGCAGCACCGCCTCGTCCAGCACGCAGACCAGCGCCGGGCCGCCGGGGCGGACCAGCTGTTCCTGGCGCCGCATCCTGATCCGCACCGCCCGCTCCAGATCCGCGTCCGTGTCCGCGTCCGCGTCCGCATCCGTCTCCGTCCCGGTGCGCGGGCCGGGGACGCCGCTCAGCACGGCACGGGCGTAGCGCTCCGTCTGGAGCAGATCCGGCACCAGCAGCGGGCTGAACTCGAAAACGGTCGCCGCGGAGGTCTCCAGATCGATCAGCTGCGCCAGCGGCCCGCCGGCCACCCCGGGCTGCTGCCACCAGCCGCGCCGCCGGCTCTCCCGGTTCAGCTCCAGCAGGCCGGTGAACTCCGCGTGATCCTCTGTCACGCCGTAAAGCCGGAGCAGTTCGACCAGCTCGGGGCGGCTGAGCGGACTGCGCCCGCTCTCCACCCGGCTGATCTTGGAATCGTCCGCATCGATGCAGGCGCCGGCGGTGTCCTGGGTCACCCCGGCGCGCTCCCGCAGCCGCCGCAGCTCCATGCCGAGCCGGTACCTGCGCACCGTCGCCACTGGCCGGGCCATCCCCGCCTCCTCGTTCCGTTCGCGCGGGCCCAGTGTGCCCGCGGCCCCGGAGTGCGAGTCTGCGTTCTCATGGGACGCCACTCGAACGAGTGAGAAATGCAGATTCTTACTCAATCCTCTGTTGCCGTTTCCCACTTCGCCCCATGCTGGAGTGCCTGCGCTGCCCGTCGATGCGCAGCCGCCGCGCTGGAGGTACCCGATGTCCGTCACCGAACCGCTGGCCGAAGACCAGCGCTCCTACGCCTGGGACCTGCTGGTCCGCCCCCGGGAGATCGAGCGATGGCGGAACGAGGTGGCCGGCGCGCTGCGGTCCATGGGGGCCGCCCCGGAAGCGGTCGGCCTGGCCCGGCTCGGCATCTCCGAACTCCTCAGCAACGTGGTCAAGCACGTCCCCGACCCGCGCTGCAGGCTCCACGTGCTGCGCGCCGGCGACGCCGTCCTGGTCCAGCTGCACGACCGCTCCCGGGCGATCCCGGTCATCCCCGCCGAGGAGCCCGATCCGGAGAGCCCCACCGGGCGCGGCCTGTGGCTGCTGCGCCAGATCGCCACCGCCCTCGGCTACACCGAGACCGCCGACGGCAAGGCCGTGTGGTTCCGCACCCCCCTCCGGCCGGACCCGGACCGGGAGCCGTTCCCGGCCTGACCCGGGCCGCTGCGGCCGTCCGCGCCAGGGCGCTTCGCGCCGTCGCGCAGCCGCCGCCGTCCCGTTCGTCCGTGTCTTCCGTGCCGTCGCCCGGCCGCGGCCGGGCGACGCGGCCGGGCGCGCAGCCGGGCAGCCGGCGCAGCACCCGCCCCACGGCGGCGGTGAACCGGTCCCGGTCCCGCACCTCCGGGACCGCCGGCCCGCGGGAGGGGACGCGCGGACCGGCGGGCGCGGCCCGGTCCGCCTCGCGCGGGCCGGGCCGACGCCGGTCATCCGGACGGCCGTCAGCTGAGCGTGACGGTCGTCGGGCTGGGGTTGCTGCCGGAGTAGCTGGCGTTGAAGCCGACGCGGACCTCGCCGCCGTCCGGCACGTTGGCGTTCCACGACGCGCTGGTGCAGGTCACCGTGGCGCCGCTCTGCGAGCAGGTGCCGTTCCAGGACTGGGAGATCTGCTGCCCTCCCGGCCAGGTCCAGGTGACCTGCCAGCCGCTCAGCGAGGAGCCGTCACAGGAGATGACCACTTCGCCGGTGAAGCCGCCGGGCCACTCGTTGAGCACCTGGTAGGTCGCCGAGCAGCCGTCGCCGGTGCCGCCGGTGCTGCCGCTGGAGGTGCTGCCGGTGGTGTTCGTCCCGGTGGTCTCGCCGGTGGTCGAGCCCTGCGTGGTCCCGCCGTCGGTGGTCGTGCCGCCGTTGGTGGTGGTCCCGCCGTTGGTGGTGGTCCCGCCGTTGGTGGTGGTGCCGCCGTTGGTGGTGGTGCCGCCGGAGCCGCCCGGGTCCTCCGCGTTCTGCGCGAGCTCGTAGGCGATGTCCGGCAGGAACTGGCCGGCCGAACCGGCGCATCCGTCCGCCTCGCCCGGCGGCTTCACCCACAGGAAGGCGTCGATCTGCGGATCACCGGTGTTGGCGGTCGGTGCGCGGCCGGTGCCCCGGCCGCGCGGGTCGCACCACTCGCTGTCCGGGGCGGGGCCCCGGCCGTTGCGCGAGGTGTCGATCACGGCGCCCAGTCCCGAGCCGCCCAGCTGGTTGAGGACCGACTTGGCGAAGCTGACCTCGTCCGGGGTCGGCCGGTAGTTGGAGACGTTGCTGTAGATGCCGTCACCGTTCTCCACCACGCCGGCGGCGCGCAGCCGGTCGGCGATGGTGCCCGCGGGGTTCCAGGCCGAGTGCCCGGCGTCGTAGTAGACCTTGGCCTGCGGGTTGGCCTGGTGGATGACCCGGCCGGCCCGGGACAGCGAGGCGTTGCGGTCGGACAGCTCCTGGCTGTCCAGGCAGGAGATCAGCGCCAGCGAGTCCGGCTCCAGGATCACGATGACCGGGTCGTCGCCCAGGCCCGCGGCGAAGCCGTCGACCCAGGAGTCGTAGGCGGAGAAGGTCGGGGCGCCGCCGGCCGAGGCGCCGCCGCAGTCACGGTTGGGCAGCATGTAGGCGACCAGCACCGGGGTCTGGCCGGCCGCGGCGGCCGGGCCGGTGACGGCCTGCACGTCCTGGGTCACCGTGGAGGGGCGGTAGTTGGAGAACCAGATGCCCTGCGGACGGTCGCCGATCACCTGGCTGATCAGCGGCTGACGGGAATCCGAGGGGTTGGCCGCCACCCAGCGGGCCACCTGGGAATCCGGATCCTTGTAGAAGACGGTGTCGGACGGCAGCTCGGCCGAGGCCTGCTGCGGCAGGGCGACCATCAGGCCGCCGATCACGGCGGTGGCGATGCCGCCGACCAGGGCGGCCAGCCGTTTCCGCCGTGAACGGTGCTTGCGGCTCACTTCATTCACTTCGCTACTCCGCATCCTTGTCCCGTGGGGGGCGCCGCCGGCCCATGACGGAGGGGACGACGGCAGGGTCGCGATGGGAGCGCTCCCATGATCTGGGAGGCTACAACGGACCATCGAAGCTGTAAACGAATCCCGCAGCAATCCATCGAAGCATTCGACGACTTCGGCCACCCAGGGCCCCGGCCGCAGCCGGCGTCCCGCGCCGTCCGGGGGCGCCGCGCCCCGCCCGGCGGGGCACACGGCACCGGCTCAACCGGCTTAACCGGTCCGCCGAAGAGTGTCCGAGGGGGACGTGAACTGCCGCCGTGCATCTGCCGGCTCAGCCTTCCCAGGTTCGAGTCCTGGCGCCGAACAATCCGAGAACAGCCCCTGACCTGCAGCAACAGGTCAGGGGCTGCGGCGTGTGCGGACTGCGGCGAGGGCCGGACTGTCTCGCCCCGGTGCCGGCCGTTGTCACGGTTGCCGGGGCGTGTGGCCCGTCTGCGGGCCGGGCCACGGCCGCGGTCCGCCGCTGCGGGCGCACCGCTACGGGTGTGCCGGGAGGTCACATGTTGCCTCCCCTGTTGAGCCAGCAGCGGATGGAGCCACCCTGGTAGATCACGACATAGTCGGCCCTGCCGTCGCCGCTGATGTCCCGGAAGGCGGATTTGTCTCCCGGATATCCGGTCGCGTTGACGAAGTTCAGCTTCTCGACGAATCCGGGGCCGTGCCCGCCGGAGGGGTCCCCGGGAGAGGAGCCGCGCCGGTTGAGGTAGGCGTGGACGGAACCGTCCGAACCCACCATCAGATAGTCGGCCCTGCCGTCGCCCTCCACGTCGGCCAGGCGGAGCTTGTCGCGGGAGCCGTAGGAGACCCCGGGCGCCCAGTTGCGCCACTCGCGCCAGTGGATCAGGCCGTCGTCCCCGAGGGTGTTGAGATAGGCGTGCACGGCCCCCTGTTCGGAGACCCTCAGGTAGTCGTCGCGGCCGTCGCCGTCGACATCGGCGAAGCGGATCTGCTCCCGGGTCGCTCCGGAGACACCGGGGGCGATGAGACCTCTGGGGCTCCACCGGATCCGGCCCTTGTCGACGCCCTGGTTCTCGTAGGCGACGACCGAGGAGTCGGGTCCGAGGTCCAGCAGGTCGTCGCGGCCGTCGCCGTTGATGTCCGCGAAGCGCACGCCCGCGCCGGAGCCGGGGACGCCGGGATCGGTGGCCCCGACACCGGAGTCGATCTCCACCCAGTCCGGCCGGCCCGGCTCACCGGGCGTGTTCAGGGCGGCGCGCACCTCGCCGTGGTCGGAGATCCGGACGTAGTCGGCACGGCTGTCGCCGTTCAGCTCGACGAGGTCGGTGCGGCCCTCGGGATAGGTCATGCCCGGGGCGATCACACCCAGGGAGCGCCAGCCCGGACCCGCCGCGCTCTCCGGCTCCTCGGGCGGGGTGCAGGAGCCACCCGGGCCGGGGGCCGCCACCGGGTCCTCGATCCAGCCGTCTCGCACTGCGTCGGCGATCGCTCCGTAGAAGACGTGGCCCATGGTGAGGTAGCCGGAGTCGCCCGGGTGCGCGGGCTGGGCGAGGTCCCTGGGAGTCACCAGGCTCATGTCCACCAGCCGCACGTGTTTGCCCTGGTTCCGCCGCTCCTCGACGATCCCGGGGAGGGCGGCGTTGTAGGCGTCGATGCGGGGTTGCAGTCCCTCCTTGGCGGCGGGGACGAGGGTGGCGACGAGCACCGTCGCGTCGGGCGCGTCCCGGAGGATCTGATCGATGAGCTCGCCCATTCTCTCCGGGGCCGTGACCAGGTCGTGGTTCTGGTTCATGTCGTTGGTCCCGGCATGCAGGGTCACCACGTTCGGCCGGTACTGCCGTACGGGGCAGCGGGCGGCCGTGGCGATCTCGTCGATCCGCCGGCCGGAGTGGCCCTGATGGTCGCCGTCGGCCACGTCCCCCGAGCGGAGCGAGCCGACGAAGTCCGTGGTGCCCGTCCGGCCGGCCAGGAGGTCCCACAGCGTCCTGCGGTAGCCGGCGCCGTGGCTGCTCCCCTCGCCGGCGGTGATGGAATCGCCCAGCGGCATGACGCGGAGGTGGCGCGCGTCGAGGGCGTCGCCGGCCAGGTCCGTGGGCGGGAAGGAGTACCGCACCGGCAGGTGGTCGGACATGTGGAGGGCCAGCACATGGCCCGTCAGCGCGAGGCTGTCCGTGCTGCGCACCATGTAGTCCAGTCTCTTCTGCGGATTCGTCGCCGGATGCGTGGGCGCGGCGGGATCGCAGACGACCAGTCCGAGGTCGTCCGGGAGGGCCTCCCTGAGGCTGTCCGGCTCGCGGTTGAAGTCACCCAGCGCGACCCAGGTGAAATCGTCGTCCTCGTCCTCCGCCAGAGTCACGGCGTCGTCGATGTTCTGGAGCAGCCGGCTCACGTCTCCGCCGCCGTTCCCAGCGCTGCCGTGCACGCTGAAGTAGTAGTCGGCGCCGATCCGGATGCCGAGTGCCGGCCGGTACGGTCCCTCGACGACCTCGACGTGATCGGCCCGGGAGGCCGAGACCAGTGCGAGGTTGACCCGGTTCCCCGCGGGGTCCGTCTGGAGCCAGTAGACGTAGAGGCCGGGCCGTGTCTGCGTCCCCTGCCAGAGATACTCCTCCACCGTCCACTGCCGGCCGCCGGGGACCGTGACGGCGAAGGTGTTGTTCCTGCGCGCGCTGGACGGAACGGTGCCGGCCTCCTGCAACGCCACCAGCCGGTACGCGGTCATCAGCGTGGCCACGCCCTCGTTCCACTTGTTCTCGGAACTGTGGTTCGATCCCTGGAGATTCCAGGTGCCGACGTAGTGCGACGTGGGATTGGCGGCGCCGGCCGGTTCCGGCACGGCGGCGAGCAGGCCGAGCGCCAGGGGAACCACGGCCAGGCCCCGGATCACCAGGGCTGTGATGCGGCTGCGCATCGGGACTCCTCACAGGGTGATCAGGCGGCGGACCGTGCCCGGGCGTGGTCCCGCGCGGACAGGTACGACTGCACGCCCATGGCCATGGCCGGGACGTGCTCGCGCATCAGCCGCTGGTAGTGCACGGCGCGCGGGTGGCGGTGATCGACCGTGAACTCCCCGACCAGGGAGAACCAGGTGGCGGGCACGGCGCCCGCCCTGACCATGCGCTCGACCGCCACCGCGTGGGTCTCCGCGGTGAGGCTCGCCGAGGCGTCCGCCACGAGGTACACCTCGTAGTCCTGGCGCAGCGCGCCCAGCACGGTCTGGAGGACGCAGCCCTCCGTGGACACCCCGGCGATCGCCAGCCTCCGGCGCCCGGTCGCGGCCACGGCGCGGGCGAAGTCCTCGTCGAGGAAGGCGTTGAAGTTCCCTCCGCGTTCGATCACCGGGTGGTCGCCGAGCACCTCCCGGAGCCCGGGGTAGAGCGGGCCCGAGGGCTTGTCCGGCAGACCGTTGGTCACCACCAGGCCGCTGCCGTACCACAGGGCCGCCTTGGCCAGGCCGACCACGTTGGAGATGTGCTCGGCCACGTCGTGGGAGCGCAGCACGTTGGCGAAGCCGACGGCGTGGTCCACGAGGACGATCGTGGTGTTGTCGGGGGTGAGCGGTTCGGGAGTCATGGCAGAGCACCTCTCGCTCCTAGTGAACACTTGGTCATTAAGACCGTAGCAGCGCTACTGACCGCTTGTACACTACGAGGGTGAGCAGCCCTCCCACGTCCGAGAAGCGCATCCGCGCCCCCGAGGCCCGCAAGGCGGCCATCCTGGCGGCGGCGGGCACCGTCTTCGCCGAGCGCGGCTACGCCCGCGCCACCATCCGCGAGATCGCCCGGCGCGCCGGCGTCACCCACGGCCTGGTCATGCGGCACTTCACCTCGAAGGAGCGCCTGTTCGTCGCCGCGATGCCCGGCACCCGGGACTTGGGGGAGCTGCTGCCGGGCAGTCCGGAGACGCTCCCCGACCGCATCGCGCGGGCATTCGTCGAGCGGATGGAGCGGGCCGACGGCACCGACCCCTTCATCGCCCTGATCCGCAGCGCCGCCTCCGACGAGCAGGCGGCGACCAGGCTCTACCTGGCGATGCGGGAGAAGAGCGCCGACGCCTACCGCACCGTCGTCGAGGGACCCGGCGTCGAGGAGCGTATCGACCAGCTCGCCGCCCACCTGATCGGCGTGACGTTCAGCCGCTATGTCGTCCGAAGCGGCCCGCTCGCGGAGATGCCCCCCGAGCGGCTCGTCCGCCACCTGACGCGGGTGCTGCGGTGCATCCTCCAGGAGGAGGCGGACTGACCTCCCGGGGCCCGCCGCGGACCGCCGGGCCAGGCCGGTGCCCGGTCAGGTGCCGGCCGGCCAGCCCGGTGAGGCGGTGGGGACGGGGGCCGGGCGTCCTTGCGGGGGATGCCGCCGCCCGGGCCCGAGGTGGGCCGCGAAGGGCCTCCGGGAGCCCTTGCCGAGAGAGGAAGACCGCAGGCCGGACCTGGGTCGATGTGGTGTCCGAGGGGGGACTTGAACCCCCACGCCCTTAACGGGCACTAGCACCTCAAGCTAGCGCGTCTGCCATTCCGCCACCCGGACGCGGTGTCGTGACCGGGGAAACCATAGCAAAGACCCGCGGTGCGCGATCACCGGCGCGGGCCGCGGCAGCAGGCGCCGGAGCTGCGGCAAAGCTCCTTGGGCCGGACGGGGTGCAGGGGAGAGGATGAGGACACCCCAGGAAAGAGGAGGACAACGTGAGCGACGCAGCCGCGGCGGAGGGCACCGGTTCGGCGGGCACGGCGGAACGGGAGGTGGTGGACCTGTGCCGCGACCTGATCCGCATCGACACCAGCAACTACGGCGACGGTTCCGGGCCGGGGGAGCGGGCCGCCGCCGAGTACGTGGCGGAGAAGCTCGCCGAGGTCGGCCTGGAGCCGCAGATCTTCGAGTCGCGCCCCGGCCGCGCCTCCACCGTGGTCCGGATCGAGGGCGCCGACCCGTCCCGTCCCGGGCTGCTGATCCACGGCCACACCGACGTGGTCCCGGCCGACGCCGACGACTGGACCCACCATCCGTTCTCGGGCGAGATCGCCGACGGCTGCGTCTGGGGCCGGGGCGCGGTGGACATGAAGGACATGGACGCCATGACCCTGGCCGTGATCCGCGACCGGGTGCGCAGCGGCCGGAAGCCCCCGCGGGACGTGGTGCTGGCCTTCCTCGCCGACGAGGAGGCAGGCGGCGTCCACGGCGCCCGCCATCTCGTGGACCACCACCCCGGGCTGTTCGAGGGCGTCACCGAGGCGATCAGCGAGGTCGGCGGTTTCTCCTTCACGGTCAACGAGAAGCTGCGGCTGTATCTGGTGGAGACCGCCCAGAAGGGCATGCACTGGATGCGGCTGACGGTCGAGGGCACGGCCGGGCACGGCTCGATGACCAACGACGACAACGCCATCACCGAACTGTGCGAGGCCGTGGCCCGGCTGGGCCGCCACCGCTTCCCGGTCCGGGTCACCAAGACCGTCCGCTCCTTCCTGGACGAGCTCTCCGACGCGCTGGGCACCGAACTGGACCCGGAGAACATGGAGGAGACCCTGGCCCGGCTGGGCGGCATCGCCAAGATCATCGGCGCCACGCTGCGGAACACCGCCGCGCCCACCCAGCTCCAGGCCGGCTACAAGGTGAACGTCATCCCCGGACAGGCCACCGCCGCGGTGGACGGCCGCTTCCTGCCCGGCTTCGAGGAGGAGTTCCTGGCGGATCTGGACCGGGTGCTCGGCCCCCGGGTGAAGCGGGAGACGGTGCACTCGGACAAGGCCCTGGAGACCACCTTCGACGGCGCGCTGGTGGACGCCATGCAGACCGCGCTGCAGGCCGAGGACCCGATCGCCCGTGCCGTGCCGTACATGCTCTCCGGCGGCACGGACGCCAAGTCCTTCGACGACCTGGGCATCCGCGGCTTCGGCTTCGCGCCGCTGAAGCTGCCCCCGGAGCTCGATTTCGCGGGCATGTTCCACGGTGTGGACGAGCGGGTCCCGGTGGAGGGGCTGCGCTTCGGCACCCGGGTGCTGGACCGCTTCCTGGATCTGTGCTGAGAGCGGCCGGGGACCGGGACGGTGCTGGACCGGGGCCGTATCGCACCGGAGTGATCTTCGTGTAATCACTCAGCCGTGCGGATCTACTCAGGACGGGTGAATGCGTCCGTGGGATCGTAGCTTCATTCAAGGCCCCTCGTTACTCGTGGTGCCCCCCAGTTGGGGCTGCTATGTCAACGAGGAGGAAGAATGATCAAGAAGGTCGTCGCTGTCGCGGCTGCCACCGGCGGTCTGATGCTCGCGGGTGCGGGTGTCGCCGTTGCCGATGCCGGCGCCCAGGGTGCGGCCGTTCACTCGCCGGGTGCCATTTCCGGCAACGTGATCCAGGTCCCCATTCACATCCCGGTGAACGCCTGCGGCAACACGATCAACATCATCGCGCTGCTCAACCCGGCCTTCGGGAACGTTTGCATCAACTCCTGATGCCGTGCCCCGTTCACTGAGGGCTTGACGCAGGATCGCCCCGGAGTGCGTCCAAGCGCTCCGGGGCGGTCGGCATTCCCCGGCGCGCCACGCACTCCGCGCGGCAGCGCGAACAGAATTCCTAGGCAAAACGATCCAAGGGAACAACCATGCGACAGGTCACGAAGAAGGGCCTGGTCACCTTCGTCGCCGCGGGCGGCGTGCTGGCCATGACGGGGGGCGGCTCGGCATACGCCGACGCCGGTGCGATCGGCAGCGCCGAGAACTCCCCGGGCGTCCTGTCCGGCAACACGGTTCAGGCGCCGGTCCACGTGCCGGTGAACGCCTGCGGCAACACCATCAACGTCGTCGGCGCGCTCAACCCGGCCTTCGGCAACACCTGTGTGAACGCCTCCGACGGCGGACACGGGCACCACGACGGGCACGACGGCGGGGGCTCCACGGCGCACGGGGAGTCCCAGGGCTCGCCCGGAGTGGCCTCCGGCAACACGGTTCAGGCGCCGGTGCATGTGCCGGTGAACGCCTGCGGCAACAGCGTGAACGTCGGCGGTGCGCTCAACCCCTCCTGGGGCAACGAGTGCGCCAACACCGATTCGCCCGGCCACCCCGGGAATCCGGAGCAGCCGGAGCAGCCGGGCGGTCCCCGCGAGCCGGGTGAGCCGAACGAGCCCGGAGAGCCCGGCCAGCCGAACGAGCCGAACGAGCCGAACGAACCAGGAGCGCCGAACGAGCCGGACGAGCCGGGGTACCCCGGTGAGCCCGGCGGCGAGAACCCGGGCGGCGGCCACGGCGGCTATGGCGGCGGTGACGACGGCGGGGACGGATACACCGGGGCCGAGGGCGAGTCCGGCGGCTCCCAGCCGGTTCCGCACATGGGCGGCACCGAGCACGTCGACGGCGGTGAGCTGGCCGCCACCGGCACCGGCCCGCAGCTCGGCATGGCCGCCCCGGTGGCCCTGGGCCTGCTGGCCGGCGGCGCGGTGCTCTACCGGCGGGCGCGCGCGGCACAGGTGCGCTGACCGCGGAGGCGGCGGCCGGCGCGCCGCCGCGCAACGCCGTTCATGGAGTGGACTCCGCCGCGGAGTCCACTCCATTGGTCCGTTCGGTCCCGGCCCGATCGGACCGATCGGCCCGATCGGCCCGATCGGTCCGATCGGGTGAGCGCGTGTCCGGGCGCTCTCCGTCCCGGCGCGGGCGGGCGGCCGGCCGGTCACCAGGTGGCACGCAACTGACGGATGATGCGCCGCCGCAGCCGCACCGACCGGCTGCCGTCCGGATGAAGACGCAGTCTGTACAGCTCCCAGTGCCCGTATTCGGCGTGATCGGTCAGCAGTCGGGTGGTGGCGCTGCGGGAAACCCCGCGCGGCACGTACACATCGCGAAATTCGTATTCCGGCATCGAATCTATTGTGCGCGCAGGGGCCACTTGCGGATACCGTCTGCACCATGTCTGATGCTGTGCAGCCCACGGCTGCCGATGTCCGAGCCGCGGTCGAGGCACTCAAGGACGCCCTCGACCGGCATCTGGCGGCCGTCGAAGGACGGGCCTCCGGCACGGCCGGGTCCGGGGCGGACGCCGCCGTGTTCTCCGCGTTCAATGAGCTGGCAGCAGCCGGTGAGGTCTACGACGAGCTGCTCTACGACGTCTACGACGAGGTCACCCCGTTCGAGGTGCCCGCGACGGACGGTCCCTCCCGGTACGAGGGTCCGGAGGAGCCCGAGGCGCTGAGCGTCTTGATCCGCCGGGACTACCTGATCGACGACCCCAGACGGCTGACGGCCCAGGCCGAGCGGATCACCGAGCTGGATCCCGAGTCGGTCGACGAGGAAGCAGCGGAGGAGGTGGGCGCCCGGCACAGCGTGTACGCCGCCATCGGGGTGCTGTTCGGCGAGTTCGAGCCGGACGAGATCGCCAGCAGGCACAAGGAGTTCGGCCTGGAGGAGGCGGACGCCACGACCTGGGTCGCGGCCCTGGAGGAGCGTCCGGAGCCGGGCGAATGGCTGTCCGCGCCCTTCGACGCCATCGACCCGGAGCAGGTGGTGTGCCGGTTCGACGTCAGTGAGGCGTTCGACGAGGAGGAGCTCGACGCCGACGACCGCTGAGCGCGGCCGGCCGGGCAGCGCACGGCGGCAGACGGAAAGCGTGGCGGAGGCGGGGCCCGCGGCCCCGCCTCCGCCACGCCCCGCGGTGACGCCCCGCGGTCAGGGTTCCAGCCGCTGCTCCGCCTGCTGGCTGCGCAGCAGGCCGGCCAGGCGGGTGGTACGGGCCTGTGCGGCGGGCGGCGCGGCCACGGCGCGGGCCAGCCCGGGACCCATCCCCTGCACCACCGACAGATGGCGCCCGGCCCGGCCGAACGCGGTGTAGACCCAGGTGCGGTCCACCGAGCCCTCCGCATCCCCCGGCAGCACCGCCACCACCGCGGGCCAGTGGCCGCCGGCGGCCTGGTGGGCGGTGAGCGCCCAGCCGGGGCGGACGAGGTCCGCCACCCGGGACGGCGGCACGGTGATCCGCTCCCCGGAGCAGTCCAGCAGCAGCCCCGCCGGGTCGGCGGAGAGCACCGTGCCCTCCCGGCCCAGGCCCGCCGCGGGGGAGAACAGCACCCGGTCGCCCGGGTCGAAGCCGCCGAACCGGCCCGGCCCGGCGTTCAGCCGCTCCTTGAGTGCCCGGTTGAGCACCCGCGTCCCGGCGGCGCCGCCATGGCCCGGGGTGATCACGCGGATGTCCGCCGCGGACACCCCGAAGGCGCGCGGGATGGACTCGGTGACCAGCTGCACCGTGCGGTGCACGGCCTCCCCGGCATCGCGCACCGGGACCACCACGACCTCCCGGCCGGGTGCCGCCACCTGGTGGAGCTCGCCCGCACCGATGCCGGAGACCAGCTCGCCCAGCGGGCCGGGGTCGGGCGTACGGGAGGCCACCCGGGGGCAGACCCGGGCCGCCGCCACATCGGCCAGCACCCGGCCCGCCCCGGCCGGGCCCAGCACCTGCGGGTCCCCGGCGAGGATCAGCCGGCAGCCGTCCGGCAGCGCCTCCACGAGCTCGGCGGCGGCCTCGGTGTCCAGCCGGGGCGTGTCCAGCACGGCCAGCAGGTCGAGCGCCAGCATGCCCTCCTCGTCCCGCCCCGGCCCCTCCCGGCCGGACAGCAGGCCGGGGACGGTGAGCGTGATGCCCTCCGCGGCCCCCTCGCCGGCCGTCCCCGCCGGCGTGTCCGGGCGCAGGGTGTGGACGGCGGCCCAGGCCCGCAGGCCCAGGGAGCGGGCGGCCCGCACCACGGCCAGCGGCTCCGCCCGGGACGCCTCCCCGCCGGTGTGCACCACCAGGGCGTTCTCCGCGACCGCCCGCAGCAGCTCGGCGGCGGACGGGGAGGGGGCACCGGATGCGGCCAGCCGCTGCCAGGCCGCCAGCGGCGGCCGGGCCGCGATCCCCGCTCCCGCCTCCGCGTCCGGCCCGGACCCGTCCGGATGCCCGTCCAGCCGGTGCTCCGGGGCGGCACCGGCGGCCGGGGGAAGGAAGGTGGCGGCCAGCCGGGCCAGCCCCTCCGCCAGGGCCTCCTCGGCCACCGCGTACCGGTCCAGGCCGAGCAGGGCGGCCGGGCCCAGCCCGTCCTGCTTCGCCTCCTCCTCCGGGGCCTGCCCGCCCTCCGGGCCGGGGCCCCGGGCGTCCGCCGGGTCCGCCGGGTCCGCGTCCGGCGCATCCTCCGCGGTCTCCGCGAGCGGATCCCGGAAGACCAGCAGGGCACCGGACTCCACGGCGATCCGCAGCGCCTGCTCCGGATCGGGCACCGCATGCCGGGCCAGCTCGGCCCGGACCGCCTCCGGCCGCAGCACGGTGTGCCCGGCGCGGGCCGCCCGCTCCAGCAGCCAGCCGGCCAGCGCCTGGATGCGGCGCTCGTCCCCCGGACCGCAGCCGGGGCCGAGCAGTGCCCGGGCGAAGCCGTCGGCCTGCTCCGGCCGCACTCCGGGAACGGAGAGCAGCTGCCAGGGATCGGCCCGCAGCACCGCCGCCGCCTCGGCGCCCAGGGCCCCGGCCACCGGGCCGGCCAGCGCGGCCGGTGCGCCGCCGGACTCCAGCAGCTCGGGCAGGCCCTCGGGCACCGGCAC
>NZ_WTLH01000079.1 GCF_011421595.1 Streptomyces sp. YIM 98790 | reverse complement strand
GGGCTCCGCGCCCGGGGCGCGCGCGTGCCGTGCGGGGGGCGGATGCCGCTTCCGCGGCGCGTGGCCGGGGTTCCGCTGCGGCATGCCCGCCGGCTGCCCGGCCGCTGTCCGTGCCCGGGGCCGTGGCTCAGCGGGACGCATCGTGGCCGGTGAGGAGTCCGCAATCCGGCGGAAACCCCGGGCGCGGTTTGTGACAGGTGTCACCGCGCCGGTGTGATCTGGATTTCAGGTAGACCCCCGGAGCCCCGATACGCTCGCTGAGGGCACCTCCCGTGCCGGCACCTGGCGGGCCGGACCGGGGGAGGGCCTGCCGCGCGCCTCGGGGCCTCGGCCAAGAAGCTCGTGACCGTCTTGGTGACCGTCTCGTCGTGATCCTCTTGACCGTCGCCGCAGGATCAGGGCTCAGCGGCACGCCCAAGCCGACGACATCGATCGCGAAGACCACGGATTGAGGGACGGACGCGCGTGGACCTGTTCGAGTACCAGGCGAAGGATCTCTTCGCCAAGCATGGCGTACCGGTGCTGGCCGGTGAAGTCATCGACACCCCCGAGGCAGCGCGAGCGGTGACCGAGCGGCTCGGCGGTCGCGCAGTGGTCAAGGCCCAGGTGAAGACCGGCGGCCGGGGCAAGGCGGGCGGCGTCAAGCTGGCCTCCGACCCCGAGGACGCGGTGGCCAAGGCCGATGCCATCCTCGGCATGGACATCAAGGGCCACACCGTGCACAAGGTGATGCTGGCCCAGACCGCGGACATCGCGGAGGAGTACTACGTCTCCTACCTCCTCGACCGCGCCAACCGCACCTTCCTGGCCATGGCCTCGGTCGAGGGCGGCATGGACATCGAGGAGGTCGCCGCCACCAAGCCCGAGGCACTGGCCAGGGTCCCGGTGGACGCCATCGCGGGCGTGGACCTGGCCAAGGCGCGGGAGATCGTCGCCCAGGCGGACTTCCCGGCCGAGGTGGCCGAGCCGGTGGCCGAGGTGCTGGTCAGGCTGTGGGACTGCTTCGTCAAGGAGGACGCCCTCCTGGTCGAGGTCAACCCGCTGGTCAAGACCGCGGACGGCGCCGTGATCGCGCTGGACGGCAAGGTCTCGCTGGACGCCAACGCGGCCTTCCGCCAGCCGGAGCACGAGGCGCTGGAGGACAAGGCCGCCGCCGACCCGCTGGAGGCCGCGGCCAAGGCCAAGGGCCTCAACTACGTCAAGCTGGACGGCCAGGTCGGCATCATCGGCAACGGCGCGGGCCTGGTCATGTCCACCCTGGACGTGGTCGCCTACGCGGGCGAGGCGCACGGCGGCGTCAAGCCGGCCAACTTCCTGGACATCGGCGGCGGCGCCTCGGCCGAGGTGATGGCCAACGGCCTGGAGATCATCCTCGGTGACCCGGACGTGAAGTCGGTCTTCGTCAACGTCTTCGGCGGCATCACCGCCTGCGACGCGGTGGCCAACGGCATCGTGCAGGCCCTCGAACTGCTCAGCAACAAGGGCGAGGAGGTCACCAAGCCGCTGGTGGTCCGGCTGGACGGCAACAATGCGGAGGTCGGCCGGAAGATCCTCACCGACGCCAGGCACCCGCTCGTCGAGCTGGTGGACACCATGGACGGCGCCGCGGACCGCGCCGCCGAACTGGCCGCCAAGTAATCCCCCGACGACGACTCCAGACTTACGACTCACCGAACGAGGACTCCGCAGAAATGGCTATCTTCCTCACCAAGGAGAGCAAGGTCATCGTCCAGGGGATGACCGGCTCCGAGGGCCAGAAGCACACCCGGCGCATGCTCGCGTCCGGCACCAACATCGTCGGCGGCGTGAACCCGCGCAAGGCGGGCACGACGGTCGACTTCGACGGCACCGAGGTGCCGGTGTTCGGCTCGGTCAAGGAGGCGATGGCCGCCACCGGCGCCGACGTCACCGTGATCTTCGTGCCGGAGAAGTTCACCAAGGACGCGGTCATGGAGGCGGTCGACGCCGGGATCGGCCTCGCCGTGGTCATCACCGAGGGCATCGCGGTGCACGACACCGCCGCGTTCTGGGCCCACGCGGGCTCCAAGGGCGGCAGGACCCGCATCATCGGCCCCAACTGCCCCGGCCTGATCACCCCCGGCCAGTCCAACGCGGGCATCATCCCCGCCGACATCACCAAGCCCGGCCGCATCGGCCTGGTGTCGAAGTCCGGCACGCTGACCTACCAGATGATGTACGAGCTGCGGGACATCGGCTTCTCGTCGGCGGTCGGCATCGGCGGCGACCCGGTCATCGGGACCACCCACATCGACTGCCTCAAGGCGTTCCAGGAGGACCCGGACACCGACATCATCGTGATGATCGGTGAGATCGGCGGCGACGCCGAGGAGCGGGCGGCCGACTACATCAAGGCCAACGTCACCAAGCCGGTGGTCGGCTATGTGGCCGGCTTCACCGCCCCCGAGGGCAAGACCATGGGCCACGCCGGTGCCATCGTCTCCGGCTCCTCCGGCACCGCCCAGGCCAAGAAGGAGGCCCTGGAGGCGGCCGGGGTGAAGGTCGGCAGGACTCCGTCCGAGACCGCCCGCCTGGTCCGCGAGACACTGACCGCCACCGCCACGGCCTGAGCCGCGCTGCGCCCGTCCGCAGCCGCCGACGCGAACGCCGGGGTGCGCCCCTTTTGGCGCACCCCGGCGTCGCGTCTTCCCGCCGGGACGGTCAGGGCCCGGTGAGCGCGGTGAGCACCAGAAGCGTGCTGAGCAGGGCGAACAGCCCGGCGCAGGCGTAGAGCAGCCGTCCCGTGACCCGCTCGCTGTGCAGCCGCGCCATGCGGGGCGACAGCGGGCGCAGCGGCTGCGCGCCCGCGATCCGGTCCAGCGACTCGGCCAGCACCCGGCCGCGCTCGGCCGCCGGAGCCCGGGTCAGTTCCGGGACGCGGTCGGTGAGGTGCTGCCGGGCGTGGGCGATCCGCCCGGCGGCGGCCTGGGTGGTCGCCTCCACCTCGGCCGCCGTGTCGGCCACCGACATGCCCAGCCCTTCGTGCAGGACCAGGCAGCGTCGGTAGCTGGGCGGCAGCTCCAGCACGGCGTTCAGCAGGGTGCGGTCGCCCGGCTCCGCCGGCAGCGCGCGGGGGCGGCGCGGCCGGGGGCGGAGCCGGTGCCAGGGCGACAGCGCGTACTCGTAGGCCGCCGCCCGTACCCAGCCGGGCGGGTCGGGGTCCGTCGCGACCTCGGGCCAGCGCTCCCAGGCGAGGCGGAAGGCGTGCGCCACGGCGTGTTCGGCGCGCTTGCGGTCCCCGCAGAGCAGGAAGGCCTGCCGGGCCAGCGGCTCGGCCTGGCTCTCATACAGCTGCTCGAAGGCGTACAGCGGTGCCAGGTCGACCACCGGCACGCCCGCCGCTTCGGCAGCCGCCCGGGTGTCCCGTTTCCCGGTGTCCCCCTCCGACCGGGTTCCGGCCTCGGCGCCGGTCCCGCCGGCCCGGCCCGTGCCCCCGGCCGCGGCCTCTTCCCCGGCCGTGCCGGTGCCCGGGTCCGTGCCCGTGCCGCGGTCCTCTGCCCGGTCTTGTGCCCGGTCCGCTGCCTCGTCCGCTGCCTCGTCCCCTGCCTCGTCCCCTGCCTTGTCCTTCGCCTCGTCCTTCGCCTCGTCCTCGGGATCGGCCGGGCCGGCGGTACGGAGCCGGGGCTGCCGCCGTGGCTGTTGCCTGCCCCGGTTCCCGATGCGCTTTCCCGCGCCGTGCTTCTGCCGTGCCGTCGTCATCCGTTGCTCCCTCCCTGTCGACCGGAAACCGCCTCGGGCACAGGCAGTGTGAAAAAGTGCATATGGCCATACTGGGCGACACCACGACAAATCGCGCGTTACCTCGCCGATCGACCATGTGTTGGCACCATGGCCGGGGTGAGTGCCCTGTTCGCCGCGCTCGCGGAGCGCAACCGACGGTCCGGCGGCGTCCCCCGCCGCCGCACCTGGGCGGGCGGTGCCTGGATGTTCGAGGGACTGCTCGCCGCCGGACTCGGCATCGGCGCCGTCTCCTCCGTCGTCCTGCTGCTGTGGACGACGTCTCCGCATCCCGCCGAGGGGCCGGGCACCGCGCTGCGCGTCGCCCTGGACCTGTGGCTGCTCGGCCACGGCACCGAACTGCTCCGCATCGAGACCCGTACCGGTGTGCCCGCACCCATCGGCCTGACCCCGCTGCTGCTGGCCGCCCTGCCCGCCTGGCTGCTGCATCGCGCGGTGCGGGTCTCGGTGCTCCCGGAGGACGCGCCGGACGCCCGGCCGGGCGAGGGCCTGCACGCCGCGCCGTGGATCTGCGCGGGGTACTGCATGGCCGCCGCCGTGGCCGTGGTGCACACCATGACGGAAGGACCGATCCGCCCGGTGCCGCCCAGCGCGGCACTGCACATCCCGCTGTTCGCCCTGGCCGTCACCCTGCTCACCGCCTGGCACCACAGCGGGCCGCCGCCGCTGCGCGGCCCGCTGCGGCGGCCCGCCGAGGCGCTGCTCCGGCTCCAGGAAACGGGTGCGCCGCGCGCCGCGCTGGCCGCCGTGTGCACCTTCGTCTGCGTCGGCGCACTGCTCGCGGCCGTCGCCCTGGCCCGGCACCACGCCCTGGCCGAGGCGGCGTTCCACAGCCTGACCGGCGACTGGTCCGGCCGTCTGGCGGTGCTGTTCCTGGCCGCCGCCCTGGCTCCCAACGCGGCGGTCTGGGCCGCCTGCTACGGCCTCGGGCCGGGCTTCGCGCTCGGCACGGGCGCGCTCGTCGCGCCCCTGGCCCCGGCACCGGCCCTGCCCGGCGGCGGCTCCTCGGACCGGGTGCCCGCCTTCCCCCTGCTGGCCGCCGTCCCCGCCGAGGGGCTGCTGGTCACCGCCGTCGCCGTGCCGCTGGCCGGCGCGCTGGTCGTCGCCTGGTTCGTCGCCCGGACCGCCGTCCCGGTCCGTGCCGCCCGGCAGGCCGCCACCGGTCCGCTCGCCACCGCCGTCGCCGTCCTGCTGGCCGCCCTGCTCGCGGGCGCCGGCATGATGCTCCTCGCCACCCTGGCGGGCGGCCCGCTGGGCACCGGGAACCTGGCCGTCTTCGGCCCGGACCGCCTGCCGGCCGGGCTGGCCGCCTTCGGCTGGATCACGCTCCTGGGCATCCCGGCCGCCCTGGCGCTGCGCGCGTGGCGTCTCCGCCGCCCCCACCTCACCCGCACGGTGGCGAGCGGGGTCCGGTCCCGGCTTCGCCGCCTCGTCCGGTTCCGCCGCAGGCCACGGAGTGCCGGAACCGCGGACACCGCGGAGACCGCGGACACCGCCGGAACCGCAGGAACCGCACGGGGAGCGGAGACCGCAGGCCGCGCAACGGCGGGCCGGACTCCCGCATCACGGTGACGGCCGGCGCCCGGCGGACCGCCCCCCGCGGGGCGCCCCGGCCACGCCTCCTCTCCGCCCTCTCTCGTCCCCCTCTCGCACGCCCCGGGGCACGGAGGGCGGGAAGGCGCCGCTGACCTCGCATGATGCGGTCCGGGGCGGCGGAGCAGGGGGTGCGCCGTCGGGTGTACGGGGCATGCGTCGGGGCACCATCCGGAACGGCCGTGTCAACCACGCGTCGAACGCCGGGGGATCGTCGGGCCGGACTTTGCCGGACGACCAGGGACCCGGGCGCCGCCGTCCGACAACCCGAAGGGAATCATGCGCCTGAAAAAGATCGCCGCCGCCTGCTCCACCACCGTGCTGGCAGCGACCTGTCTCGTCGTCACGTCCTCCTCCGCCGAGGCCGCCTGGTATCCGACGTGCAACGACGCCAAGAAGAAGTACATCTCCTCCCACGAGTACGTGGTGCAGCCCTTCTACACCGGCACCGGTACGCGGAACTGCGTGATGGGCTACGGAGCCCAGTCCTCCGGGGTGGTGCGCCTGCAGTTCGCGCTGAACGACTGCAATCGCGTCTCCATCGCCGAGGACGGCATCTACGGAAGCGAGACCAGGGGCGCCGTGCGGACCGTCCAGACCCGGGCGAAGATCTCGGTGGACGGGGTGTACGGCCCGGATACCCGCAAGGCCATGTACTGGGGCGTGTACGCCGACGGCCGCGGCTTCGTGGGCTGCAAGCGCCCGCAGGTGTGAGGGCGGAGATGAAGGCAGACAGCAAGAAGGAGGGGACAATGAACCGCAAGCTGGCTTCAGTCCTGGGTGTTCTCGCCATGGGGGCGGGTGTGGTGCTGGTGACTCCGAGCACGGCCCAGGCCGCCTATCCGACGTGCAACGCCCAGAAGGTGAAGTACACCTCCGGGTCGTACTTCACCTACCAGCCGTACTACACGGGCACCGGTTCGCGGAACTGCGTGATGGGCTACGGGGCCCAGTCGGACGGCGTGTACGCGCTCCAGAACGCCATCAGGTTCTGCTACAAGTCCATTTCCGTGGACGGCATCTACGGCTCGCAGACCCGGCAGGCGGTGGTGGACGTGCAGACCGTGGAGAAGGTGGGCGTGGACGGCGTGTACGGGCCGGTCACCCGTAAGGCCATGGACTGGCCCATCTACAAGGGAGGCCAGGGCGGCGGCTTCGTGGGCTGCTCGGAGCCGGGCTTCTGACGCACCCGCGGCCCTCACGAGGAGGCCGCCCCCGGTCATGACGGACCGGTGGGCGGCCACCGCGCACCCGCGCCCGGTCCGTCCGTCCTCCCCGGCCACTGCGGCGGCCGGCCACTGCGGCGGCCTGCCGCAGCCGTTCCTGACGCGGTCCGGGCAGGCCGGACGGAGCCCGCCGGCGGGCCCCCGCCGGGCGCGCGGACGCGCCGGTCCCCGGGGCTCACTCCGGGTCGAGGTACTCCTCCAGCCAGGTGGGGATGAGCTCCTCGCAGGATTCCCGGGAGGCGGTGGTGAGGGCGTCCTCGACGCAGATGAAGTAGTCCTTGTAGATCATCTGCACGGTGAACTGCAGGGCCACGATGCCCAGCGCCAGGGAGGCCAGCACGATGCCGACGGTGGCCTGGGGGACCTGCGGGCGGCGGCCGGGAGCCGCGCCGCCGCCCCCGCCCTCCCGGTCACCGCGGTCGCCGCGGCCGGTCCCGGCCGCGGAGTCGCGGACCGCGGCGGGCGCCGCGGCGGCGCCCTCCGGCTTGGGCTTGAGCAGGGCGTCGATGCCCCAGTAGAGACCGAAGGCGCCGAGGAGCACGGCCAGCCAGTCCACGCCGAGCCAGGCGACCACCACCCCCCACATGCCGGCCAGCAGGGCGTAGCGGGCGCGGCGCTGCTTGGGGTCGGAGGGATCCCAGCGGCGTTCCGGGCGGAACCCGCCGTTGCGCCCGCCGGGCCGGCCGGGCGGCTGGCCGAAGGGGCCGGACTGGCGCTGCGGCTGGCGGCGGCTCCACTGGCTGCCCCAGCCGCGGTTCTGTTCCTCCCGGCCCGGGTCCTCCTCCGGGGCGTCCGGGTCCCGGTCGCGGCCGGGCCCGCCGTCGCGGTCCTCGCCGCGCGGCCGCCACGGGCGGTCGGGGGCGCCCTCGGGCGGCGGCGCGAAGGGGTTGTGCTCCTCGCTGTTCCGGCCGTTCGTCTCGGCGGCGGCGCGGCGTCGGTCGCTCATGTGTGTCTGTCCCCTGCGTGGCGTCCGCGGTGGCGGCGCGCCGGTGATCCTGGAGGGCGGTCGTGGCCTTCGACCGTACCGGGGCGGCGCGCTCCCCGTCGCACGGGGGCGGCATGTGCTGCCGGTATCGTGGCCCGTGGCCGCTGGTCTTCAGGTCTTTCCACGGCGGCCGGCGGAGCATCCGGCAGAGCGGCCGGTCCGGCTCCGCTTTCCGTCAGGAGAATCGAAGACCCCGCACAGAGAGCAATCCGCCGTGGCCGCTGCGCACGACGCCGAATCCCCCGCGCGTCTCGTCGTCCTCGTCTCCGGCTCGGGGACCAACCTCCAGGCCCTGCTGGATGCCGTGGCGGAGCGCGGCGCCAAGGCGTACGGCGCCGAGGTGGTGGCCGTGGGCGCGGACCGGGACGGCATCGCCGGGCTGGAGCGGGCGCGCGCGGCCGGGCTGCCGGTGTTCGTGCGCCGGGTGCGGGACTACCCGGAGCGCGCCGGCTGGGACCGGGCGCTGACCGAGGCGACCGCCGGGTACGAGCCCGACCTGGTGGTCTCGGCCGGATTCATGAAAATCCTGGGGCCGCGTTTCCTCGCCCGGTTCGGCGGGCGCACCGTCAACACCCATCCCGCTCTGCTGCCCAGCTTCCCGGGCGCCCACGGGGTGCGCGACGCGCTCGCGTACGGCGTGAAGGTGACCGGATGCACCGTCCACTTCGTCGACGAGGGTGTCGACACCGGCCCGATCATCGCCCAGGGCGCGGTGGAGGTCCGGCCGGAGGACGACGAAGCGGCGCTGCACGAGCGGATCAAGGAAGTCGAGCGAGGACTGCTCGTCGAAGCCGTCGGCCGACTGGCCCGCGACGGCTACCGCATTCAGGGACGAAAGGTACTTATCCCGTGACGGCCGAAGCTGTCGGAGCTGAGAAGCTGCCCATCCGGCGCGCGCTGGTGAGCGTTTACGACAAGACCGGGCTGGAGGAGCTGGCCCGGGGTCTGCACGCGGCGGGCGTGGCGCTCGTCTCCACGGGCTCCACGGCCCGCCGGATCGCGGACGCCGGGGTGCCGGTGACCCCGGTGGAGGAACTGACCGGCTTCCCGGAGTGCCTGGACGGCCGGGTGAAGACCCTGCACCCCCGGGTGCACGCGGGCATCCTGGCCGACCGCCGCCTGGCCGGCCACCGGCAGCAGCTGGAGGAGCTGGGCGTGGAACCGTTCGACCTGGTGGTGGTGAACCTCTACCCCTTCCGGGAGACGGTCGCCTCCGGGGCCGCGCCGGACCAGTGCGTGGAGCAGATCGACATCGGCGGGCCCTCCATGGTGCGGGCCGCCGCCAAGAACCATCCCTCGGTGGCCGTGGTGGTCAATCCCGAGCGGTACGGCGATGTGCTGCAGGCGGCCGCCGGGGGCGGCTTCGACCTGGCCGCCCGCAAGCGGCTGGCGGCCGAGGCGTTCCAGCACACCGCCGCCTACGACGCGGCGGTGGCGTCCTGGTTCGCCGGGGACTACGCCCCGGACTCGGCACCGCTGCCGGACTTCGCGGGCATCGCCTTCACACGGCAGCACGTGCTGCGCTACGGCGAGAACCCGCACCAGCCGGCCGCGCTGTACAGCGACGGCAGCGGCACCGGCCTGGCCGCCGCCGAGCAGCTGCACGGCAAGGAGATGTCCTACAACAACTATGTGGACACCGAGGCCGCGCGCCGCGCCGCCTACGACCACGACCGGCCGTGCGTGGCGATCATCAAGCACGCCAACCCGTGCGGCATCGCGCTGGGCGCCGATGCGGCCGAGGCGCACCGCAAGGCGCACGCCTGCGACCCGGTCTCGGCCTTCGGCGGGGTGATCGCGGTCAACCGCCCGGTGTCGGTGGCCATGGCCGAGCAGGTCGCGGAGGTCTTCACCGAGGTGATCATCGCCCCGGAGTACGAGGACGGCGCGCTGTCGGTGCTCACCCGGAAGAAGAACATCCGGGTGCTGCGCTGCCCGGAGGCCCCCGCCGTGCGCCGCGAGCTGCGGCCGGTCGAGGGCGGCCTGCTGGTGCAGGAGCGGGACGTCTTCCAGGCGGAGGGCGACGACCCGGCCCGCTGGACGCTGGCGGCCGGTGAGCCGCTGGACGAGGCGGGGCTGGCCGGGCTGGCCTTCGCCTGGCGGGCCTGCCGGGCGGTGAAGTCCAACGCCATCCTGCTGGCCAGGGACGGTGCCTCGGTCGGCGTCGGCATGGGCCAGGTCAACCGGGTGGACTCCGCCCGGCTGGCGGTGCAGCGGGCCGGGGCGGAGCGGGCCGCCGGATCGTACGCCGCCTCGGACGCCTTCTTCCCCTTCCCGGACGGGCTCCAGGTGCTGATCGACGCCGGGGTGACGGCCGTGGTCCAGCCCGGCGGCTCGGTCCGCGACCAGGAGGTCATCGACGCGGCCAGGGCCGCGGGCATCACCATGTACCTCACCGGCACCCGCCACTTCTTCCACTGATCCGCTTCTTCCACCGATCCACTGATTCCGCCGGCCCGGCGGCAGCATCCCGGAGGGCGCCGGAGCCCTCGCGCGAGCAGGCGCGGGGGCTCCGGCCACGGCCCGGACGGGCGGGGGAGGGGCGTGAGAGAGTGGGCGCCGTACCCGTCCCCCCGGAACCGCCGAGGCAGTGAGAGCAGTCATGTCGCGTCCAAGCCGTGCCGGCCGGGCCCACCGCGCCGGCGGTGCCGCGAGCGGGCGGGACGGAGCGCGGCGGTGAGCGGCGCGGACGGCGACAAGGCACTGCTCTCGGCCATCGAGGAACGGCTGGACCAGGGGAGCGCGCGAGGGCTGGCACATGCGGTGAGCCGCGCGATCCGGGACGGGGCGCTGCGGCCCGGGGACCGGCTGCCGCCGATCCGGCGGGTGGCCACCCAGCTCGCGCTCTCGCCCACCACGGTCAGCGCCGCCTGGTCGCTGCTGGCCCGCTCGGGCGCGATCCTCACCGAGGGCCGCCGCGGCACCCGGGTGGCCGATCCGGTGGCGCCCGGTGCCGTCCGCTACCGCAAGGCACTGCACCGGCAGGACGGCTTCGGCGCGGACTTCGGCCTGGACCTGTCCACCGGGGTGCCGGACGCGGAGCTGCTGCCCTCCCTGGCGCGCGCCTTCGCCCGGCTCACCACGGCCGGCACCCCGCAGAGCTATCTGGACGAGCCGGTCCTGCCGGAGCTGCTGGAGGTGCTGCGCGCCGACTGGCCGTACCCGGCCGGGATGCTGACCGTGGTGGACGGCGCCATGGACGCGCTGCACCAGGTGGCCGGCACGCTGCTGCGGTTCGGCGACCGGGTGGTGGTCGAGCACCCCTGCTTCCCGGCGCTGGTGGATCTGCTGGACGACGCCGGGGCGGAGATCACCCCGGTGCCGGTGGACGAGTCGGGCCTGCTGCCGCGGGCGCTGGCCGAGGCCCTGGCCGGAGGTCCGGCCCCGGCCGTCGCCGTCTTCCTCCAGCCGCGCGCCCAGAACCCGACCGGGGTCTCGATGAGCGAGGAGCGCGGGCGGCGGCTGGCCGAGGTGGTGGCGGACGCCGGCGTGCTCGCCGTGGAGGACGACTCGGCCGGGGCCGTCGCCGCCGCTCCGGCGGTCAGCCTGGGCCGGTGGATTCCGGAGCGTACCGTGCACATCCGCAGCTTCTCCAAGTCGCACGGCCCTGATCTGCGGATGGCCGCACTCAGCGGGCCGGACGATCTGATGCGTGATCTGCTGGCCCGCCGCCAGCTGGGCCAGGGCTGGAGCAGCCGGGTCCTGCAGCGGATTCTGCTCAGTCTGCTGACCGACCCGCAGACGGTGGCCGAGGTGGCGGTGGCCCGCGACGCCTACGCCGCCCGGCGGACCGCCCTGGTGACGGCGCTGGCCGGGCACGGGGTGCGGGCCGGCGGCAGCGACGGCCTCAACATCTGGGTGCCGGTGCACGACGAGGCGGCGGCCCTGGTACGGCTGGCCGGCCGGGGCATCGGGGTGGCCCCGGGCTCGCCGTTCCTGCTGCTGCCCGGGGACGGCAGCCACATCCGGGTCACCGCCGGGCTGGTCCGGGACGGCCACGAGGAGCTGGCCCGCGAACTGGCCGCGGCGGCCCGCACCGGCGCCTGGGGCGACCGCGGCCGGTGAGCCGCCGCGAGGCGCTGTGCCGGAGGGGCGGGTGCCGGCGGCGGGGCGGCCGGGCGTCAGACGCAGTAGGAGTCGGCGATCTCCAGGGCCCGGTCCAGGACGGCCAGGCCGTGGCGCACCTCCTCGGCGGTGATGGTGCACGGCGGCACCACATGGGTCCGGTTGAAGTGGACGAACGGCCAGAGTCCGCCCCGTCGGCAGGCCGCCGCGAACTCGTTCATCGGTGCCGCGTCCGGGCCCGAGGCGTTGAACGGGACCAGCGGTTCCCGGGTCTCCCGGTCGCGGACCAGCTCCAGTGCCCAGAACACGCCCAGGCCGCGCACCTCGCCCACCGAGGGGTGGCGTCCGGCCAGCTCGTGCAGGCCCGGGCCGATCACCTCCGCGCCCAGCCTGCGGACATGACCGAGGATGTCCTCGTCCCGGAAGATGGTGATCGAGACCACGGCGCTGGCGCAGGCCAGGGGGTGGCCGGAGTAGGTCAGGCCGCCGGGGTAGGGGCGGTCGTGGAAGGTGGCGGCCACGGCGTCGGAGAGCACCACCCCGCCGAGCGGCACGTAGCCGGAGTTGACGCCCTTGGCGAAGGTGATCAGATCGGGCGCCACCCCCCAGCGGTCGACGGCGAACCACTCGCCGCAGCGCCCGAAGCCGGCCATCACCTCGTCGGCGATGAGCACGATGCCGTACTCGTCGCACAGCTCCCGCACGCCCGCCAGGTAGCCGGGCGGCGGGACGAGGACGCCGTTCGTGCCGACCACCGTCTCCAGGATCAGCGCGGCGACGGTGTGCGGGCCCTCGGCGGTGACGGTCTGCCGCAGATGGTCCAGGGCACGGCGGGTCTCCTCCTCCTCGGTGTCGGCGTGGAAGGCGGAGCGGTAGAGGTAGGGGCCCCAGTAGCGGACCACGCCGGGCATGGCGGCGGTGTCCGAGGGCCAGCGGCGCGGCTCGCCGGTGAGCGCGATGGCGCCCGCCGTGGCGCCGTGGTAGCTGCGGTAGGCGGCCAGCACCTTGTGCCGCCCGGTGTGCAGCCGGGCCATCCGCACGGCGTGCTCGTTGGCCTCGGCACCGCCGTTGGTGAAGAAGACGGTGTCCAGGCCCTCCGGTGCGACGTCCGCGATCAGCCGGGCGGCCTCGGCGCGGGCGTCGTTGGCGAAGCCGGGGGCGACGGTGGCCAGCCGGGCCGCCTGTTCCTGGATACCGGCCACCAGCGCCGGGTGCTGGTGGCCGAGGTTGACGTTGACCAGCTGGGAGGAGAAGTCCAGATAGCGGTTGCCGTCGTAGTCCCAGAACCAGGAGCCGCGGGCGCCGGCCAGCGGCAGCGGGTCGATCCGGCCCTGGGCGGACCAGGAGTGGAAGACGTGCGCCCGGTCCGCCGCCCGCACCCGGGCACCGGCCTCCGGGTCGGGCACCGGTTCCGGCGCGGTGGGCGGCAGGGCGGCAGCGGCGGTGTCCGGCGTGGACGGAGACATGGCGGATTCCTCACGGAGCGCGGTGACGGGGGCAGGCGGCGGACCGGGCGCGGAGGGCGCCCGGCAGCCGGGGGCGGGCGGCGGTCCCGGCGGCGGGCGGCGCAGGGAGCGGCCGGTGCTCAGCGGGTGCGGGGGAAACCGAGATCGACCGAGGAGGACGCCGGGTCCGGCCAGCGGGTGGTGACGACCTTTCCGCGGGTGCAGAAGGTGATGCCCTCCGGCCCGTACATGTGGGCGTCGCCGAACAGGGAGGCCCGCCAGCCGCCGAAGGAGTGGTAGGCGACCGGCACCGGAATCGGCACATTGATGCCCACCATGCCGACCTCCACCTCGTTCTGGAAGCGGCGGGCCGCCCCGCCGTCCCGGGTGAAGACCGCGGTGCCGTTGGCGTACTGGTGGCCGTTGACCAGCGCCAGCCCCTCCTCGTAGCTGCGGACCCGGACCACGGACAGCACCGGGCCGAAGATCTCGTCGGTGTAGACGGTCATCTCCGGGGTGACCCGGTCCAGCAGGGTCGCGCCCAGGAAGTACCCGCCGGCCGGCACGTCGGCCGTCCGGCCGTCCACGACCACCTCGGCGCCCTGCTCGGCACCGGCAGCGATGTAGCCGGCCACCCGGTCCCGGTGCTCCTCGGTGATCAGCGGGCCCATGTCGGTGCCGGGCTCGCTGCCGTCCCCGACCTTCAGGCGGGGGATGCGTGCGGCGATGGCCGCCACCAGCGCGTCCGCCGTCTCGTCGCCGACCGCGACCGCGACCGACAGGGCCATGCAGCGCTCGCCGGCCGCGCCGTAGGCGGCGGAGACGATGGCGTCGGCGGCCATCGGGACATCGGCGTCCGGCAGTACCAGGGCGTGGTTCTTCGCCCCGCCGAGGGCCTGCACCCGCTTGTCGTGGGCGGTGCCGGTGCGGTAGACGGCGCGGGCGACCGGGGTGGAGCCGACGAAGCTGATCGCCCGCACCTCCGGGTGGCGCAGCAGGATGTCGACCGCTTCGCGGTCGCCCTGGAGCACGCTGAACACGCCGTCCGGCAGGCCCGCCTCCTGCCAGAGCCGGGCCAGGAAGAGGGAGGCCGAGGGGTCTTTCTCACTGGGCTTGAGGAGGAAGGCGTTGCCGCAGGCGAGGGCGTTGCCGCACATCCACAGCGGCACCATGGCCGGGAAGTTGAAGGGCGTGATGCCGGCCACCACGCCGAGCGGCTGGCGGGTGCTGTGGACGTCCACGCCGGTGGCCGCCTGCTCCGAGAAGCTGCCCTTCAGCAGATGCGGGACCCCGGTGGCGAATTCGATGTTCTCCAGGCCGCGCTGGATTTCGCCGACCGCATCGGCGAGCACCTTTCCGTGCTCGGCGGTGATCAGCTCGGCGAGTTCACCGGTGCGGGCGTGCAGCAGTTCCCGGAAGGCGAACAGCACGGCGGCGCGGCGGGAGAGCGAGGAGGTGCGCCATTCCCGGGCCGCCGCCGCGGCGCGGGCCACGGCGAATTCCGCGTCGGCGGCGTTGGCCAGCAGCACCTCACCCGTCTGTGCGCCGGTGGCGGGATTGCGGACGGGAGCGGTGCGGCCGGAGGTCCCGGAATACGGCCTGCCGTCGATCCAGTGGGGAATACGCGTGGTCATGGCGGGAATCATGTCGTGTGGCCGGAAGCTGTGACAACGGCTGTCTGTACTGTCACAAACGGCGCTCCGGAGCGTCGCCGGCGGCCGGTGGCGGGCCGCAACGGCTTGCCGGCTCGGACTCTTGACGGAACGGCCGGCCGGTGGCTTCATGGGAACCGGCGTTTTGGGAGCGCTCCCACTCCGTCTCGCGGTCCGTGGGAAGAAGGTGGAAGGCAGTGCGCATACGTCATGCCCTCAGAGCGGGCCTGGCCGCTCTGGCGCTGATCGCCGGAACGGCCCTGGTCCAGTCGGCCGGTGCCGCCCCGGCGGCGGCGGCCGACCCGGTGCGGATCATGCCGCTCGGCGACTCCATCACCGGCTCCCCGGGCTGCTGGCGCGCGGAGCTGTGGAACCAGCTCCAGGACGCCGGTTACACCGGCATCGACTTCGTCGGCACCCTGCCGCCGCAGGGCTGCGGCGCGGCCCACGACGGGGACAACGAAGGGCACGGCGGCTTCCTGGCCACCCGGGTCGCCTCGGAGAACCAGCTTCCCGGCTGGCTGTCGGCCACCCGGCCGGACGTGGTGATGATGCACTTCGGCACCAACGACGTCTGGAGCGGCATCGCGCCGGACACCATCCTGGCCGCCTACTCCACCCTGCTGGACCAGATGCGGGCGCAGAACCCGGACATCACCCTGCTCGTCGCGCAGATCATTCCGATGAACCCGAGCCAGTGCGGCGAGTGCGCGCAGCGGGTGGCGGACTTCAACGAGCGGATTCCGGGCTGGGCGCAGTCCGTCTCCACGGACCGCTCGCCGGTGATCGTGGTGGACCAGTGGACCGGCTTCTCCACCGCGACCGACACCTACGACGGGGTGCACCCCAACGCCGCCGGGGACGACAAGATCGCCGCCCGCTGGTTCCCGGCCCTCGCGCAGGTCCTGGACAGCGCCGCCGTCACCACCGGCACCACCACGACGACCAGCGAGGGAGCCACCAGCAGCACGAGCGAGGGCAGCACGAGCGAGGGCACCAGCGAGGGCACCACCACGGGATCGACCACCACCGGCTCCGAGACCTCCGGCGGGAGTGACGGCGGCCTCTACGGCACGTCCAGCGCCATCGGCGGTGCCGGCCGGCCCGAGACGCACGTCCGGTGCTCCACCTCGGGGCGCGTGGTGTCATCCTGGCCCGGCGGCTTCCAGGGCGAGGTGACCGTCACCAACGCCGGCGAGAACACCTGGGGCTCCTGGACCGCCTCGCTCACCCTGCACAACGGGGCCGAACTCACCCAGCTCTGGAACGCGTCGGTGACCGGCGTCACGGAGCACGGCAGCATCCGCATCGGCAGCCTCTCCTGGAACGGCGCCCTGGGCGCCGGGCAGTCCGCGACGTACGGCTTCATCGCCTCGCTGCCGGCCGGGGCCGGTGTCTCCGGGGCCCTGGGCTGTTCCGGCGTGCTGCCCTGAGCCCTTTCCGTCCGGTCCCCTCCGGGCCCGGCACGGGTGCTGCCACCACCCGTGCCGCAGAACGGCCGCGTCCCCAGCGCCAGGACGCGGCCGTTCGCTCTCCCGCCGCCCTCCCGCCGGGCCCGGGAACCCGCGTACCCTGTGACCGGCCGGCACATCAGCACAGGCGTCCACCAGCACACGGGACCGGGGAGCGGGGGCGGAACGGCGATGAGCAGGGATTCCGGGAGCACCTTCGGCGGCTTCGTGACCGCGGTGCTGATCGGCGCGGGCGCCGCCGCACTGCTGCACTGCGTACGGGACGAGGAACTCCGCACCGCCGGCGCATACGGCGCCGGGGTCTTCGGCATCGTGCTCCTCACCTACCTCATCGCCTCCCGGCTCACCGGCACCCGGCCGGCACCCGGCACCGGCGGCCGGATCACCGAACTGCCCCGCCAGCCCGAGACCTTCGCGCTCAGCGAGACCGAGCAGTGGCTGCGCCGCGCCCGCACCGCCGCCGACCGGCTCCGGGCGCACCGCGACAGCGGCGCGGCGGACGGCACCCTGGGCGCCGCGCTCACCGACGCCGCCTCCCACGCCCGCGCCGCCACCGAGCAGCTCACCCGGCGGGTGGAGGCGGTCACCGTGATCGACACCGCCACCTCGGACGGCGAGGACTCCCGCGAACTGCGCGGCGAGCAGATGCGGCTGGAGCGGGAGGCCGCGTCCCTGCCGGAGGGCGCTGTGCGCCGGGCCAAGGAGGCGTCCGCCCGGGCGGTGGGCGAACGTGCCGCCTCCCGGGAGCGGATGGAGGATCTGCGCACCGTGCTGGTGGCCACCGTGGAGACGCTCACGCTGCGGCTGGAGGCGGCCGCCGAGCACGGCGGCATGCTGCTCTCGCTGCAGGCCGCCGGCGACGCCGCGGCCTCGGACATCGACCTCACTCCGCTGACCACCGAACTGGAGGCCGTCCAGGCCGGACTGGAGGAGCTGGAGGAGCTCACCCAGCGCCTGCTCAGCGACTCCTGACCGCCTGCCGTACGGACACAACGCCGCAACTTCCGGCCCGGACGCCGGCCGTCACGCACTACCCTCGCCTCTCGGGTGCGCGTTGCCGGTGCGGAGGGGGAGAAATGGGCGGCTACCAGCCGAACGGAAGAGGGCCGGACGTCCGGGCGCCCCGCTGGACACCGCCCCCGTCGCCGTACGCGCCGCAGCCGCCGCGCCGGATGCCGCCGCGGCCCCTGGCCCTGGTGGTCACGGCCCTGGCCGCCGCGCTCGTCACCGCGCTGGCCTTCCTGCTGATCGAGTCCCCGTGGAACGGGGACGGCAAGGCCGGCCCCGCCCCTTCCGGCCCCGCCCCTTCCGGCTCACCGTCCCCCGCTCCCTCCCCTTCCGCCTCCCCGTCTCCGACTCCGTCGCCGTCCGAGCCGGCCTCCGGGCCCGGCGCGTCCGGCGAGGCGGACGAGGCGGCCACACCGCCGCCCCATCCGCTGCCCTCCCGGATCGCGTACCGGAACGTGCGGGACCCGGCCGGGTTCGGGCTGGCCGTCCCGGACGGCTGGGAGCGGGACTACGTCAGCGACCTGGAGATCTTCTACACCCCGGACAACCGCGAGCACCTGATCCAGATCAGTGTCGAGTCCGCCGCCGAGACCAGCCCCTACGACAACCTGGCCGGCGTCGAGCAGACCGTCTCCGCCCAGTTCCGGGACTACCGCCTGCTGAACCTGAGCAGGCTCGATGCCGCCCCGTTCGGCCCTGCCGAGCTGGAGTTCACCTACACCCACCCGCGCTTCGGCCCCCGCTACACCGTGGACCAGGTCTTCTACGGCGCGGACGGCCGCCGCTACGCGCTGCTCGCCGCCGGCCCGCTGTCCGAGCGGGGCAAGATCCGGGAGCTGTACCGCCGTGCCCTGGACTCCTGGTGCCTCACCGGCTGCCCCGCCGGCTGACGGCCTCCCGGCCCCCCGGAGCCGCGGGACCGGCCGCGGGCGGGACGGGCGTGGTCCTCGGCGGCGGAGCGGATGCCGGCGCCGGCCACCCCCGTCCCGCGGCGTCCCGTGGCGTCCCGTGGCTTGAGGGCTCCGGGGGAGGGTGACGGGGGATCAGGCGGTGGTGCGGCGGCGGTGGCGGGCGGCGGCGAGGACCGCGGCGCCGGCCACCAGGGCCACTCCCGCGCCGCCGGTGGCCCACAGGGTGGCGGCGTCGGCGCCGGTCTCGGCCAGGTCCTTGCCGCCGCCGTCCGTGCCCGCCCCGGCGGTCTCCTCCGAGCCGCCGTCCGGCGTCGGGTCGTTGCCGTCCTCCGCGGCCGGGGGCAGGATCTGCGTCCGGTAGCGGACGTGGTCCGAGACGGTGTGGTCATCCGGGTCCGTGGACTGCCCCAGGGTGGACAGGGTGAGCGGTCCGGGCGGGGCGTCGGCCGCGAAGCGCAGGCGGAGCCGCACGTCGAGCTGCTCGTCGGCGGCCAGGGAGAGGTGGCCGATGAACAGCCCGAAGACCTCGGCGGAGCCGCCGACCTCCACGGGACGCCAGGCGGGCTTCCCGTCGCCCAGGCCATGGACCTCCATCTCGATCTGCCCGGCCTTGAGGAAGTCGGCCTCGCCGAGCCCGCGCCCGAGGTTGAGGCCGATGGCGTACTCCCGGTACGCGCCCAGACCGGTGTTGTCCAGGCGCAGGGTCAGGGGCTGCCAGTCTGCGCCCGCGCGGAAGCCCTCCTCGGGGATGCCCTCCAGGGACATGGCGGGGCCGGTGACGGTCTCCGGGTCCTCCTCGCCCTCGGAGCTGCCGCCGGTGGAGGAGCCGATCGAGCTGGCGTACGAGGTGCTGAAGCCGGAGACGAAGCGGTCGCCCGCCTCCTCGTAGCCGTAGCCGTGCGCGCTGACCGAGAAGGGCACGTGCGGGGCGTCGGCGGTGAAGCCGAGCCGGACGCCGACCGAGGTGACCTCGCCGCCGGGGAGGTCGAGTTCGGCGATCGGGATGGTGAAGACCACGGCGCCGGACTCCGTCAGTTCGTACGGCTGCCAGGAACCGTCCTCGCCGCGGACCTCGATCCTCAGGTGCGATGCGTCGAGGTTGTTCTCGTAGTCGGCGACGCTGAGGACCGCCGTGAAGTCCGACAGCGTCGTGGCGCCGGTGTTGTCGTACCGCACCGTCAGTTCCACGGGGTCCCCGCCGGCCTCGAACGTCTCCGGTACGCCCTGGACGGTGACGCCCGGCTCGGCCAGTTCCGGCCGTTCCCCGTGCCCGTCCTGCGCGAACGAGGTGACGGTGGCCGCCGCCGGGGTCTGCGCGGTCGCCGGGGTGGCGGCGAGTGCGACCGGGGCCGCCACCGCCGCGGCCACGACCGCGATCGCGGTGCGTCTGAAGTTCACTGTCGTCCCTCCGGGTTGCGGACCCCTGGCGAAGGTCCGCCTGTGATGTGTGCAACAGGCAGCGACCCTAACGGGCGGCCGGGAGCGGTTCCGTGCCGGGCTCCAGGAGGAAAAGCGGAATGCCGGGCATTCCGGGCGGACGTGGGGAGGTGACTGCGGAGGTGACTGCGGAGGCCGGCGTTCTGCGTGCGCACGAGCGGTGAAGAAAGTGGCCGGCGAGTGGGGGACGGAACGGGCGTACAGGAGTAATGTGCGCGGTTCCCGGCCGCGTGTGTGTGACCCATGTCACGGATGGACATCCGGTGCCGCGCGGGTGGCCGGGAGTGACAGTGCAGTGCAGGCGGCAAGCCAAGGGGGGCTTGAGATGAGCCAGCAGAATCCCGGACCGGAGTGGGCCGGGCAGCATCCCGGCCCGCAGTGGGCGCAGCCGGGCCCGTTCCGGCCCGTGGAGCCCGATCCCCGGCCGATGCACCGGCGGCCGAAGTTCTGGGCGGCCGTGGCGGTGACGTATGTGGTGGCCCTGGGCTGCGGGGCCGCGGTCGCCGGCGGCGGCACCGGGGACGACGGGGACGGGGCGCAGGCCGCCGCCGGGGCGGAGGCGACGGTCACGGCCACGGCGACGGCCACCGCGACCGAGACCGTCACCGCCGAGCCGGAGGCCGCCCCGACCGTCACCGAGACGAAGGAGGTGGAGGTGGTGGTCACCGAGACGGTGACCGAGCGGGCGGCGGTGGCGGACGGCTCGTCCGGCGGCAGCGGCGGTGACGGCGGCAGCGGGAACAGCGGTGGCGGCAGCGTGTACTACGAGAACTGCTCCGCGGCCCGGGCGGCGGGCGATACGCCGCTCTACCGGGGCGATCCCGGCTACGCCTCGCACCTGGACCGGGACAACGACGGCGTGGCCTGCGAGTAGCCGCGGCCGGGCGGGCACCGGGCGCGGTGTCCCCGGCCGGGTGGCGGCCGGGGACACCGCGCCGGGCGGCGGGCGCTCAGGGCTGGGGGCGGTGGAGCAGGGAGACCAGGACCTCGTGCAGCACCTCGTGGTCGCGGGGGTCGTGCAGCCGGAACGGGCCGCCGTCCACCGTGTACCACTCGGCCGCGCCCGCGTAGCGGATGCGCAGCACCAGGGTGCCGTCCGGCTCCGCCGCCGTGAGCAGCTCCAGCTCTCCGGAGATGACGCCGACCTCCCGGGTCATCACGCCGCCCCGGGGGGCCTTGAAAACCGTGGTGCGTTCTGTCGTACCGCTCATGATGTCCGTCATAGCCGACATCTCAGCACGGCTGCCACCCGGGCGGGTGGCAGCCGCGGCCGAGCTGCGGCCGGGTCGTCGGCCGGGATCGCCCGGCCGGGGTGGGCGGCGGTCAGCAGTAGGTGTTGAGCATGGACTGCAGGGCGGACTTCTCCGCGGAGTCCACCTTGAGGTTCCAGTGGTACTTCACATGGATCCACATCTTGGCGTAGGTGCAGCGGTAGGCGGTGCGGGGCTGCCAGTCGGCCGGGTCCTGGTCGCCCTTGGAGCGGTTGGAGCCGGCGCTCACCGCGATGAGCTGCGGCCAGTACAGGTCGTTCGCGAAGTCGCCCCGCTTGCTGGTGGTCCAGGAGCTGGCGCCGGAACGCCAGGCCTCGGCCAGCGGGATGACGTGGTCGATGTCCACGTCGCCGGCCGCGGAGAGGGTGACCCCGTCGTACTGGCTGTACCAGGTGCCGGAGGTGGGCTGGCAGTTGGAGTTGACGACGACGTTGGAGCCGTCCCGCTTCAGCACGGTCTGGCGGGCGGTGCAGCCGCCGCTGCTGCGCCAGTGCGGGAACAGGTCGCGGGAGTAGCCGGCGGTGGAGCCCTCGGCGGCCACGGTCAGCCGGCCGAGCTCGTACTGCGCGGTGGACAGGCTGGGGATGCGCGGGGGAGCGGCCGAGGCGGGCGGGCTGAGCAGGAAGAGCAGCATGGCCGCGGTGGCCAGTACGGCCGGCAGGGCCAGCAGGAGGCTGCGCTTCCGGGCACCGGTGCCGGTGCCGGCTGTGATGCCGGCGCCGGACATGGCGGGGGCGGGGGCGGGGACGGGTGTGGGGGTGCGGGACATCAGGCTGCCTTCCGAAGAATTGTTCGTCGGGGGACGTCCTGAGGGATTGTCCGGACCGGACGTAACGCGTCCATGACAAGTTCTCCGCAAGTCGATTAACCTTCTACGCGGGTTGCGCCAACGGCCGGAGAACTCCGCCCCGTTCATGCCTCGCCCCCGCCCTCGCACCCGCACCCGCACCCGCCCCCGGGCACGCGGCGGGCGGCCAACGGCGGCCTCAGACCGTGCGGAGCACCACGCTGCCGACGATCTTGTCGGTGAAGGACTGCTTCCGCGCATCCCAGGCCGGCCACAGACAGCCGAGCAGGCACGGCAGCAGATTGACCGGGGCCAGAAGCTGGCGCACCAGCGCCCGGCCGAGGCCCGGCGGTCCTCCCGTGGACCGGCGCAGCACCTGGATGCCCAGCGCCACGCGCCCCGGCGTGCGGCCCGTGGCGCCCAGCATCCAGCACAGGGCACCCCGGCCGGCCAGCCACAGCAGCCCGCCCGCCACGACGGCCGCGGACGGCCACCCGGCGTCCCGGTCGCCGGCGGTGAGCAGCACGACGGCCGGCACCGTCCCGGTCAGCAGGCCGTCCAGCACGCGGGCCAGGAAGCGCGCACCCCAGCTCGCGTAGTCGTGCGGAGCCGGAGCCGGCCCCTGCGGCGGGACGGCGGCGGCCTCGGCGGGCCACTCCGGGCGGCCCTGCTGGACGGGGAAGCCGGGCTGCGACGGCTGCGGCGGATGGCTCACGGAGGTCTTCCTCGCAAGGTCGGAACGCGTGGTTTTCGTACCGGCATTCGACCGCCCGGCGCGGTGGCTTGTCCAGGGCGGTCGGTGCCGCGGCCGGGCGCCGCGGACGGCATCGGGGCCGCGTGCCCGGGCCGGCGGACGGCCGGGATTGGTGGTCCGGCGGCGGCATCCGGGAAGATGGGGGGCATGAGCGCCCAGATTCTCGACGGCAAGGCCACCGCGGCCGCCATCAAGTCCGACCTCGCCACCCGCGTCACCGTCCTCAAGGAGGCCGGTGTCACGCCCGGCCTGGGCACCCTGCTGGTCGGGGACGACGTCGGCAGTCAGAAGTACGTGGCCGGCAAGCACCGCGACTGCGCCGCCGTGGGCATCGCCTCCCTCCAGAAGGAGCTGCCGGGCACCGCCGGCCAGCAGGAGATCGAGGCGGTGGTGCGCGAGCTGAACGAGGACCCGGCCTGCACCGGCTACATCGTGCAGCTCCCGCTGCCGCGCGGCATCGACACCAACCGCGTGCTGGAGCTGATGGACCCGGCCAAGGACGCCGACGGCCTCCACCCGATGAACCTGGGCCGGCTGGTGCTCAACGAGACCGCGCCGCTGCCCTGCACCCCCAACGGCATCATCTACCTGCTCCGCCGCTACGGCGTGGAGATCAGCGGCGCCGATGTGGTGGTGGTCGGGCGCGGCACCACGGTCGGACGCACCCTGCCGCTGCTGCTCACCCGCCGCAGCGAGAACGCCACCGTCACCCAGTGCCACACCGGCACCCGGGACCTCGCCGCGCACCTGCGCCGGGCGGACATCGTCGTGGCCGCGGCCGGCGTGCCGCACCTGGTCAAGCCGGAGGACGTCAAGCCGGGCGCGGCCGTGCTCGACGTGGGCGTCAGCCGGGACGAGTACGGCAGGATCGTGGGCGATGTGCACCCCGGGGTGCGGGAGGTCGCCGGCTGGGTCTCGCCCAACCCGGGCGGTGTCGGGCCGATGACCCGGGCCATGCTGCTGGAGAACGTGGTGCTGAGGGCGGAACGGGCCGCCGGACTGCGCCGGGACTGACCGGGGGATGGTGGTCGAGGTGACGACGGAGCGGGGCGGCTCCCGCCGCTACCCGGCGGTGACCACGGACACCGCCACACCGCAGGGCGGCCGCCGCACCGCGGGCGGCGCCTACCCGGCGCCGATCCGGCAGTGGCCGCTGCTGGCGGTGCTGGCCGGCACGCTGACCGGCCTGCTGGTGATGACGGTGGGCGACTTCCGGATCGGGCTGCTGATCGTGGGCTGCGCCATGCTCGGCGGGTGCGTGCTGCGCCTGGTGCTGCCGGCCGTGGGGATGCTGGCCGTACGGTCCCGCTTCACCGATGTGATGACCTACGGGCTGCTGGGCGCCCTGATCGTGGTGCTGACGCTGATGGCGCAGCCGGACCCGTGGCTGGAACTGCCGTTCCTGAAGAACATACTGCGCTTCTCCGCCGGCGATTAGCCCCGCGGTCCGCCGGCCGTCCGGGCCCGCCGCCCGGCGCGCTCCGGCCCCGGGCTCGGCCGACTGCCGGGCTCAGCCGACGGTGTGGGAGGCGGGCGGACGGTCCTCGGCCTCCGCCTCCAGCCGCTCCAGCACGTCCTCCACCGTGCGGCCGGTCCAGGCGGCGACCTGGTCCGGGTGCTCCGCCACCCACTGGGCCGCCGCGCCCTCCGGCGTCAGGCCCTCTCCCGCGATCAGCCGGGCCACCTCGTTCTGGTCCTCCGTGGACCAGCGGAACGCCTGGAGGAACTCCACCGCCCGGCCGCCCGCCTCGGCGAAACCGGCGTTGAGGTACTTGCGCAGCGGGATCTCCGGGTAGCCGCAGCGCACCCGCTCCGGGTCGGTGCGGCAGCCGAACGTGTAGGGCGGCAGCTCCACCTCGGTCATGTCTATCTCGGCGTTGAGCCAGTGCGGCTGCCACCAGTTGGCCAGCACCGGCAGGCCGGTGCGGTCGGCCGTGCGCAGCGCCGCGATCAGCTCCTCCTCGCTGCCCGCCGCCACCACGGTCAGGTCCAGGCCGAGCTGCTCGATCAGGCTCTGGTCGAAGGTGGCGTCGTCCGGGTGGCCGAGCAGCAGCCGACCGCGGTCGCCGGTGTCCGAGGTGGCGAAGTCGTCGGTGTGCTCGGCCAGGCCCTCCCAGGTGCGCACCTCGGGGTGGGCCATGGCGTAGTCGCTGTTCACGAACCAGCCGACGTGTCCGACCGGGCCCAGCTCCCCGGCCGGGACCACGCTCTGGCGCTGGCGCGCGTAGAGCTTCTCCTTGCCGGGGCTGCCGCCCCAGTCCTCCAGGATCACGTGCGCCTGGCCGGAGTCCAGCATGTCCCAGGCCCGCTCCTGGTCGGCGTCGACGAGCTTGACCGGGATGCCGAGCTGCTGCTCCAGGACGTACGCGGCGACGGCGGCGTTGGCCTGCCCGCCGGCCCAGCCCGGCACCGCGATGATCACCTCGCCGTCGAAGCCGATCGTGACCGAGGCGTCCGTCTCCTCGCTCTCGTCGCCCCTGGCGTTGCCGGGGACGCAGCCGCCGAGCATGCCCAGTGTGCTCAGTGTGGTCAAAGTCGCCAGGAGCACCCGGACGGGCAGCTCGGAGCGGCCCTGGCGGCTGGCCTTCATCTGGACGTGTCTCCACTGTGTCGGTCGGCGTTCCACAGACACAGTAGTCACACCGGTCGGCCCCGGGAAGCGGAGGCGGTGAAGACCGCTGCACCGTGCATGCGGGGCGGGCCGGCCCGGCCGGGCGGGCCGGCCCGGCCGGGCGGGCCGGCCGGGCCGGTGAGGCCGGTGGGACGGGAGGACCCGTCGGGGCTCAGCCCTCGGCGGGCAGCCAGGAGGCGACCTTGTCCGGGTTCTCCGCCACCCACTGCTCGGCGGCGGCGTCCGCCTCCATGCCCTCGCCCTGGATCAGCTGGGCCACGTACTCCTGGTCGGCGGTGTCCCACTGGAAGTTCTTCAGGAACTCCGCGGCCTTCCCGCCGTTCTCGGCGAAGTCCGCGTTCAGGTACTTGGGCAGATTCACGTCCGGGTAGGCGCAGGCGACCTTGGAGAGATCCTCGTAGCACTCCTCGCTGTACGGCGGCAGCTCCACCTCGACCAGTTCCACCTCGGCGTTCAGCCAGTGCGGGGTCCACCAGTAGGTGAGCAGCGGTGTGCCGTCCCGGTCGGCGCGCTGGATGGCGGAGATCAGGGCCTCCTCGCTGCCCGCCTCGACCACCTGGAAGTCCAGGCCGAGCTCGCGCACGATCTCCTTGTCGTAGCTGGTGTAGCCGGGGTCGCCGTTGAGGAGCTGGCCCTTGTCGCCGGACTCGGCGGTGCGGAAGTCCTCGGCCAGGCCGTTCAGGCCCTCCCAGGTCTTCACCTCGGGGTGGGCGTCCGCGTACGCCTTGGGCACGAACCAGCCGATGTGGCCGACCACGCCCAGCTCGCCGCCGGGCACCACGGACTTCTTCTCCTCCAGGTACAGCTGCTCCTTCTCCGGGGCGCCGCCCCAGTCCTCCAGGATGGCGTGGATGGAGCCGTCGTCCAGTCCGTCCCAGGCCAGGGTCTCGTCGATCTGGTTCACCTTCACGGTGACGTCCAGCTCGTTCTCCAGCACGTACTTGGCGACGGCGACGTTGGCGGCGGCGCCGACCCAGTTCGGCTCCGCCAGGACCACCGTGTCGTAGCCCTGGCCGCCGCCGTCGGTGCTGCCGCCGTCCTTGCTGCCGGCGTCGGGCTTGCCGGTGTCGGCGGCGCCGCAGGCGGTCAGGGTCAGCAGGGCGGCCAGGGCCCCGGTGCCGGCGGCGAGGGCGGTGCGGCGGGCGGGCGTGCGGTTTCGCATGGGTTGTTTCTCCTTGCTGGGGTTGTGAGAAGTCGCCGGGCGGGCCCGGCTCGGAAAGCGGCAGGGCACGGCCGCGGCGGTGCCCCGGCCGGTGCCGCGGCGGTGCCGCGGACCGGGGCGGCCGGTTCGGGACCGGGGCCGTTCAGGAGCGGGACCTCCGGCGGCCCCGGGCGCCGGAGGCGCCGGTGTCGGGCTGGGTGATCCGGTCCAGCAGCACGCCCAGGCAGACGATGGCCGCGCCGGCCGGCAGGCCCACGCCCAGGTCGCCGCGCTGGAGCCCGTAGACGGTGTCGAAGCCCAGGGCTCCGCCGCCGACCAGGCCGCCGACCACCACCACGGCCAGCACCAGGACCACGCCCTGGTTGACGGCCAGCAGCAACTGGGCCCGGGCCAGCGGAAGCTGCACCTGGCGCAGCTGCTGCCAGGGCGAGGCGCCCAGCGAGCGGGACGCCTCCACCACGGTGGTGTCCACCTGCCGCACCCCCTGGGTGGTGATCCGCACCACGGCCGGCAGCGCGTACACCACGGCAGCGGTGATGGCCGCGATCCGTCCGACGCCGAACAGCGCCACCACCGGGATCAGATAGATGAACTGCGGCATGGTCTGGAGCACGTCCAGCACCGGGCGCAGCAGCCGTTCCAGCAGCGTGTGGCGGGCGGCCAGGATGCCGAGGGCGAAGCCGATCAGCAGGGTGAGCAGCAGGGCGCCCAGCACCTGGGAAAGGGTGTTGAGGGACTTGTCCCACAGCCCGAGCACCCCGATGGCGGCGAGCGCGGAGACCGCGGTGAGCGCGCTGCGCCAGCGGCCCGCCAGAAAGCCGAGCACCCCGGCCAGCGGCAGCAGTGCCCACCAGGGCACGGCCATCAGGCCGTCGCGCAGCGGGTTGAGCACCCACAGGGTGAAGTTCTCGGCCCAGGTGAGGGTGCCGCCGACCAGCGGAACGCCGGAGCCGAGGTTCTCCACCATCCAGTCCACGGTGTCGTTGACCGGGCCGGCGATGGACAGCGTCCAGCCGTCCGGCCAGTCCTGCCGGCCGAGCAGTACCCGGCCGAGCAGCCAGGCGGCGGCGGTGGCCGCCACGGTGGCGACGAGCGGCAGCGCAGCGGGCGGCAGCGGCCGGGCGGCGGCCGGGCGGGTGCCGCCCGGGC
>NZ_WTLH01000078.1 GCF_011421595.1 Streptomyces sp. YIM 98790 | reverse complement strand
CTCCGCGAGCCAGCGCGGGGCGGGCGAGGAGCCCTCCGCCTCCGGCGAGGAAGGTGCCGCGCCCGCCGAGGGCCGGCAGCCGCGCACCGCAGGGGGGCCGGGGCGGCGCAGCGGGGACGCGCCGTGGCTGCGCTCCGGGCGGCGCGACTCCTCCGCGAGCGGTGAGGAGGAGAGCTGATGGACGTGCTGGACGTGTCGCTGCGGATCGGCGGCGTGCTGCTCGCCTTCCTGCTGCTGCCCCTGCTGGTCGGCCAGGCCGAGCACAAGGTCATGGCCCACATGCAGGGCCGCGTCGGTCCCATGCACGCGGGCGGCTTCCACGGCTGGGCACAGCTCGTCGCCGACGGCGTCAAGTTCGCGCAGAAGGAGGACGTGGTCCCGCAGGGCGCGGACCGCACCCTCTTCCGGCTCGCCCCCGCCGTGGCGCTCATCCCCTACCTGATCGTGCTGATCGCCATCCCGGTCGGCCCCGGGGGCCTGGTCGGCGAGGTCATCGACGCCGGCATCTTCTTCGTCCTCGCCGTCCTCGGCATCGGTGTTCTCGGCTCGCTGATGGGCGGCTGGGCCTCGGCCAACAAGTACTCGCTGCTCGGCGGCCTGCGCACGGCCGCCCAGCTGATGGCCTACGAGCTTCCGCTGATCCTGGCCGCCGCCTCCGTGGTGATGGCCGCCGGAACCCTCAGCCTGCCCGGCATCCTGGACACCTTCGCATGGTGGTGGGTGCCGTGGCAGATCATCGGCGCCTTCGTCTTCTTCACCGCCGGCATCGCCGAGCTGCACCGGCCGCCCTTCGACGCACCCCTCGCGCCCGAGGAGATCATCTTCGGCGCCTTCACCGAGTACTCCGGCCTGCGCTTCGCGCTGTTCCTGCTCGCCGAGTACGCCGGCATCGTGGTGATCTCCGCGCTCACCGCCGTCCTCTTCTTCGGCGGCTGGCACGGGCCGCTGCCCGACCAGCTCGGCTGGCTGTGGACCGTGCTCAAGACGGCCGTCCTCTGCTTCCTGGTCATCTGGGCGCGCGTCGCCTGGCCGCGGCTGCGCGTGGACCAGATCCAGCGTTTCGCCTGGACCGTCCTCGTCCCGCTCGCCCTGGCGCAGATCGCGCTCACCGGCGTCGTCAAGGTGGTGTTCCTGTGACCCTCGGTTCCGGACTGGCCAAGGGACTGGCCGTCACCTTCCGCGCCATGACCCGGCGGGCCGTCACCCAGCAGTACCCGGAGAAGCTGCCCGAGCTGCCGCCCCGCAGCCGCGGCGTGATCGGCCTGTTCGAGGAGAACTGCACGGTCTGCATGCTCTGCGCCCGGGAGTGCCCGGACTGGTGCATCTACATCGACTCGCACAAGGAGACCGTGCCGCCCGCCGCGCCCGGCGGACGCGAGCGCAGCCGCAACGTCCTGGACCGCTTCGCCATCGACTTCGCGCTCTGCATGTACTGCGGGATCTGCATCGAGGTCTGCCCCTTCGACGCGCTGTTCTGGTCGCCCGAGTTCGAGTACGCCGAGACCGACATCCGCGACCTCACCCATGAGCGCGACAAGCTGCGCGAGTGGATGTGGACGGTGCCGGAACCGCCCCCGCCGGACACCGCCGCCGAGGAGCCCAAGGAGATCGCGGCCGCCCGCAGGACCGCGGACAAGCGCGCCGCGGAACAGGCCGCCCAGCAGGCAGGGCAGCCCCGGGCCGGGCAGCAGCGGGAACACGGACAGCCGGGGGAGCAGGGAGAGCAGCGGGAGCGGGGAGAGCAGCGGGAACGGGGAGAACGGGCGGAGCCGGGAGAGCCGGGGGAGCCGGGGGAGGGGAACGAGCCGTGACCGCGCTGCTCGGGCCCGCCGTGCTGACCGCGGCACCCGGCGAGACCCGCGAATTCCTGTCCCCGACCGGCGTGGAGATCGTCTTCGTGCTGGTCGGACTGGTCACCCTGGGCGCCGCCATCCTCTGCGTCACCAGCCGGCAGCTGGTGCACGCCGCCCTCTACCTGGTCGTCGCGCTCGGCGGCCTCGCCGTCCACTACCTGCTGCTGACCGCCGAGTTCATCGCCTGGGTGCAGGTGCTGATCTACCTCGGCTCCGTGGTCGTGCTGCTGCTCTTCGGGCTGATGCTGACCCGTGCGCCCATCGGCCCCTCCCCGGACGCCGACTCCCGCAACCGGCCGGTGGCGCTGGCGGTCGCCGTACTGGCCGCCGCCACCCTCGTCACCCTGGTCGTCGACGCCTTCCGCACCGCCTTCATCGACCTGGACACCCCGCACGGCCGCTCCTCCGACATCGGCACCAGCCTGTTCCGGCACTGGGTGCTGCCGTTCGAGCTGCTGTCGGTGGTGCTGCTGGCGGCCCTGGTCGGTGCCATCGTCATCTCCCGGAAGCGGGGCTCCGCACCCGCGGAGGAGGAGCAGCGCTAGATGCATCTGGTCTATCCCGCGGTGCTGTCCGCCCTGCTGTTCTGCGCCGGCGTGTACGGGGTGCTGGCCCGGCGCAACGCCATCCTGGTGCTGATGTCGGTCGAGCTGATGCTGGCCGCCGTCGGCCTCAACTTCGTCGCCTTCGACGTCTGGCTGCGCGACGCCCTGCACTCCGGTCAGGTCTTCACCCTCTTCCTGATCGCGCTGGCCGCCGCCGAGATCGGCATCGGCCTGGCCATCGTGCTGCTGGTGTACCGCACCCGCGGCGACAACGCCGTGGACCGGCTGCGGGAGCTCGGCGACCGCCGCACCGACCTCCGCGGAGACGACACGGCGGACGCGGCGGCGGAGGCCCCCGCCGCGGATGACGCCCGGGAGCGAGAGGCAGCCGCCTGAGTGAACACCATCACCGCCGCCGTCCTCGTCCCGCTGCTGCCCTTCGCCGCCGCGGCCCTCATCCTGCTCACCGGGCGCTCCGCGCCCGGCTTCGTCCGCCCGCTGGCCGTGCTCCCCACCCTCACCGCGGCCGGCCTCGCCGTCCTGGTCGCCGTCCGCCAGGGCGAGGACCACCGGACCCTGTACGCCGCCACCGAACTCACCCCCACCGGCGACGCCGCCCTGCCCATCAGCCTCGCCCTGCAGCTCGACGGGTACGCCGTGCTGGTCGGCGTGCTGGTCGCGGTCGTGGCCTCCGGCGTGCAGATCTACTCCACCGGGTATCTCCGCGACGACCCCCGCTACCCCTCCTACGCCGCCCTGGTGTCGCTGTTCACCGCGGCCATGCTGCTCGTCGTCTACACCGACGACCTGATGGTGCTGCTGGTCGGCTGGGAGGTCATGGGCATCTGCTCCTACTTCCTGGTCGGCCACTACTGGGAGACGCCCGCCGCCCGCGCCGCCTCGCTCAAGGCGTTCCTGGTCACCAAGCTCGGCGACGTGCCGTTCCTGATCGGCATCCTCGCCCTGGCCACCGAGACCGGCACGTTCCGCATCAGCGGCATCGTCGGCAGCTTCACCGGCGACGGCGCCACCGCGCCCGGCCACCCCACCCTGATCGCGCTGCTGCTGCTCGCGGGCGTGGCCGGCAAGTCCGCCCAGGTGCCGCTGCACACCTGGCTGCCCGACGCCATGGCCGGCCCCACCCCGGTCTCCGCCCTGATCCACGCCGCCACCATGGTCGCCGCCGGGGTCTACGTCATCGCCCGCCTGCTGCCCGTCTTCACCGCCTCCGCCGCCGCCCTGGTGGTGCTGGCCGTGATGGCCGCGCTCACCATGACCGGCTCCGCCCTGGCCGCCCTCGCCCAGGACGACCTCAAACGCGTGCTGGCCTGGTCCACCATCGGCCAGCTCGGCCTGATGACCGGGGCCCTGGCCGTCGCCGACCGGCAGGCCGCCGTCTTCCACCTGCTCACCCACGGCGCGTTCAAGGCCCTGCTCTTCCTCTCCGCCGGCGTGCTCATCCACGCCGCCGGCACCGGCTCGCTGTCCGCCCTGGCCCGCATGCGCGACCTGCGGCACAGCGCCCCCGACGCCTTCTGGGGGCTCACCATCGGGCTGCTCGCCCTGGCCGCGATCCCGCCGTTCGCCGGCTTCTTCTCCAAGGAAGCGGTGGTCGCCGCCGCCGAGCATGCCGCCGCCGGCAGCGCGGAGAGCGCCGCCGCGACCGCGGCCGTGCCGGTGGCCGCCGGCTGGACCGTGCTGATCGCCGCCGTGGTCACGGCCCTGCTCACCGCCGGCTACGCCACCCGGCTGTGGCTGATGGCCTTCCACGACCCGGTCGGTGCCCGGCCCGAGCCCGCCCCCCGCCCTGCGCCCGTCTCCCCGGCCATGACGGCGGTGCTGTGGCTGCTGATCCTCCCGACGCTCGGCCTGGGCTTCGCCTCCGGATGGCTGCCGGACTGGTTCCAGGGCACCTCCCTGGTACCGGACTGGGAAAGCACCACCGTCATCACCACCACCGGCGCCGCCCTGCTCGGTGTGCTGCTCGCCTACGGCGCCTGGCGCCGCCGCTACGAGACGGACGACGCCGCCGACCCCGGCCCCGCCCTGCTCGGCCGCCTCTTCCCGCACGCCGCCGCCGGCTTCCGCCTGGACGCCGTCTACGCCGCGCTGTTCGTCCTCCCCGTCAACGGGGCCGCCCGGCTGGTCCGCTTCCTGGACCGGGAGGTCGTCGGCGGCTACGTGCGCGGTGCGGCCACCGTCCCCGGCCTGCTCGGCGCCCTCACCCGCCGCGCCCAGACGGGCAATGTGCAGACCTATCTCAGCGTGCTGGCCGCCGGCGCCCTGGTGCTGGCCGCCACCGCCGTCCTCACCACCGCCGGAGGGTGAGCCGAAGTGATCACCATCGACGAGACCCTGATGCAGTGGCTGCTGGGCGCCGTGGTGGCGCTGCCCCTGCTCGGCGCGGCCGCCGCCCTGCTGCCGGCCCCGCCCGGACTGCGCGGCCGGGACCCGGAACAGGCCGTGCTGCGGCACGGCGTCACCGTCACCGGCGTGGTGCTGGCCGCCGCCGTGCTGCTCGCCGCCGGCTTCGACACCGGCCAGGCGGCCCGGATGCAGGCCGAGACCGACCTGGAGTGGATTCCCGCCCTCGGCATCCACCTCCGCCTCGGCGTCGACGGCGTCTCCCTGCCGCTGCTGGTGCTCACCGCCCTGCTGACCTTCCTCTGCGCCCTCCACTCCTACGCCAGGATGCCGGAGGGGCCCAGCGCCCGGGGCTTCGTCGCCCTGCTGCTGGTCCTGGAGAGCGGCACCCTGGCCACCTTCGCGGTGCAGGACCTGATGCTGTTCTTCCTGGCCTTCGAAATGGTCCTGGTGCCGATGTACTTCCTCATCTCCCGCTGGGGCGGCGAGGACCGGGCCCGGGCCGCCTGGACCTTCATCCTCTACACCCTGCTCGGCTCGGTGGTGATGCTGCTCGGCCTGCTGCTCATCGGGCTGCACGCCGGCACCTTCGACATGACCGCCCTGGCCGGGCTCCAGGGCGCCACCATGAGCCGCTCCGTGCAGATCCTGGCGGTGCTGGCGCTCGGCATCGGCTTCGCCGTGAAGACCCCGATGTGGCCGCTGCACTCCTGGCTGCCCGACGCCCACACCGCAGCCCCGACGGCCGGGTCGGTGCTGCTGGCCGGGGTGCTGCTGAAGATGGGCACCTACGGCCTGGTCCGGATCGTGCTGCCGGTCGCGCCGGAGGGCGCCGAGTTCTTCGCGCCCTACCTGGCCGCCTTCGCCGTCACCGGCATCATCTACGGCTCCCTGGCCTGCCTCCACCTGGTCCGCCGCGGCTCGGGCGGCGACCTCAAGCGGCTCATCGCCTACTCCTCCGTCGGCCACATGGGGTTCGTGCTGCTCGGCATCGCCACCCTCACCCCGACCGGGGTCAACGGCGCCCTGTTCGCCAACATCGCCCACGGGCTCATCACCGGCCTGCTGTTCTTCCTGGCCGGCGCGGTCAAGGAACGCACCGGCACCACCCGGCTGGACGTGCTGGCGGGGGGCGGGGGCGCCCGCTTCTACGGCCGGGCCCCGCGCTTCGGCGGGGTGCTGGCCTTCGCCGCCGTCGCCTCCCTGGGCCTGCCCGGACTGGCCGGATTCTGGGGCGAGATGCTCGCCCTGCTCGGCGCCTACCGGCCGGCCGAAGGGCTCAGCCGGCCGGTGTTCCTCACCGCCATGGCGGTGGCCGCCTTCGGCACCCTGCTCACCGCCGCCTACCTGCTGATCGTGGTGCGCCGGGTCTGCATGGGCGACGCCCCGCCGCTCCCGCTCGCCCCCGGCGGAGCCAGCCCGCTGCCGTCCACCGCGCCCGAGACCACCGCCACCGCCGGCACCTCCGTCCCGGGCGGGGCCACGCCCGGCGACGCGGCGGCCGGGACGGTGGGCGAGGGCACCGTCACCGTCGCGGCCTCGCGCACCGGTGACCTCCCCGATCTGCGCGCGCACGAGTACGCGGCCTTCACCCCGCTGGTGCTGCTCACCCTGCTCGCCGGGCTGTGGCCCGCGGTCCTGCTCCATCTCACCGATCCCGCCGTGCAGAGCCTCCTGCCGGGAGTTGGCCCATGAACCTGATCCAGACCGTGGACTGGGCGGTCATCGCCCCGCCGGTGATCACCGCCGCCACCGCGCTCGCCGTCCTGGTGGCCGACGCGGCGCTGCCGAAGTCCTGGGCGGAGGGACGCCGCGGCGGGCCGCTCGGCGCGCTCGCCGTGCTCGGCATCGTCCTGGCCGGGCTCTCCCTGTATCCGCTGCGCTCCGGCGAGCGGGCCACCTTCTGCCTCACCACGGAAGCCGGCCACTGCTCCTACATCGCGGACAGCTTCGCGCTGATCCTGCAGCTCCTGGTGCTGGCCGGGGCGCTGCTGACCGTGCTGATCAGCCTGCCCGAGGCGGCGGCCGGCCGGGCCGCCCCGCCCGGGGCGCAACGCCGCCGCCCGCTGCCCCCGGGCGAGTTCTGGTTCCTGCTGCTGTCCTCGGTGACCGGCGCGGTGCTGCTGCCCGCCGCCCGCGATCTGGCCACCCTGGTCCTCGCCCTGGAAGCCACCACCCTGCCGGCCTACGCGCTGGTCGGGCTGCGCCGCGCCGGGCTGGGCCCGGAGGCGGCGCTGAAGTTCTTCCTGTCCTCGGTCACCGCCACCGCCGTCGGGCTGCTCGGCATCAGCTTCGTCTACGCGGGCGCCGGCAGCCTGTTCCTGGCCGAGATCGCCGCCGCGCTGCCCGAGGCGGACCCGGCGCTGGCCACACTGGCCGAGGCCGGGGTGGTCCTCACCCTGGTGGCCTTCGCCTTCAAGGTCTCCGCGGTGCCGTTCCACTTCTGGGTGCCCGAGACGTATCTGGGCGCCCCGCTGCCGGTGGCCGCCTTCCTCTCCGTGGTCAGCAAGACGGCCGGGCTGGCGGGGCTGATCCTGGTCGCGGTCGGCGCCTTCCCCGGCTTCGGCGAGCTGTGGGGGCCGGCCGTGGCGGTCCTGGCCGGACTCACCATGACGGCGGGCAATGCCGCCGCGCTGCGCACCCGGCCCGATGCCCCGCACAGCGTGATCCGGCTGCTGGCCTGGTCCTCCGTCGCGCAGGCCGGCTACCTGCTGGTGCCGCTGGCCGGGGCGGCCCATGCCGAGGACTCGGCCGCCGCGCTCAACGCGGTCGGCGCCACCGTCGCCTACGCCCTGATGTACGGGGTGGTCAATCTCGGTGCCTTCGCCGTGGTGGTGTGGACGGCGGCCGGGCACCGGATCGACGACTACCGGGGGCTGGCCCGGCGCAGCCCGCTGACCGCGCTGGCCATGGGCTTCTTCCTGCTGTGCCTGGCGGGGCTGCCGCCGGGGCTGATCGGGCTGTTCGCCAAGGTCGCCGTCTTCCGGGCCGCCGTCGACTCCGGCCTGGGCGTCCTGGCCGTGGTCACCGCCGTGAACGTCGTTCTCGGTCTGGTCTACTACCTGCGCTGGACGGCGGTTCTGTTCCGCGAACCGTCCCCCGAGGAGCCGGCCGCCGGGGAGCGGGCCGCCGAGGAGCCGGCCGCCGAGGAGCCGGCCGGTGCGGAAGCCGCCGCCGGGAAGGGCGACGCCGGGGAGGGCGCGGTCCGTACCGCCACCGAGGCCCCGGCCCCGGCCCCCGCCGTGACCGCCGTGCGCCCCGGCACCAGGGCCGCCGCCGGGGCGGCCGTGGCCCTGGCCGCGGTGACCGCTCTGGTGCTGTCCGGCTGGCCGCAGCTCATTCTGCATTTCGCCTCCGGCGGCCTGTTCTGAGGGCCTCCGGCGCCCTCTGAAGGCGCCCGCGTGCGCCGCCGCGCCCACCAGGCCCGTTCGGGGGAACCGCCCGGCTACCCGTGGCGTTCTCTAGATCGGGAGTGTCCACTGTTAGTGGAGGGTTATTGGATAAACCGGAAAAACCGGGCTCCCCGTGCCCGGCCCCCGCCGGGCATTCCGCGTCCCCACGCAGCAATACCTGGAGGGCACACCGTGCACCGCCACCGCAACGGACTGAAGACCGCCGTCCTGCTCGGCGCGATGTCCGCGTTGATCCTCCTGATCGGCAGTTTCTTCGGCCGGGGCGGGCTGATTCTTGCGCTCGTCGTCGCTCTCGCGACCAATGGCTACGCCTACTGGAACAGCGACAAACTGGCACTCCGCTCCATGCGTGCACGCCCGGTCAGCGAATTCGAGGCGCCGCGGCTCTACCGGATGGTCCGGGAACTGGCCGGCGCGGCCCGCCAGCCCATGCCCCGCCTCTACATCTCGCCCACCGAGGCCCCCAACGCCTTCGCCACCGGCCGCAATCCCCGCAACGCCGCCGTCTGCTGCACCGAGGGCATTCTGCACCTGCTCGACGAGCGGGAACTGCGCGGCGTCCTCGGCCACGAGCTCAGCCACGTCTACAACCGCGACATCCTGATCTCCTCGGTGGCCGGAGCCATGGCCTCGGTGATCCTCTTCCTGGTCCAGTTCATGTGGCTGATGCGTTCCGACCGCGGCCCCGGCATCCTCGGCATGCTGCTGATCGCCCTGCTCGGCCCGGTGGCCGCCTCCCTCATCCGGCTCGCGGTCAGCCGGTCCCGCGAATACGAGGCCGACTCCTCCGGCGCCCGGCTCACCGGCGATCCGGCCGCCCTGGCCAGTGCCCTGCGCAAACTGGAGTACGGCACCCAGGCCCGGCCGCTGCCGCCGGAGCCGCGCATCGAGGCGGCCAGCCACATGATGATCGCCAACCCCTTCCGGCGCGGCGAAGGCATGTCCGGTCTCTTCTCCACCCACCCCCCGATGGCCGACCGCATCGCCCGCCTGGAGCGCATGGCCGGCCGGGGTCACTGACTCCGGGCCGGTACCGGACGGGAACCGCCGCCCGCCGGTGCCGCGGTCAGTGCAGACGGTGGCTCGGCCAGGCATCCCGCTGCGCATGCGGGGGAGCGACCGGCAGGCTCCCGCCCGCGATCCGGACGGGCCCCGAGGGCAGCGGCAACTCGAACCCCTCCCCGTACGGGTAGGTGTCCCGCGACAGACACCCGCTCTCCGACGGCCGGGCGAAAACCTGCAGCTCCTCGTCCTCCCACTGCCGGCCATCCGTCATGGCGCCTCCCGAGATCACCGGATTCCGGCGTAGCCCTGGACGGACCGCCCCCGCGAAGCGGTGCGTCCCGGCCCGGTGATCGCGGCAGAGCCGCCGGAGCGAGCGCGACCGGTGGACTCCGGCCGGTGGGAGCCCGTACATGCGGTACTCGCGTCCCCGCCTGCGGAAGAGGCTGACGAGGAACCCACCGTGACCGGAGTGCACTGCGTCCTTGAACAGGTGATCGCCCACGACACCGCCGGGAAGCCGGACCGGACCGCCCACAGGAGGTGCTGTTTCCGGCCCCACCGGATCAGGGCCAGATAACCGCCGCCCACGACGGGCCACCGGAACCGCCACCTGCTCGACGTCGCCCAGGCGCAGGTACGGCCTGTCTCAGCGGTAGTTGACGAACTGGACGGCGAAGTCGTAGTCCTGGGCCTTGATCAGGCGCTGGACCTCCTGCAGGGCGTCCCGGCTCTTGGAGCTGACCCGCAGCTCGTCGCCCTGCACCTGTGCCTTGACGCCCTTGGGGCCCTCGTCGCGGATCAGCTTGGAGATCTTCTTGGCGTTCTCCTGGGAGATCCCCTCCTTCAGGGTGGAGAAGATCTTGTAGTCCTTGCCGGAGGCCTGCGGCTCTCCGGAGTCCAGGGCCTTGAGCGAGATACCGCGCTTGACCAGCTTGGACTGGAAGACGTCCAGCACCGCCTTGGCCCGCTCCTCGGCGTTGGCGCGGATCTCGATCCGCTCGCCCGACCAGGCGATCGACGCGTCGACGCCCTTGAAGTCGTAGCGCTGCGAGATCTCCCGGGCCGCCTGGTTGAGGGCGTTGTCGACCTCCTGGCGGTCGACCTTCGAGACGATGTCGAAACTGGAGTCGGCCATGGCGGGCTCCTCGTGCGTGTCCGGCGTACTTCTGCGGGATGGATTCAGCCTGCAAGCCTAGTCCGCGATCGCGCCCCGCCGGCCGTCCCCCGGCACTCCGCACCGTGCGGGAATCGAGTGGCGGAGCACCCCCCGGTATCAGGTATGGTTTACCCCGTCGCCGGGTGATCGCCCGGTACCATCCCAGGCGGTGTGCCCGAGTGGCCAAAGGGAGCAGACTGTAANTGCCCGAGTGGCCAAAGGGAGCAGACTGTAAATCTGCCGGCTCAGCCTTCCCAGGTTCGAATCCTGGCGCCGCCACACTGCGGATCAGCGGCCCCTGACCAGTGAAAACGGTCAGGGGCCGCTTCGTCGTGCGCGTCGTGCGACTGCCCGGTCCTCCGGGCCGGGCGGCCGGGTGCGGCCGGCTGCCCGGCCCGGGGTGGCCGAGATGTGCGGTGGGCCTGTTGACACGTCCCCGCACCGGGGCCATGTTGGGTGCAGACATTCTTTTGGTAGTCGCACACAATTGATGGTGGACTTCCGCGGCCGTGGGGCGGCGGCGTTCAGTCGAGGAGGGAGGCGGTGGGTTGCAGCCGGGAGCCGATGTCCGCACGCCGCTTGATCGACAGCTTGCGGTAGATGCGGGTCAGATGCTGTTCCACGGTGCTGACGGTGATGTGCAGGGTGCTGGCGATCTGCCGGTTGCTGTGCCCCTCGGCGGCCAGGACGGCCACCCGCTTCTCCGCCCTGCTCAGGGCGGAGACCGCCCCGGGCTCGGCGGAGAACGGGGCGAAGACCGGGATGCCCTCGTGCCCGTTGGTCATCGGGATGAGGATCGCCTTGAGCGGGTCCGCACCGCACCGCTTGGCCAGGTCCAGCGCCCGGGCCGCGGTGGCCCTGGCGCTGTGGCGCTCCCCGAGCATGTGGTGGGCCCGGCTCAGATCGGCCAGCGTGTGCGCCAGTTCCAGCCGGTCGCCCAGGTGCTCGAACAGCTCGGCCGCCTTCTGCAGCAGGGGTATCGCCGTCTCGCCCGGCTCGGTCGCCGCCCGCGAGCGGTAGGACAGGCCCCAGGCCCGGTGCTGGCCGGGGCGGAGCAGCGCCATCTGTTCCTGCACCAGCGCCCTGGCCCGCTCGGGCTCGCCGACGCACAGGCTGGCGTGGGCGGCCAGGCTGCGCCAGGGAAGGATGGCCGGGTTGTCGAACCGCCACGCGGTGACGAGCCCGCCGACGGCGTGGAAGTCGCGCAGTGCGGCCTCGTTCTGGCTGGTCGCCAGGTGGTAGTGTCCGCGCGCGTAGACGTACAGCGCCCCGAACAGGGTCTGGCCGATCGTCTCCGGGACGACCACGGTCAGGTAGGTGGCGGCCTTCTCGTACCTGCCCATCGCGGTCGCGGTGAGGATCAGCAGGGACAGCGGTATGCCGATGCCGACCCCCCAGCCCTCCGGGGAGACCAGGCTCAGCGCGGTCTGGGCGAGCCGCTCGGCCTCCGCCAGCTCGCCCCGGCGGTAGTGGATGGTGGCCTGGATCACCCGGAACAGGGCGTGCCACATCGGTGTCTGCTCCGGCGGCGCGTCCCTGAGCAGGGATGCGCACCAGGCCGCGGCCTTGTCCAGGCTCTCCCCGTAGATCAGGGCGCTCAGCGCCACGTTGAGCGAGAGCAGTGTCTTGTCGTCCAGCCGGGTGCCGAGCAGGATCTGTTCGGCCTTGCTGACCACCTCCTCCGCGGGACCGTTCCGCAGCATGGCGTCGAGTGCGCTCACCGCCTGGTGCTGCGGGGTCCACACGGACGCGTGCGGCAGGTTCGTCGACGGCAGCGGCAGGGCGTCCGGGGAGTGCGCGGACAGACCGGGGAAGAGGTAGAGCAGCCACAGCCGGATACCGTCGAGAGGGGGTGCCCCACCGCCCTGGCCGGCCGCCGCGGCGCCGTCCCGCCGCAGGATGCGCAGGGTCTCGGCGGCTTCGTCGGCCCGCCCGCTCCATAGCAGGTGGCGGCAGGTCTGCACGGCGTGCTCCCCGGTGAGCAGGCCCTCCCGCACGGCCGACACCAACTGCGGAAGGTAGCGCCGGGCCGCGCCGGCCGGGTCGCTGCGCCACTCGGTGCCCATCAGCAGGGAGGCGAGGACCGCGCGCTGCTGGTCGTCGATGCACGCCTCGTGGGCCCTGCGCAGATAGCGGACCGCGGTCTTCCACCGGCCCTCGGCCAGCGCCTGCTCCGCGGCGGTGCGCAGGGTGGCCACGCTCCACGGCTGCTGCTCCTCGGACACCAGGATGTGCGGGGCGACCACGGTGGCCGCGGCGCCCGACTCGTTCAGCAGATGGGCCGCCTGGGAGTGCAGCTTGCGGCGCTCCGCGCTGCCCATGCTGTTGAGCACGGCGGAGCGTGCGGCCTGGTGGCGGAAACGGTTGTGCTCCAGCAGGCCGGTGGAGTGCAGCGCGGCGATGCCCTGGCCGGTGGACTCGTCGTCCATGCCGGTGAGCCTGCCGAGCAGCGGGACGGTCGCGGAGTGATGGAGGATCGCGACGGCGCGGGCCAGTTCCTCCAGGGGAGGGTGCGAGCCGCGGCAGAGCAGGTCCAGGACGGCGCGCCGGTACGCGGCGTCGGTCTGCGGCCGGTCCGGGGCGCCGGTCGGCCGGCCCTGCGAGTCCTCGACCAGCCCCCGGAGCAGCATCGGATTGCCGCCGCTGAGCTGGTGGAAGACGGGCGACAGCCGCTGCGCCGCGGCGGGGGAGAGTGCGGACGCGAGGACGGATGCCACTCCGTCCTGGGACAGCAGCTCCACCGGGATCTCGGTGCAGCTGGGGTGCCGGAGGATCTCGGCGCGGAATCTCCGGGGCAGCTGGGCGAGATGGTCGCCCTCGCTCAGGACCACCAGGACGCGGGCCGACTTCAGCCGCCGGATGAAGTGGAGAACGCACTGCAGTGACGCGGTGTCCGTGTACTGGGCGTCGTCGATGACGAGGACCACGGGGGTCCGGGCCGCAAGGCCCAGCAGCGCGTCGTAGGTGGTACGGGCCAGCTTGAGCGTCAATTGCTGTCCGTTCCGGAATTCCTCTTCCGCCGCCATGGGGCAGTGATTTCCGTCCATCCAGAACTTAATGGCGCGACGGATGTGGGGTGCGCATGCCTCGCAGTTCTGGAAGAGCTGCTCCAGAACCCCGAGCGGGAACGACTGCTCGGCGCGCGACGCACTGGCGCTGAGCACGGTGGCGCCGGACTCCGCGGCGTACTCGGAGAAGGCGTGTAAAAGTGCGGTCTTTCCGCTGGCCAGTGGACCGCTGACCACGGCGACCGAGCACTGTCCCTGGGTACTCAGTGCGAGCGCTTGGTCGAGCTGCTCGAAGGCGGCGTCGCGTTCCGCGAGCCCTGTGGTGAACTCCGCCTGTCCCATAAGTTTCGTCTTCTCCACAAGTGATCTGTCAGACCTCTTCGGATACTTTGCGACGATCATTTGGATACGTGATTGCCGTAGCCATGCATCACTGCTGGTGAGTGGTGGTCATGAGTCGCCGTCAGCGGGCCTGCGGCGAGGTCTTCGCCCGTCCCGCCTGCTCCTGGTCGGCGATCCGACGCGGGACCCCCCGGTGTGGTCGCGCGCTGTAGTGTCCCGCTTGCAATGAGTGAAATCCCCGTGCAGGCATCTCGGCTGCCCGCGTTAGTGGGTGACGGTAGCATTTGGCAGTCACTAATGGAACCCCGTTCGAACGCCGGGCGGGCCGGCCCGGCCCTCCAACTGGAACTGGCGTTTCCGAATGTGAAGAAATGTGATGGCGGTGCCGCTATTCGAGGGCGCTCGAAGCCTCCGCCCGCCCGCCGCCGCAAGGCGCCGCGGAACCCGCTGGGTCACTCCGGTGAAAGCTGCGTGAAACCGCGCGAGGGGCGCCCCGGTCTTCACCCCTGGTTCCCCCCTAGCCTCCCGGTGTGCGGAGGTTAGGGGAGATCCTCCGCGGAGTAGGGGCTGACTCGGCGCGATCTCCCGGAATATGGTGGCGGCAACGCCAATTAAAGTGGCCCCTTCAGTGGTCTGAACACGGTGGGAGGAGCAGATGTCCAGCGAGGAGGTCGCGAAGCGAATTACGGCCTTCGTCAGAGAGAAATACATGGAGCAGGGGGGTGAGGAACTCACCGCTTCGACGCCGCTCATCGAGCTGGGTATCCTCGACTCCCTGAACACTGTCCTGCTGATCGGCTTCATCCGGGATGAACTCGGTGTCGTGGTGCCGCCTCGTGAGATCAACGCGGCAAATTTCCGGGACATTCAGTCCATTACCGCCTTGGTCTGTGAAACGGCGGATGCGGCCACCTCGTAGCGAGGAATGGGAACAGGGTTGATGACAACGGATTTCGATGTCCTGATCGTCGGTGGCGGGCCCGCAGGATCGACGGCTGCCGCCTACCTCGCCAAGGCGGGCCTGTCGGTGGCCCTCTTCGAGAGCGAGATCTTCCCCCGGCCGCATGTCGGGGAGTCCCTGGTGCCGGCCACCACACCGGTGCTGCTGGAAACCGGCGCCATGGCCGAAGTCGAAAAGGCCGGTTTCCCCCGGAAGTACGGCGCCGCCTGGACGACGGCCGAGGAACGGGAAATTCCCCGCAACGGCTTCACCGGGATGTCCTACGACTGGACCGCCCAGGTCAAGTTCGGGGAGCGGGAACAGCCCGGCGTCGACCGCGAGTACACCTTCCACGTCGACCGCGGGAAGTTCGACCTGGTCCTGCTGAAGCACGCGGAAAGCCTGGGCGCCAGGATTTTCCAGGGCGTCCGGGTGTCCGGGGCCGACTTCGGCCGTGAGGACCGGGTGAGCCTGAACTGCCGGATGGGACCCCGGGAGGTCACCATTTCCGGGCGCATGCTGGTGGACGCCTCCGGCCGGCAGACCCTTCTCGGCCGGCAGCTCAGGGTGAAGGACCCGGACCCGGTCTTCGACCAGTACGCGGTGCACACCTGGTTCGAGGGCCTGGACCGCAAGGCCCTGGCCACCAACCCGGAGGACGTGGACCACATCTACATCCACTTCCTGCCGATCAACGACACCTGGGTGTGGCAGATCCCGATCGACGACACCGTCACCAGCATCGGTGTGGTGACGCAGAAGCACCGCTTCCGGGAGGCGAACGCCGACCGCGAGAAGTTCTTCTGGGAGTTCGTGCGGACCCGCCCCGACCTGTACGAGGAACTCCGCAAGTGCACCCGGGTGCGCCCCTTCAAGCCCGAGGGCGACTACAGCTACTCCATGCGGCAGATCTGCGGCGACCGCTTCGTGATGATCGGTGACGCGGCCCGGTTCGTCGACCCCATCTTCTCCAGCGGGGTGAGCATCGCGCTCAACACCGCGCGCCTGGCCTCCCGCGACATCATCGCCGCCTGCGAGGCGGACGACTTCTCCCGGGAACGGTTCCGCGCCTACGAGCAGGCCCAGCGCCGCGGCGCCCGGAACTGGTACGACTTCATCTCCATCTACTACCGGCTCAACATCCTCTTCGCCGCGTTCGTGCAGGACCCGCGGTACCGGCTCGACGTGCTGAAGCTCCTGCAGGGCGACATGTGGGACGAGGACCCGGCGGTGCTGCGCGAGATGCGGGAGTTCGTCAGCACCGTGGAACGGGACCCGGATCACCTCTGGCATCCCTACCTGGGAAGCCTTCGGGCCTCAGCCCCCACCCTCTGAAGGGCATCCCGCGAACCGGGATTCCCGCGAACAGGCTCCGACCCGGGACAGCCCTCCGCCGAGGGCTGTCCCCCGGTTGCGCCCCCGCAGCCGGCCGGAACCGGCCGAGGACGTCGGCCTGCCGTTCCCCCGGGCAGGCCGGCTCTCCGCCGCCGCGCCCCGCCGCCGGGACGTGTTCCCCGCGCCCGGCGCTACAGGCGGAAACCGGCCTCCAGATGCGCCAGGCCGGTGTCGGTGAGGGAGAGCATGTCCCGGCCGGGGTCCTCGGTCAGGCTCAGATAGGCGGCAAGCGCCACCCCCATGACGGCACCCACCAGGGCCCGCACGGACAGATCGTCACGCTTCCGGCCGATCCGCTCGGCGATCACCTCGGTGATCGTGCCCAGCGCGCCGGCGAAGTCCTCCAGCAGCCGGGCACGCAGCTCGGGCACCGAGACGATCAGCGCGTGCCGCTGCCGCTCCAGGGAACCCCAGTCGTCCATGCTCTCGAAGACCAGCCGCACGGTGGCGCGCAGCGCGGCGATCGAGCTGAGATCCAGCGGCTGGGCACGCAGCGCCTCGATGAAAAGCGGCGCCAGGTCGTCGTGCAGGACGACATCTTCTTTCGTGGAGAAATATCTGAAGAACGTCGTCTGCGATATTTCTGCCGCTTCGGCGATCTGCCCGACGGTCGTATCGTGATAGCCCTGCTCCGAGAACAGTCGCATGGCATGCTCGCGAATTGAAGCCCGGGTCTTGATCTTCTTGCGCTCGCGCAGGCTGAGTGCGGGGCTCGCCTTATCAGCCGACGACGTCATGAGCTCTTTACCTTCCGTGAGAAAATGTCAGTTTGCCCTTCTCGTGATCGGACGGGTGAGGCGGGGACTGGTGCGCACGGAGCCGGGCCGTCGGCCAGAAGGTTGAGGCTGCGTCGCCCAATGGAAGCTGCCGACAGGGTAGCTGATCTTATGGAGGGGGCGGAATGTCCCTGCCCCGGGAAACAGCCATCCTTCTTCCCTTCCGAAAAGTCGATCTTTCCGGTGCCCAGCGTTTCGCCGAAGCGCCGAAGACGGTCCGGGCGGTGCGCAGCCCGCCGGGCCGGGCACCCGGAGCATGCCCCGGGCACCCGGTCCGGGCCCACGCGGCGCTAGCCCAGCTCCCGGTCGATCAGCTCGAACACCTCGTCCGTGGTCGCCGACTCCAGCCGGTCCAGCACCGAGTCCTCCCGGGAGGGCGCGTCCGCCTCCTCCAGCCGGGACAGCAGCCCGTACACCCGGCTCCGCACCTCCGCACGGCCCGCGCCGTCGAGCTCCGCCGAGGCCAGCAGGGCGTCCAGCCGGCCGAGTCCGGCCAGCAGCGGCGCGGCGCCGCCCGCCTCCCCGCCGTCGCCCTGCTCCGGGCCGAGCCGCTGGTGCAGGTGGGCGGCGAGCTGATGCGGCGTCGGGTGGTCGAAGGTGGTCGTCGGCGACAGCCGGAGACCGGTGGCCGTGGCCAGGCGGTTGCGCAGTTCCACGGCGGTCAGGGAATCCAGCCCCAGGTCGGTGAAACCGCGTTCCGGATCGATCTGCGGGGCCGCGGCGGACAGCACGGCGGCGGTGTGGCCGCGGACCAGCTCCAGCAGCGTCCCGAACCGCTGGTCCGGCGGCTGGGCGGCCAGCCGGTCCCGGAAGTCGTCCGGCCGCGGGGTGTCGGTGGCGGCGGCGCGGCGGGCGGGCGCGGCGAGCCGGCTCCACACCGGCGCCGCCGGCAGGCCGGAGGGCGCGATGTGCGCGGCGAGGTGCACCGGATGGCGGAGCTGCGTCGCCGAACGCAGCAGCCGCAGGGCGTCGCGGGTGGCCAGGGCGGAGATGCCGTGGCGGCTCATCCGGGTGAGGTGCTGCTCCGAGAGATGCGAGGTCATGCCGCTGGCCTCGGCCCACAGCCCCCAGGCCAGGGCGGTGGCGGGCCGGTGCCGGCCGCGCCGGTGGGCGGCCAGGGCGTCCAGGAAGCTGTTGGCGGCGCAGTAGTTGGCCTGGCCCGGACCGCCGAGGAGACCGCTGGCGGAGGAGAAGACCACGAAGGCGCCCAGCTCGTGGCGGTCGGTCAGGGCATCCAGATGCAGCGCGGCGTCGAGCTTGGCCGAGAGCACCGGGTGCAGATGCCCGTCCGGTGTCTGGGCGGCCAGGGTGGCGTCACGGAGGATGCCGGCGGTGTGGATCACGGCGGTCAGCGGGCGGTCGGCCGGTATGCCGTCGATCACGGCGGCCAGCGCCTCCCGGTCACCGGCGTCGCAGCGGGCGACGGTGCAGGTGGCGCCGTGGCGTTCGATGTCGGCGCGCAGTTCCGCCGCCGCCGGGGCGTCCGGCCCGGAGCGGGAGAGCAGCAGCAGGTGCCTGGCCTGTCCGGTGGCCGCCAGATCGCGGGCGACCAGCCCGCCCAGGGTGCCGGTGCCGCCCGTGATCAGCACCGTGCCGTCCGGGTCGACGGGGGCGGGCACGCGCAGCACGTTCTTGCCGATGTGCCGGGCCCGGCTCATGTGCCGCAGCGCGTCGCGGGCGTCCGCCAGGTCCCACACGGTCAGCGGCAGCGGGCTCAGGTGCCCGTGGCGGAACAGCTCCAGCACCTCGGTGAGGATCTCCCCGATGCGCCTCGGGCCGGCGGCGGAGGCGTCGAACGCCCGGTAGGACACCCCCGGGTGGCTCTCGCGCACCCGCTCGGGGTCCCGGACATCGGTCTTGCCCATCTCCAGGTAGTGGCCGCCGCGCGGCAGCAGCCGCAGGGTGGCGTCCACCGCCTCACCGGCCAGCGAGCCCAGGGTGAGGTCCATGCCCGCGCCGCCGGTGGCGGCGAGGAAGGCGTCGGCGAAGCCGGTGCCGCGGGAGGAGGCGATGCGGTCGGCGGGGATGCCCAGCCCGCGCAGGACGTGCTGCTTGGCGGGCGAGGCGGTGGCGAACACCTCCGCCCCCCAGTGGCGGGCGAGCTGCACCGCGGCCAGCCCCACCCCGCCGGTGGCGGCGTGGACCAGCACCCGCTGCCCCGGCCGCAGGCCGGCCAGATCCGTCAGCGCGTAGTAGGCGGTCAGGAAGACGGTGGGCACCGCCGCCGCCTGTTCGAAGGACCACTCCCCGGGCACCGGCACCAGGGCCCGGTGATCGGCGACCGCGGTCGGCCCGAAGGCCCCGTCGAACACCCCCATCACCCGGTCCCCGGGCCGGAGCCCGGTCACGCCCTCGCCGGTCTCCAGCACCACCCCGGCGCCCTCGGTGCCGAAACCGTCCGCGGCCGGGAGCATGCCGAGGCCGACCACCACGTCGTGGAAATTGATCCCGGCGGCGCGCACCCGCAGCCGCACCTGGCCCGGCTCCAGCGGCTCCAGCACCTCCGGGCAGGGCACCACGCCGACCGTGTCCAGCTCGCCGCCGCCCAGCGGGGCGAGCCGCCAGGCGGTCCCGGCACCCAGACCGCCCACCCGCAGCGCCCCGGCATCGGCCGGGAGCAGCCGCCCCACCAGCAGCCGGCCGTCGCGCACCGCCCACTGCGGCTCGTCGCCGCCGCGCACGGCCGCCAGCAGCTCCGGCCAGCCCAGCTCCTCCGGCGCCGGGACGCCGGGGGTGGTGGCGGTGGACTCGGCGGGGCCGGCGGGGTCGAGAGGTCCGGCGGGGTCGGCGGGGTCAAGGTCGAGCAGGGTGAACGGGCCGGGATTCTCGGCCTGGGCGGAGCGGACCATGCCCCAGACCGGGGCGGCGGCCAGATCGGTCACCTCCCGGGCCGGGTCGGCCGCGGCGCCGGTACCGACCGCGCCCCGGGTGACCACCACCAGGCGCGCGTCGGCCAGCGCCGCCTCGGCCACCCATCCCTGCAGGACCCGCAGCACCCGCTCGGCCTCGGCATGCGCCTGCGCCCCGGCCGCCTCGGGCCCGCCCCCGGCCCGGCCGCCGCAGGGCAGCAGGACCACCGGCGGTTCCTCCGCGGCCGAGACCAGGCCGGCCAGTTCGCCGATCCCGGCGCACCGGCGGGCCTCCGCCCCGGCCGCGGCGAGCTGCTCCGCCACCTCCAGCGGATCGTCGCCCAGCACCACCACCGGTGGCACCCGGTCCGGCGGCTCCGGCCGCTCCCGCCCGCGGGCCGTGCCGCCGGCGGCCGGCAGCCAGTCCAGGCGGTACAGCCCGTCCTCCCGGCCCGTGGCCGGCCCGCGGCCCGCCGCCGCGGTGAGCTGCTCCGCGGGCGCCGGACGGAGCGTCAGGGTGCCGATCAGCGCCACGGGCCGGCCGGCCGCGTCGGCCACCGCCACCCGCACCGCGTTCTCCCCGGCTGCCGTGATCCGCACCCTGGCCCGCACCGCACCGGTGGCCAGCAGCGAGACCCCGCGCCAGGCGAACGGCAGCCAGACGCCGTCGCCGGAGAAGAACCCGCCGGCCGAGATGGCGTGCCCGCACATGTCCAGCAGCGCCGGATGGATGCCGAACCCGGCCACGTCCTCCCGCGCCTCCGGCGGCAGCTCCACCTCGGCGAGGATCTCGCCGTCGCGCCGCCACACCCTGGTCAGCCCGCGGAACACCGGCCCGTAGGCGTATCCCTGGCCGGCCAGTTCCTCGTACCAGTCCGCCACCGGGACCGCCTCCGCACCCTCGGGGGGCCACACCCGGAGTCCCTGGAAGGCCGCCGGGTCCGCCGCCGGGTCCGCGACCGCGTCCGGGGGCGACACCACGGCCTCGGCGTGCAGGGCCCAGGCGTCCAGACCGTCCCGGCTGCGGGAGTACACCCCCACCCGGCGGCGGCCGGCCTCGTCCGCGGTCTCCACCACCACCTGCATCCGCAGCTGCTCCCCGGCCGGCACCACCAGCGGCGCCTGCACCACCATCTCCTCCACATGGCCGCACCCCGCCTGGTCACCGGCGTGCAGCACCAGCTCCAGGAAGGCGGTCCCCGGCAGCAGCACCTGACCGGCGATCCGGTGATCGGCAAGCCACTCCTGCGCCGCCGGCGACACCTGCCCGGACAGCACCAGCGGCCCGTCGCCGGCGACTTCCACCGCCGCGGCCAGCAGCCCGTGCTCCACCGGCGCCAGCCCGGCGCCCCGCACCTCCCGGCCCCGGCCGCGCTCCCGGAGCCAGAACCGGCGGCGGTCGAAGGCATAGGTCGGCAGCTCGGCCGCCGGACCGTCGCCGGTGATCCGGTGCCAGTCCACGGCCACGCCGCGGGACCAGACCCGGCCCACCGCGGCCAGCACGGACCGGACCTCGGGCCGGTCCCGGCGCAGCACGCTCGCCCGGACCACCCCGTCGGCCTCCGGCCCCCCGGCCTGGTCCAGGCACTCGGCCGCCGCCGCGGTCAGGGTGCCGGCGGGGCCCAGCTCCAGGAAGGTGTTCACACCGGCCCCGAGCAGGTGCCGCATGCCCGCCAGGAACCGCACCGGCTGCCGGATGTGCCGGGCCCAGTAGTCCGCCGAGCATGCCTCCCCGGCGGTCAGCGGCTGCCCGGTCACATTGGATACGACGGGGATGCGCGGCGCGCGGAACGCGAGGCCGGAGGCGACCGCCCGGAACTCGTCCAGCACGGCATCCATGTGGGGGGAGTGGAAGGCGTGCGAGACCCGCAGCCGCTTCACCGAGCGGCCGCGCGCCGCCCAGTGGTCGGCGAGTTCCTCCACCGCCTTGGCATCCCCGGAGACGACCGTGGCCTCGGGGCCGTTGACCGCGGCGATGCCGGCCAGTTCCTCGTAGCCGGCGAGGGACGCCAGCACCTCCTGCTCCGCGGCCCGCACCGACACCATGGCCCCGCCCGGCGGAAGCGCCTGCATGAGGCGGCCGCGTGCCGCCACCAGGGTGCAGGCGTCCGGAAGGCTCAGCACCCCGGACAGGTGGGCGGCGGCCAGTTCGCCGATCGAGTGCCCCAGCAGGAAGTCCGGGGTCACGCCCCAGGCGCGCAACTGCTCGTGGAGCGCGACCTCCAGGGCGAAGAGCGAGGTCTGGGTGTACAGGGTCTCGTCCAGCAGGCCGGCGCCGGCCCCGCTGCCCCTGCCGGCCCCGCTGCCCCTGCCGTCCGGGGTGTCCGCGCCGTCGGGGGCGTCCGGGGCGTCGGGGGCGTCCGGGGCGTCATCGTCGGCGGGGGCGAACATCACCTCCCGCAGCGGGCGGTCCAGATGCCGGTCCAGCTCGGCGCACACCGCGTCGAGCGCCTCCGTGAAGACCGGGAGACGCCCGTACAGCTCCCGCCCCATGCCCGCGCGCTGGGCCCCCTGCCCGGACAGCAGGAACGCCGTCCGGGACCGGGAGCGCACGCTGCCGTGCACGGTGTCACGGTCCGGCGGCGCGGCGCCGGGTCCGGGGCCGCCGCCGGCGAGGAACTCCTCCAGCCCGGCCAGCAGTTCCTCCCGGCCGGAGCCGGCGACCAGCAGCCGGTGCGGCAGCGCGGCCCGCCGGGCAAGGCCGCGGGCCACCTCGCCCGGGCCGGCCGCGGACGTGCCGGTCAGGAAGGCGTGCAGTTGCCGTGCCTGTGCCCGCAGCCCCTCGGCGCTGCCGCCGGACAGCACCCAGGGCGTCACGTCCGTGGCGGGCGGCGGGCCCTCCTCCGCGGGGACCTGCCCCGCCGGTGCCCGCTCCGCCGCGGTCTGTCCGGTGGGGGCCTGCTCCGCCGGCCTCTGCCCGGGCGGGGCTTCCTCGGGCGGTGCCTCCTCCAGGATCAGGTGCGCGTTGGTGCCGCTGATCCCGAACGAGGACACGGCGGCCCGCCGGGTCCGCCCGGCATCCGGCCGCCACTCCACCGGCTCGGCCAGCAGGGAGACTGCGCTCGCCGACCAGTCCACCAGGGGTGACGGCTCCTGGGCGTGCAGTGTCCTGGGCAGCATCCCGTGCCGCATCGCCATCACCGTCTTGATCACACCGGCGGTCCCCGCGGCGGCCTGGGTGTGGCCGATGTTGGACTTGACCGACCCCAGCCACAGCGGACGCCCTCGGCCGGACCCGTAGGTCTCCTGGAGCGCCTGGGCCTCGATCGGATCGCCCAGCCTGGTGCCCGTGCCGTGCGCCTCCACCGCGTCCACCTCACCCGGCTCCAGCCCGGCGTTCGCCAGCGCCTGCCGGATCACCCGCTGCTGGGAGGGCCCGTTCGGGGCGGTCAGACCGTTGCTGGCGCCGTCCTGGTTGACCGCCGAGCCGCGGATCACCGCCAGCACCCGGTGTCCGTGGCGCCGGGCGTCCGACAGGCGTTCCAGCAGCAGCAGCCCCACCCCCTCGGCCACCCCGAAGCCGTCGGCCCCGGCGGAGAACGCCTTGCACCGCCCGTCCGGCGACAGTGCCCGCTGCCGTGAGAACTCGATGAACGCCGCCGGGCTGGACATCAGCATGACGCCGCCGGCCAGGGCGAGCGAACACTCCCGCTGGCGCAGGGCCTGGACGGCGAGATGCACGGCCACCAGGGAGGAGGAGCAGGCCGTGTCGATGCTGACGGCCGGCCCCTCCCACCCGAGGGAGTACGCCACCCGGCCCGACACCACGCTGGTCAGGTTGCCGACCACGGCATAGCCCTCGACCTGCTCGGCCGGGCGGGCCAGGTCGGACACGTACCCGGAGTTCGACGCGCCGACATAGACGCCGGTGCGGCTGCCCCGCAGGGCGTGCGGATCGAGCCCGGCCCGCTCCAGCACCTCCCAGGAGGTCTCCAGCACCAGCCGCTGCTGCGGGTCCATGCCGAGCGCCTCGCGCGGCGAGATGCCGAACAGCTCCGCGTCGAAGCCGGCGATGTCGTCGAGGAAACCGCCGCCCCGGACGTAGGTCTTGCCGGACCGGTCCGGATCGGGGTCGTACAGATCCTCGTCCCACCCGCGGTCCCGGGGCAGTTCGCCGATCGCGTCGCCGCCGGACGCCACCAGGTTCCACAGGTCCTCGGGGGAATGCACCCCGCCCGGATAGCGGCAGCCCATGGAGATGATCGCGACCGGCTCGCGGGCGGCGGCGGCCAGCTCGGCGTTCTGCTGCTGAAGCCGCTCGTTCTCCTTCAGCGACGTCCGCAGAGCCTCGACGATCTCGTTGTTCGACGCAGCGCTCACCGTTGTCCCCACTCCGTTTCCACCAGCCGGATCATGAACCTTGGCCGCGGGCCACCCGCAGCAGCTCCTCCACCCCCATGGCGTCCAGCGCGCTTCCGCCGTCCGCCGCGGCGCCGTCCGCCTCGGCGCCGTTCGACGGGGAGCCGTTCGTCGCGGTGCGGCCCTGCGCCTCGGCATCCGCCGGACGGCCGTCCGCCGCCCCGCCGTCGTCACCGAGGAGGGGGCCGAGCTGCTCCAGCAGGCGCTCGACGAGCCGCTCGGGGGTGGGAAAGTCGAACACCGCGGTGGGCGCCAGCCGCACCCCGGACAGGGCGGCCACGCGGTTGCGGAGTTCCAGACCGGTCACGGAATCGAAGCCCAGGTCGCGGAACGGCTTGCCAGGGTCGAGGGCCGAGGTGTCCGGATGACCCAGCACCCTGGCCGCTTCCGCGCACACCGCGTCCAGCAGAACGGCGTCCCGCTGAGCCTCGGGCAGGGGCCGCAACTGCCGCAGCAGCGGCGGTTCCTCCGAGTCCTGCGGATCACTGCCGTCCGCTCCGCCATCCGCTCCGCCGGGCCGGGCCGCCGAGTGGCGCTCGGCCACCTCGGGAAGCCCGGAGACCAGCGCGCGTGGCCGGCCGGAGCTCTCCGACTCCAGGAAGCGCGCCCAGTCGACATCCGCCACCAGGGCGAAGGTCTCGTCCCGGACCAGCAGATGCTCCATCACCGCGACCGCCGCCTCCGGGTCCATGGGCCGGATGCCGTTGCGGTTCAGCCAGCTCCCCGGGTCCTCCGTCCTGGCCAGCCCGCCGCCGTCCCAGGCGCCCCAGGCGATGGAGGTGGCGGGCAGCCCGGCGGCGCGGCGGTGGCGGGCGAACGCGTCGAGATAGGCGTTGGCCGCCGCGTAGCCGCTCTGGCCCGCATTGGGCAGCAGATTGGCCCCGGAGGAGAAGAGCACGAAGGCCGACAGTTCCCTGTCCTTGGTGGCCTCGTGCAGGTTGAGCGTGCCCCGCAGTTTCGGCCGCAGCAGCCGGGTCAGCTGCTCGGGCGTCGCGGAGTCGAGGAGCCCGTCGTCCACGATGCCGGCCGTGTGGAACACGGCGGTGAGCGGGTGCTCGGCCGGAATGCCGGCCAGGGCGTCGGCCAGGCCCTCGGCGTCCGCGATGTCACAGGCCGCGAACGTGACCCGGGCGCCGTGCCGTTCCAGCTCGGCGCGGAGCGCCCCGGCGTTCGGCGCCCGGTCGCCGGAGCGGGAGAGCAGCAGCAGGTGGGGGGCGCCGCGCCGGGCCAGCCAGCGGGCGGTGTGGGCGGCCAGGGCCCCGCTGCCGCCGGTGATCAGCGTGGTGCCGGCGGGCGGCTGCCAGGCCCCGTCCGGTCCGGACGGGGTGTCCGGGGCGTGTGCCAGGCGGGGAACGTGGACCCCATCGGCCCGGACGGCCACCTGGGTCTCGGCCGGCGGCTGGGCCAGGGCTTCGGCGAGCCGGGCCGCGACGGCCGGATCATCCGGGGAGACCGGCAGGTCGAGATGGGTCAGGGGGTGCGGATACTCCAGTACCGCGGCGCGCAGCAGCCCGGTCACCAGCGCCTGCACGGGACGCGCGAGCGGCTCGCCGTCCGGACTGCCGGTCATCACGGCGCCCGTGGTCACCACCCACAGCCGGGTGTCCGGGTGGGTGCGGTGGACCTCCCGCACCAGCCGCCCGGTGGCCATCAGCCCCGAGGGCACGTCCGGGTGACCGGGCAGCAGGGACTCGTCCAGCGCCAGCAGCGACAGGATGCCCGCCGGGCGGCTGCCTGAGGGGAGCGCAGGCAGGCTGTCCCGGGGATCTCCGTGCGTGTCGCACACGATTTTCCGTGCGGTGGCGCCGAGATCGGTGAGCACGCGCAGCAGCCGGTCGGCGGCCTGCCGGGCCGGGGTGCGGCGCCGGCCGCGCGCCTTCGGCGTCAGCACCAGCCATTCGCCCGCCAGGGGGGTGGAGGCGGGGGACGAGGCGGGCGGCGCTGCGGTCGGTTCCCAGACGACGTCATAGCGCCATCGGGCGACGGCGGTGCGGTGCCGCCGGCGGCGGCGCCAGGCGGACAGCGCGGGGAGCACCGCCCGCAGCGACGCCTCGGCCTCGGCGTCTCCGGCGAGGGACAGCGCCGTGGCCAGCTCCTCGGCGTCCTGTTCCTCGACCGCCTCCCAGAACCGCTCGGTTGCCGTGTCCTCCCTGGCCGGTTCCGGGCCGTCGACCACCGGGTCCAGGGGCACTGTGGTGGTGTGGGGGGTTGGGGGGTGGAGGTGGTGCCAGTTGACGGGGGCGCCGTGGGTCCATGCCTGGGCTGCGGAGGCCAGGAACCGTTCGGGCGTGTCCTGGTCGCGTACCAGGGTCGGCACGGTGTGTGCCCTGGCCCCGGCGGCCTGGATGCGGTCCTCGATCGCCGGAGAGNGTGGTGGTGTGGGGGGTTGGGGGGTGGAGGTGGTGCCAGTTGACGGGGGCGCCGTGGGTCCATGCCTGGGCTGCGGAGGCCAGGAACCGTTCGGGCGTGTCCTGGTCGCGTACCAGGGTCGGCACGGTGTGTGCCCTGGCCCCGGCGGCCTGGATGCGGTCCTCGATCGCCGGAGAGAGCACCGGATGCGCACTGACCTCGATGAACGTCGACGCTCCGCGCTCCAGCAGCCCGGCAACCGCGCCATCGAAAGCGACCGGGCTGCGCAGGTTGGTGTACCAGTACCGCCCGTCAAGCCCCGTCCCCGGCTGCACCGCAGCGGTGACGGTGGAGACCAGCTCCACCGTGCCGGCCTGCGGTGACAACCCCGCCAGCGCGGTGGTGACCTCACGCTGCACCGCCTGCACATGCGGCCCGTGCGAGGCGTAGTCCACCTCGATCCGCCGCGCCCGCACCCCCTGCTCCTGCGCCCACGCCAGCAACTCCTCAACGGCCTGCGCCTGGCCGCTGACCACCGTGGCGGCCGGCCCGTTCACCGCCGCCACACCCAGCCGCCCCCGCCAGGGCCGCAGCACCTCCTCCACCCGCGCGGCATCCACAGCCAGCGACACCATCCCCCCGCTCCCCGCGATCGCCCGCAACGCCGCCGAGCGGGAGACCACAACCCGCACCGCATCAGACAGACTCAGACACCCGGCCACATGCGCCGCGGCAATCTCGCCCTGGGAATGCCCCACCACCGCAGCAGGCCGGACCCCAGCGGCCATCCACATCCGCGCCAGACCCACCATCACCGCGAAACACACCGGCTGGATCACCTCCACCCGGCCCCACCCCGCAGCACCCCCCACACCGGTGAGTACATCCAGCACCGACCACCCCGCCTGCCGCTCCACCTCAGCAGAGACCTCACCCACCACCCGGGCGAACACCGGCGACACCCCCAACAACCCCCGCCCCATCCCCGGCCACTGCCACCCCTGCCCAGGAAAGACGAACACCACCGAACCCTCACCCACCACCCCCCGCACCACCAACGACGA
>NZ_WTLH01000077.1 GCF_011421595.1 Streptomyces sp. YIM 98790 | reverse complement strand
AGGCGGTGCTGACCGCGCTGCCCGCGGCCTTCCGCGGCGGTGCCGACGACGGCCTGCTGGCGGCGCTGGCCCTGGCGGTGGCGCGGTGGCGCCGCGAGCGCGGCGTGGCGGAGACCTCCGCGCTGGTGCGGCTGGAGGGCCATGGCCGGGAGGAGGAGGTGGTGCCCGGGGCGGATCTGTCCCGCACCGTGGGCTGGTTCACCAGCGTCTACCCGGTGCGTCTGGATCTGGCGGGCATCGACCTGGACGAGGCGTTCACCGGCGGTCCGGCCGCCGGGGCCGCGGTCAAGGCCGTCAAGGAACAGCTCCGCCGGGTCCCCGACAAGGGCATCGGCTACGGCCTGCTGCGCCACCTCAACCCGCAGACCGCNTACCCGGTGCGTCTGGATCTGGCGGGCATCGACCTGGACGAGGCGTTCACCGGCGGTCCGGCCGCCGGGGCCGCGGTCAAGGCCGTCAAGGAACAGCTCCGCCGGGTCCCCGACAAGGGCATCGGCTACGGCCTGCTGCGCCACCTCAACCCGCAGACCGCCGCCGAACTCGACTGGCACCCGGAACCGCAGATCAGCTTCAACTACCTCGGGCAGGTCTCCGCCCAGGACATGCCTGCCGAGCTGCGCGGCCTGGGCTGGACCCTGGCCCGGGACGCGGTCACCCTGACCGCCGACCTGGACGCCGACATGCCGGCCCTGTCCACCGTCGAGATCAGCGCCTACGCCACCGAAACGCCCGAGGGGCCGCGGCTGACCGCCCGGCTCGCCTTCCCCACCGGTGTGCTCTCCCGCGAGGAGGTGACCGGCCTGGCCGGGCTGTGGCAGTCCGCCCTCCAGGCCCTGGCCCGGCACACCGCCCGGCCCGGCGCCGGCGGCCTGACCCCCTCCGACCTCCCCCTGGTGCGCACCACCCAGCAGGAGATCGAGACCTGGGAACGCCGCTACCCCGGCCTGTCGGACGTGTGGTCGCTCACCCCGCTCCAGTTCGGCCTGCTCTTCGAGTCGATGCGGCTGGAGGAAGGCGCCTTCGACCCGCACCTGGTGCAGGTCGCCTTCCACGTGCAGGGAGCGGTGGACTCCGGGCGGATGCGGGCGGCGGCACAGGCGCTGCTGGAGCGCCACGACAACCTGCGCGCCGCGTTCGTCAGCAACTCCGACGGTGATCTGGTCCAGCTCATCGTCGACGGGATCGGCCTGCCCTGGCGCGAGGTCGACCTGCGGGAACTGGACGAGGAGGCCCGGGCCGCCGCCTACGAACAATTCCTCGCCGAGGACCACTACACGCCGTTCGACCCGGCCACCCCGCCGCTGCTGCGGATGTCCCTGGTCCGCATGGGCCCGGACCGCTCCGAGCTGGTGCTGACCGTCCACCACGTGCTGTTCGACGGCTGGTCCTTCCCGCTGCTGGTGCGGGAACTGGTGGAGCTGTACGCGGCGGACGGCGATGTCACCGTGCTGCCCAGGGCGCCGGAGTACCGCGCCTTCCTGCGCTGGCTGGCGGAGCGCGACGACGAGGCGGCCGGCCGCGCCTGGGCGAGGGAACTGGCCGGGGTGGGCGAGCCCACCCTGCTCCCCGAGGAGACCGTCACCGACCGGGCCGACGCCGACGACCAGCGGGTCGGCACGGTCGACATGCCGCTGCCGCTGGAGGAGGCGCGCGCCCTGAAGCGGCGCGCCGCCGAACTGGGCGTGTCCATGAGCACCCTGGTGCAGGGCGTCTGGGCGCTGATGCTCGGGCAGCTCACCGGCCGCGAGGACGTGGTGTTCGGCACCACCGTCTCCGGCCGCCCGCCCGAGGTGCCCGGCGTGGACTCCATGGTCGGCCTGTTCGTCAACTCGCTCCCGGTGCGGGTGGAGTACAGCGCCGGCGACTCGCTGGCCCAGGTGCTGCGCCGGCTCCAGCAGCGGCAGGCCGCGCTGCTGGACCACCACCACTACGGCCTGCACCGCATCCAGCAGAGCACCGGTCTGCAGAACCTGTTCAACACCATCGTGCTGTTCCAGTCCTTCCCGGTGGACCGGGAAGGGGTGGGCAGCGCGGCCGGCGCCGCCGGCATCACCGTCACCGGGCTGCGCCCGTCCACCGGGGCGCCCTACCTGGTGGGGCTGGCCGCCGACGCCGAACCCCACCTGCGCATGATCCTCCAGTACCGGCGGACCGCGATCTCCCGGGAGTCGGTGGAGGTGATCAAGCGCCGCATGCTCCGGGTGATGCGGCAGCTGGTGGCCGACCCGCAGGTGCCGGTCGGTGCGCTGGACGTGCTGGAGCCGGACGAGCGGCAGCTCCTGCTGCGCGGCTTCAACGACACCGCCGCCCGCACCCCGGCCCGGACCGTCCCCGAGCTGTTCGAGCGGCAGGTGGCGGCGGCCCCGGACGCGCCCGCGGTGCTCTTCGAGGACCAGACAGTCAGCTACCGGGAACTGGACGCCCGTGCCAACCGGCTGGCCCGGGTGCTGGCCGCGCGCGGCATCGGCCCGGAGACCGTGGTGGGCGTGGCGCTGCGCCGCTCCCCCGAGTGGTGCGTGGCGGTGCTCGCGGTGATGAAGGCCGGCGGCGCCTATCTGCCGCTGGACCCGGCCTACCCGGCCGAGCGGCTGACCTACATGGTGGAGGACTCGGCAACCCGCCTGATCCTGGTGGACTCGGCCACCGCCGAGCTGCTGCCCGGGCTGCCGGCCGATGTGCTGAGCCTGGACGACCCGGAGTTCGCGGCGGAGACGGCCGCGGCGGACGGTGCCCCGCTGACCGACGCCGACCGGGCCGCCCCGCTGACCGTGGCCAACGCGGCCTACGTCATCTACACCTCGGGCTCCACCGGGCGGCCCAAGGGCGTCACCGTCACCCACACCGGCTTCGCCAACGTGGTGTCGGTGATCGTGGAGCGGCTGAAGGTGGCCTCCGGAAGCCGGGTGCTCCAGTTCGCCTCGCCCAGCTTCGACGTCTCGGTCGGCGAGATGTGCATGTCGCTGCTCGCCGGGGCGGTGCTGGTGATGGCCGGCAAGGACCGGCTGGCGCCGGGCAGCCCGCTGGCCGAGACGGTGGCCACGCACCGGGTGACCCACGCCATCCTGCCGCCCGCGGTGCTGGGCTCGCTGCCGGCCGGGTCGCTGCCCACCATCGAGTCGCTGATGGTGGCGGGCGAGGCCACCTCGCCGGAGCTGGTGGCCGCCTGGTCGGCCGGGCGGCGGATGTTCAACGGCTACGGTCCGACCGAGACCACCGTGGGCGTCACGGTCAGCGAGCTGACCGCGGACGGCCGGGTGCCGATCGGCCGCCCGATCGCCAATACCCGGATCTACCTGCTGGACGCGGCGCTGCGGCCGGTGCTGCCGGGCGTGCCCGGGGAGCTGTACATCGCCGGGGCCGGTCTGACCCGGGGCTACCTGGGGCGGCCGGGCCTGACCGCGGAACGCTTCGTGGCCTGCCCGTTCGGGAAGCCGGGCGAGCGGATGTACCGCACCGGCGACCTGGCGGCCTGGACCCCCGGCGGCGAGCTGGAGTTCCACGGCCGGGTGGACAACCAGGTCAAGATCCGCGGTTTCCGGGTGGAGCTGGGCGAGATCGAGTCGGCGCTGCTGTCCTTCCCCGGGGTCGACCAGGCGGTGGTGATCGCCCGGGAGAGCGCCGCCGGGGAGAAGCAGCTCGTCGCGTACTACGTACCGGCGGCACCCGGCGCACCCGGCGCACCCGGCGCGCCGGACGCGGCGTCCGGCGACGGCGGGGACCGGCCGTCCGGCGAGGATCTGCGCGGCCATCTCGCGGCCCGGATGCCGGACCACATGGTGCCGGCCGCGTATGTGGCCCTGGAACGGCTTCCGCTGACCCCCAACGGCAAGCTGGACCGGGACGCGCTGCCGGACCCGGAGTTCACCGGGGCCGCCTACCGGGCACCGCGCACCCGGCTGGAACGCACCCTGGCCGGGCTGTTCGCCGAGGTGCTGGAGGTGGAACGGGTCGGCATCGACGACGACTTCTTCGACCTGGGCGGGCACTCGCTGCGCGTCACCCGGCTGATCAGCCGCATCCAGGCCGAACTGGGCGTCAAGATCCCGATCCGGGTGATGTTCGGGGCCACCACGGTGGCGCAGCTCGCCGAGCAGGTGGCGGAGCGGTCCGGCGGCGAGGCGCCGTCCTTCGCCGACCCGTTCGCCACCGTGCTGCCGCTGCGCGCCGAGGGCGAGGGGACTCCCGTGTGGTTCATCCACTCCGGGGTCGGCCTGTGCTGGTCCTACGTGGGCTTCGCCGCCCAGCTCGGCGACCGGCCGGTGTACGGCGTCCAGGCCCGCGGCTTCGACGGCTCGGCCCGCCCGGAGTCCACCCGGGCGATGCTCGACGAGTACCTGGAGCAGATCCTCCGGGTCCAGCCGGAGGGGCCGTTCCACCTGGTCGGGCACTCCACCGGCGGCACCTACGCGCACGCCATCGCCGCCGAGCTGCGCGCCCGCGGCTTCGAGGTGCCCACCCTGGCGCTGCTGGACTGCCCGCCGAGCACCTGGTTCCGCACCATCGAGGAACCCGTGAACATGCCCGAGGTCCGGGAGTTCTTCAACGACTTCTTCCTCGCCTCGGTGGACGAGGGGGAGCGGGAGTCCCTGGTGGAGAACGCCAGCCAGATGTTCCGGGACCACGCGGAGAAGCTGCTGGAGTTCGACTCGCCGGTGTTCGACGGGGACGCGCTGTTCTTCAACGCCACCCAGAACCCGGACGAGTCCTACCGCGCCGACTGGGAGCCGCACATCCGCGGCGAGATCCACGAGTACGACATCGACTCCACGCACATGGGCGTGAACAAGCCCGAGCCGGCGGCCGAGATCTGCCGCGTCATCCTGCGCCACCTGGAAGGGATCTGAAGCCATGCCACTCACCGCCGCCGACCGGGCGGGCGCCCTCGCCGACCGCTGGGGCATCAATCCGGCGTTCTTCTGGATGCGGGGGAAGGACCCCGAGCACCCGGTGCAGATCGACGACTACGGCATCTGCAACGTCTACGGCTACCAGGAGGTGCTCCAGGTCCTGGCCGACCACAAGTCGTTCTCCAACGATGTCGCCGCCCTGATGGCGGGCGAGGCGGAGATCGACAAGGAGTTCACCGAGGGCGCCCTGCTGCAGACCGACCCGCCGGAGCACACCAAGCTCCGCAAGATCATCAGCAAGGCGTTCACCCCCCGCATGGTGGCCGCCCTGGAGCCCCGGATCGCCGAGGTCACCCACGAACTGCTGGACGCGGTGGACGGGCAGGACGGCTGGGAGATGGTCGACACCCTGACCTACCCGATGCCGGTCATCGTCATCTCCGAGCTGCTGGGCGTGCCGCACAGCGACCGCGACCTGTTCAAGAAGTGGGTCGACCGGATGGCCAGCAGCGCGGTGGCCCTCACCTCGGGCAACCGCAACCCGGAGGAGGACCTGGACCCGCAGGCCGCCATGCGGGCCATCCCCGAGCTGCTGGACTACCTGCGCGGGCACGCCGCCGAGCGCCGGGTCAGGCCCCGCGAGGATCTGCTGACCAAGCTGGTCGAGGCGGAGATCGAGGGCGAGCGGCTCAGCGACGCCGCGGTGGTGAACTTCGCCAACGAGCTGCTGGTGGTGGGGCACGCCACCACCAGCGCCCTGCTCGGCAACGCCCTGCTGTGCCTGGACTCCCACCCCGGGGAAATGGCCCGGGCGCGCGCCGACCGTGCGCTGATCCCGGCCGTGGTGGAGGAGTCGCTGCGCTACATGAGCCCCATCGCCGTCGCCTACAAGGCGTGCGTCGCGCGGACCGAGATCGCCGGGGTGCGCGTCCACCCCGGGCAGATGGTGGCGGTCTGCCTGGCCGCCGCCAACCGGGACGGCCGCCAGTTCGAGCGCCCGCACGAGTTCCTCCCGGACCGGGCGGCCAATCCGCATCTGGGCTTCGGCCGCGGCATCCACTTCTGCCTGGGCGCCCCGCTGGCCCGGCTGGAGGGCAAGGTCGCGGTGGAGATCCTGCTGGAGCGGTTCCCGGTGCTGCGGCTGGACCCGGACGCCTCCCCGGAGTTCATCCCGCTGCCGCACGTCATCGCCACCTCCAGGCTGCCGCTGCGCACCCGGTGACGGGCCGCCCGCCCGGCCCGTCACCGGCCCGCGCCGCCCTGTCCGCCCCGACCACCAGACCCCGACCGGCCCGCCGGGCCAGCGAAGTGGAGTACCGATGACCGGTCCCGTGGACCAGTGGGACATGCACCCGCAGCACTTCTGGCTGCGCGGCAGGCAACCGGACCAGCCGGTCCAGTACGACGACGAGGTGGGCATGTGGCACGTCTACGGCCACCCGGAGGCGCTGGAGATTCTCGGCGACCCGGTCACCTACTCCTCCGAGGTCGCCTCCCGGTTCGCGCCGCCCGAACAGGCGGCCGTGGCCTTCGACGGCAACCTGACCCAGACCGACCCGCCCGAACACCAGAAGCTCCGCAAGATCGTCAGCCGCACCTTCACCCACAAGATGGTGGCCGGGCTGGAGGACCGCATCCGCGAGCTGACCCACGAACTCCTGGACCGGGTCACCGGGGACCGCTTCGACCTGGCGGAGGCCCTCGCCTACCCGCTGCCGGTGATCGTCATCTGCGACATGCTGGGCATCCCCAGCAGCGACCGCGACCTGCTCAAGAGCTGGGCGGACCAGTCCCTGGCGGCGCGCGGCCAGCTCACCACCCGCAAGGGCGACAAGGCCCAGGAGCAGTCGCTGGACGCGCAGGCCGAGGCGGCCATGGAGATGGGCTTCTACTTCTTGGAACGGGTCGCCGAGCGCCGCCGCCGGCCGTGCGAGGACCTGCTGACCAGGCTGGTCGAGGCGGAGGTGGACGGCGAGCGGCTGACCGACCGGCAGATCGTCAACTTCACCAACCTGCTGATCTTCGCCGGGCACATCACCACCACCATGCTGCTCGGCAACACCATCCTCTGCCTGGACGCCTTCCCGGACGTGGACGCCCGGGTGCGCAAGGACCGGGGACTGGTGCCCTCGGCGATCGAGGAGTCGCTGCGCTTCCTCAGCCCGCTGGCCGCCGGCTACCGGCTGACCAACCGTGAGGTGCAGCTCGGCGGGCAGCGCATCCCCAAGGACCAGGTCCTGGAGGTGTGGTTCTCGGCCGCCAACCGGGACGCCCGGGTGTTCGCCGACCCCGACGTGTTCGACCCGGCCCGCGACCCCAACCCGCATCTGGGCTTCGGCCGCGGCATCCACTTCTGCCTGGGTGCCCCGCTGGCCCGGCTGGAGGGCCGGGTGGCGCTGGAGATCCTGCTGGACCGCTTCGCCGAACTGCGCACCGACCCGGAGGACCCGCCGACGTTCCTGACCCCGCCGGACTTCACCGGTGTCTGGACGCTGCCGCTGCGGGTGCGCCGCTAGCCCGGGCGGAACCGACTGAGCCGACGGTGCCCCCAGGTTGTGCCCCGGGTGTGCCCCAGGGCGTGCCCGCAGGGCCGGGGACGGAAGGCCGGGACAGCGGCCGGACAAGGAGTGCCTGTTGTACGACGTGATTGTGGTGGGCGCGCGGTGCGCCGGGGCCGCCGCCGCGATGCTGCTGGCCCGTGCCGGCTATCGCGTGGCGCTGCTCGAACGGAGCAGATTCCCCAAGGACACCCTGTCCACCCTGTACATCCACCAGCCGGGCGTGGCGATGCTGGACCGCTGGGACGTGCTGCCCGAGGTGATCAAGACCGGCTGCCCGCCGCTGGACCGGGTCCACTACACCCTCGGCGACATCACGCTGGAGGGCTCCTCCTGGCCGGCGGACGGCCAGCATGCCGCCTACGCGCCCCGGCGCCACCTGCTGGACTCCCTGCTGGCCCAGGCCGCGGTCCGGGCCGGCGCGGACTTCCGCGACAACTGCACCGTGACCGATCTGGTCTTCGACGGCGACCGGGTCGCCGGGGTCCGCACCGGCTCCGGGTCCGGCTCCGGCGCGGCCACCGAGCGCGCCCGGCTGGTGATCGGCGCGGACGGCATGCGCTCCACCGTGGCGGACCGGGTGCGCGCCCCGAAGGTGACCGAGGACCCGCGGGCCACCTGCGCCTACTACAGCTACTGGACCGGCCTGCCGCCGCGGTTCCGGCTCTACGAAAGCCCCGGCGGATGGGTCGGCACCGTGCCGACCAACGACGGTCTCACCCTGGTGGCCGGGTACTTCCCGCAGCGGGACTTCGCCGCCGTGCGGGGCGCCGGGCACGCCGCGCTGCTCACCCTGGTCGGGCGCACCGCCCCCGAGGTGCGCGCCCAGATGGCCCGGGGGCAGCAGGCGGAGCGCCTGCACGGCACCGGCGACCAGCAGAACTTCTTCCGGCAGGCGTCCGGGCCGGGCTGGGCCCTGATCGGCGACGCCGGCCACCACAAGGACTCGATCACCGCGCGCGGCATCACCGACGCCTTTCTCCAGGCCCAGCTGCTCGCGGACTGCATCGGCGACCGGCTGCACGACCCGGCCGCCCTGGACCGGGCGCTGGAGGTCTTCGCGGACCGGCGCACCGACCTGCTCATGCCGCACTACCGGGCCACGCTGAAGACGGCCCGGCTCGACCCGCCCGGGCACCAGCGGCAGATGCTGCGGGCCGTCGCCACCAGCACCGAACTCACCGACCGGTACTTCTCGGTGCTGTCGGGCGTCTGCCCCCTCGACGAATTCGTCACCCCCGAACTGATGGATCTCCTGGAGGAGCCGGACGCCATGGCGGGCGAGGAGGACTCACCGAGATGACCGCACAGCCTGCACAGCCCGCACGGCCGACGCAGCCGGCACCGCGCCCGGACGCCGCCCGCATGCCGTCCCCCGGCGGCCCCGCCGCACCGCTGACCCCGGTGCAGGAGGCGGTCTGGCAGCGCCACCGCACCGCGCCGGTCACCCCGCCCCGCCCCACCGTCGTCGCCTACCAGCTCCGCGGCACCCTGCACCGGGAGCACATGGCCCTGGCACTGCGGCGGCTGGTGGAGCGGCACGAGGCACTGCGCGCCACCGTCACGACCGTGGACGGCGAACCGCGGCTGACGGTACGGCCGGACATCTCCGGCGAGCCCCGCTTCGCCGACCTGGGCGGGCTGTCCGAGCCCGAACGCGGGCTGCGCCTGGACGATCTGGTCCGCACCGCCGTCACCGCGCCCTTCGACCCCGTCCGCGGCCCGCTGCTGCGCACCCTGCTGGTCCGGCTGACCGTGTCCGAGCACGTGCTGGTGGTGTGCGCCCACCCGCTCGCCGCCGACGAGCCGTCCCGGCGGCTGATCGCCGCCGACCTGTTCGAGCTGTACGCGGCCGCCGTGGACGGCCGCCCGGCCGCGCTGCCCGCCCCCGCCGCCCTGCAGGGTGTGCAGGGCGAACGGCCCCCCGCGGCCGTGCTGGACGCCCAGCTCGACCACTGGCGCAAGCGGCTCGCCGGCCTGCCCGCGCTGCGCCTGCCCGCGGACCGGCCGCACCCGGGCGCCGCAAGCACGGCGGGCCCCGCGCACGAGTTCCGCATCCCCGGCCCGGTCGCCCGCGGCCTGGCCGGACTGGCGCGGGAACGCGGCGGCACCCTGCTCACCGGGCTGCTCACCGCCTGCCGGGTGCTGTTCTCCCGCTACGGGCGCCAGCCGGACCTGGCCCTGGGCATCCTCGCCGACGGCCGGGCCCGCCCGGAGCCGCACGGCCCGGTCGGCGCCTTCGCCAACCCGCTGGCGATCCGCACCACGACAATGCCGGAGGACACCTTCGGGGAGCTGCTGGCCGGCACCGCCGAGGCCGTCGCGGAGGCCCTCGGCCACCAGGACGTGCCCTTCACCCGGGTCGCCGAGGCGGTGGACGCCGACTGGGGCTCCGCCCGGGCCGACCGGCCCCCGGTCATGGTGACGCTGTCCGACCCGCTGCCCGCGCCCGCCGGGCCGCCCGGTCTGGCGGTGCGCGCATTCCGCCCGCGGTGCCTGCCGCCCGCCTGCGAGGTCTCCCTGGAGTTCACCCCCGCCGCGCCCACCGGCCCGGACGGCGGCCCGGACGGCGGTTCGGACGGCGCGCTGACCGGGATGCTGGTGTGCGACGGCAGGTTCGCCCCGGCCACCGCCCGCGCCCTGGCCGACGCCCTGGTCACCCTGGTCACCGCCGCCGTCGCGGACCCGGGGCGGCAGGCCGGCGGGCTTCCGCTGCTGACCGCGGAGGAGCACCGCACCCTGCTCACCGGCTGGGGCGCCAACCCCGTCCCGTACCCCGCCGGCCGCTGCGTGCACGAACTGGTCGGCGAGCAGGCCCGCGCCCGCCCCGACGCCCCCGCCGTGGTGGACGGCGGCACCGTCCTGACCTACGCCGAACTCGACCGGCGCTCCGGGCGGCTGGCCGGACTGCTGCACGCCCGGGGCGTACAACCCGGCTCCGTGGTCGCCGTCTGCCTGCCGCGCGGCGCCGGGCTGGTCGCCGCGCTGCTCGGCGTGCTCCGGGCCGGCTGCGCCTACCTGCCGCTGGACCCCGCCTACCCGGCCGACCGGCTGCGCTACATGCTGGACGACGCCTCGGCCGCGGTCTGCCTCACCGAGGAGTGGCTCGCCGGGCGGCTGCCCGCCGGGGACACCCCCATGGTCGCGCTGGACCAGGAGCGGGACGCGCTCGCCGCCCTGCCCGCCACTCCGCCCTCCGTGCCGGTCACCGCCCGGGACGCCGCCTACGTGATGTACACCTCCGGCTCCACCGGCCGCCCCAAGGGCGCCGTGATCGAGCACCGCTCCATCGTCCGGCTGGTGTGCAACACCGACTACGCGCCGCTGCGCGAGGACGACGTGGTCGCGCAGGGCGCGAACGCCACCTTCGACGCCGCCACCTTCGAGATCTGGGGGGCGCTGACCGCGGGGGCCCGCCTGGTGGTGCTCGGCAACGACACCCTGCTGGACCCGGCCGCGCTGCGCGACGCCCTGCACCGGCACCGGATCACCGCCCTGTTCCTCACCACCGCCGTGTTCCACCAGGCGGCGGCCGCCGACCCGGCCGCCTTCGGGTCACTGCGCCACCTGGTGATCGGCGGCGACGTGATGAACCCGGCCCGGGCCGCCCAGGTGCTGGCGGCCGGGCCGCCGCGGCGGCTGGTCAACGGCTACGGGCCCACCGAGACCACCACCTTCGCCACCTGGCACCTGGTGGAGCAGGCGGACGAGCACACCCCGGTGCCCATCGGCCGCCCGATCGCCAACACCTCCGTCCTGGTGCTGGACGAACGGCTCAACCCGGTGCCCGTCGGCATGGTCGGTGAACTCTTCATCGCCGGTCCCGGCCTGGCCCGCGGCTACCTCAACCGGCCGCAGCTGACCGCGGAACGCTTCCTCGACAACCCCTACGGCCAGGCACCCGACGACCGGATGTACCGCACCGGGGACCTGGTGCGGTGGACCCCGCAGGGCGTCCTCCAGTACCTCGGCCGGGCGGACCACCAGGTCAAGATCCGCGGCTACCGGATCGAGCCCGGCGAGATCGAGCTGGCGCTCCAGCACCACCCCGAGGTGGCGGAGGCCCTGGTGGTGGTCGCCGCCGAGGGCGAGCACAAGCGGCTGGTGGGCTATGTGCGCCGGGCCCCGGGGCGGCCCGCCGACCCGGCCGCGCTCAGCGCGTTCCTGGCCGGCCGGCTGCCCGAGTTCATGGTGCCGTCCGCCTTCGTGGTGCTCGACGACTTTCCGCTGAACCCCAACGGCAAGGTCGACCGCAAGGCCCTGCCCGCCCCCGGCCGGCCCGAGGACGCCGGCGCCGCCGCCGAGCCCCGCACCCCCGCCGAACGCCTCCTGGCCGGGATCTGGGCCGAGGTCCTGGGCGTGGAGCGGGTCGGCGTCACCGACAACTTCTACGAACTGGGCGGCGACTCGGTCCTCGGCATCCGGGTGGTCGCCAGGGCCCGCCGGGCCGGTCTGTCCATCTCCGCCAAGGACGTGCTGCGGCGGCAGACCATCGCCGAACTGGCCACCGCCGCGGCGGCCGGGGACGAATGACGAGGAACGAGGAACGAGGATGCCAACCCGAGCCCAGCAGGTGGCGGATCCGGCGGTGCTGGACCTCACCGATCCCCAGACCTTCCTGGACCACCACCCGCATGAGATGTGGCGGCCCTACCGGGAGCACAACCCGCTGTTCTGGCACCCCGCCCGGCACGGCAATCCGGGCTTCTGGGTCTTCACCAAGTACGACGACGTGATGGCCGCCTACCGGGACAACAAGCGCTTCACCTCCGAGCGGGGCAATGTGCTCGCCACCCTGCTCAAGGGGGAGGACTCCGCCTCCCGCAAGATGCTCGCCGTCACCGACGGCCCCCGCCACCGCGAGATCCGCAACCTGATGATGAAGTCCTTCTCGCCGCGGGTGCTGGAGCCCGTGGTGGAGGGCATCCGGCGGCGCACCGACGCGCTGATCGACCGGGCGGTGGAGCGCGGCGAACTCGACTTCGTCACCGAGGTGGCCGACCGCATCCCGATCCACACCATCGGCGACCTGATGGGCATCCCCCTCCAGGACCGTGAGCAGGTGGTGGACTGGAACGCCCAGACCCTGTCCCGGTACAGCTCCGAGGACAGCGAGCTGGAGTCGGTGATGGCGCGCAACGAGATCGTGCTCTACCTCTCCCGGCTGATGGCCGAGCGCCGCCGCAACCCCGGGGAGGACGTGCTGTCCACCCTGGCCAACGCCACCGTGGACGGCGAGCCGCTGTCCGACGACGAGATCGTGCTCAACTCCTACAGCCTGATCCTCGGCGGCGACGAGTCCAGCCGGGCCAGCGCCGCCAGCGCGGTCCTCGCCTTCCACGAACACCCCGGGCAGTGGCGCCGGCTGAAGAACGAGGAGGTGGGCCTGGACACCGCCACCGAAGAGGTGCTGCGCTGGGCCACGCCCACCATGCACTTCGGCCGTCACGCCCTGGTCGACGTGGAGTGGCGGGGCCACACCATCCGGGCCGGCGAGGTCATCACCCTGTGGAACAGCTCGGCCAACTTCGACGAGGACGCGTTCGCCGACCCCTACACCTTCGACCTGTCCCGCAGCCCCAACAAGCACGTCAGTTTCGGGCACGGGCCGCACTTCTGCCTCGGCGCCTACCTGGGCCGGGTGCACATGAAGGCGATGCTGGACGCGCTGCGCACCAAGGTCGGGACGATCGAGGTGCTGGGCGAGCCCACGCGGCTGTTCTCCAACTTCGGCCACGGCCACAGCAGCATGCCGGTCCGGCTCACCCCGGCCCGCGGATAGCGGGAACCCGCGGCCCGCGGCCCTTCGGTCCGTTCGCCGGACGGAAGGGCCGCGGGCCGCGCGCGGGACGCCGGGCGGCGGGCGGCGGGGCGGCCACGGCGCCCGGGGTTCAGCCGGTGCGGGCCACGGCGCGGCGGGTGAACACCGCCAGGTCCTCCGAGATCGCCCGCACCACCTCCGGCTCGTGGTCCTGGAGGTAGAAGTGCCCGCCCGGGAAGAACCGCGCGCTGAACGCGGCCGTGGTGTGCTCCCGCCAGGAGTGCACCCCGGCCGCGATCACGTCCTGGTCCCGGTCGCCGCAGTAGACGCTCACCGGGCAGCCGAGCCGGCTGCCCGAGGTGTCCTGGTACAGCTCCGCCACCTTGAAGTCGGCGCGCATCGCCGGGATCACGGCGGCCAGCAGATCCTTGTCGTGCAGCAGCGCGGGCGGGGTGCCCGCCAGTTCCGCCATCTGCGCGGTGATGGCCTCGTCGTCCAGCAGGTGCAGGCCCCGGTCCTGACGGACCGAGGGCGCGGCCCGCCCGGAGGCGATCAGCCCGATCAGGCCGTTCCCCGGCCGCTGCCGCTCCAGCCGCAGGGCGACCTCGTAGGCCACCATCGAGCCCATGCTGTGCCCGAACAGCACGGCCGGCCGCTCCAGCCGCGGGAGCAGGGCCTCCGCCGCCCGGTCGGCCAGTTCGGCGATGTCCTCCAGCGGCGGCTCGCCGATCCGGTCCTGCCGGCCGGGGTACTGCACGACCAGCACCTCGGCCCGGGCGGACAGCGCGGCCGACAGCGAGTGGTAGGCGGTCGCCGCGCCCCCGGCGTGGGGAAAGCACACCAGGGCCGGGCCGTTGTTCTTCGGCCGGTGATAGCGGCGTATCCAGCCGCGTCCGGTGGTCGCGCTGCTCGTCGTCATCGGGGTGCTCCGTCCAGGTCTGCGGTGCGGGTCCGTGCTGCCGGGTCCTGTGCTGCCGGGTCCTGTGCTGCCGCGCCGGGCAGCGGGCCCGGGAGCCGGTCCCGGGGGACGACCAGGTCCGCGGTGACGGCCCGGGCCGAGGCGCAGCCGGTCAGCGCCAGCGCCAGATCGAGATCGGCGAGCAGGCAGCGCAGCACATGCTCCACGCCGCGTTGCCCGTCCAGCCCGAGCCCGTACACGTAGGGCCTGCCGTACAGCACCGCGTCGGCGCCCAGCGCGAGCGCCTTGAGCACGTCGCTGCCGTTGCGCACCCCGGAGTCCATCAGCACCGGGACGTCCCCGCCGACGGCGGCCCGCACCGCGGGCAGCGCGTCCAGCGCGGCGATCCCGCCGTCGAGCTGCCGCCCGCCGTGGTTGGACACCACCACCCCCTGCGCGCCGTGCTCCAGCGCCAGCCGGGCGTCCTCCGGGTGCAGGATGCCCTTGACCAGCAGCGGCAGACCGGTCATGGAGCGCAGCCAGGCCACGTCCTCCCACACCAGGGCGGGATCGGTGGAGATCTGCGCCCAGCGGCGCACGACCGCCGCGCCGTCCGGTTCGGGCGGCAGCCCGGCGCGGAACGCCGGGTCGGAGGTGAAGTTCGCGATGCCGATGCCCCGCAGGTACGGCGAGTAGGCGGGGTCGAGTTCCGCCGGCCGGAACCCCAGGAAACCGGCGTCCACCGTCAGCACCAGTGCGGTGTAGCCGTTCCGCTCGGCCCGGCGGACCAGGGATTCGGCGACCGCCCGTTCCGACGGCAGGTAGAGCTGGAACCAGCGCGGCCCCGGCCCGGCCTGCTCGGCCACCTCCTCCAGGGAGCGGGAGGCGAAGGTGGACAGCACGAACGGCAGGCCCGTGGCGGCCGCCGCCCGGGCGGAGGCCAGCTCCCCCTCGGGATGCACCACGGCCTGCCCGCCGAGCGGGGCCAGCAGCACCGGCGCGGGGAGACGCTGCCCGGCCACGGACACCGCCAGGTCGCGGCGGACGGCGCCGCGCAGCATCCGGGGCACCAGCCGCCAGCGGTCGAAGGCCGCGCGGTTGGCCCGCCCGGTGGCGCCGGTCCCTGCGGTGCCGGACACGTAGCCGAACGCCTCCGGCGAGAACTGCTCGCGGGCCGCGTCCTCCAGGGCGGCCGGCTCGGTGGTCAGCCGGGGGCGCCGGCCGTCCAGCCCGGCCACCAGGATGTCCCGCACCAGATCGGCGGGCGTCCCGGCACCCGCGTCCGCCCGGGTCGTCGGCGCCGCGGGGGCCGCGGGGGCCGGGCCGGGGGCCGCCAGGTCGGCGCGGACGGCACCGGTGATCAGCTCCGCGACCCGCTCGCTCTGCTCGATCAGCGCGAAGTGCCCGCCGTCCAGCGTCTCCACCGCGTGCCCCGCCTTGGTGTGCGCGGCCCACTCCGCCATCTGGGCCAGGGAGTTCTTCGGGTCCCCCGCCGACAGCAGCACGGTGACCGGTGCCGTCAGCACCGCGTCCCTGGGCGCCCGGTGGCGGCGCAGCGCCCGCACATCGGCGCGCAGCAGGCGCAGCAGCTCCCGGACCGTCTCCGGATCGGACAGCAGCGCCTCCGGCACCCCGCCCAGGCGCCGCAGCTCGGAGACGACCTGCTCGTCGGAGAGGGCGTCCACATCGGGCTCCGCCCAGTCCGCCGAAGGGGACCGGGCGGCCGAGACGAACAGCCGGGCCGCCTCCGGCCCGGACCGGTCCTGGAGCAGACGGGCCGTTTCGAAGGCCACCAGGGCGCCCATGCTGTGGCCCAGCAGGAACAGCGGCACGCCGCCCCGCTCCTCCCCCTCCGTCCCGTCCGTGAGCGCCCCGGCCACCCCGGCGGCCAGGGCGGCGATCGTGTCCGCACAGGGCTCGGCCCGCCGGTCCTGCCGGCCGGGGTACTGGACGGCCAGCAGCCCGATGTCCTCGGGCAGCGCCGCCGACAGGGCGGCGAAGGCGTTGGCGGCACCGCCGGCGTGCGGGAAGCACACCAGACGGGCCGCGGCGGACTCCCGGTCGTGGAAGCCGCGGAGCCACCGCGGGGCGGGCGTGCCGCCGCGCGGGCTGGTCGGTGCGCCGGCGGACCCGGTGGCGTGCCCGGTCCGCGCGGCGCCCGTGCTGGGAGTGGTACTCACGCTGCGTCGTCCTCCGTGGTCGGTCTGAGTCGGGTGAGCAGGTCGCGCAGGCGGTCGCGCACGACGGCCCGCTCGGCGTCGCCCACCGGGTGCTCGGCCACCGCCGCCGCCAGCCGGTCGAGTTCGGCGAGCACCGGCGAGGCGCTGCCGTCGTCGTCCTGCTCCGTCTCGGTTCCGGCCTGCCCGAGCTCCTCGTGCAGGTGGTCCGCGAGGTCGGCCGGGGTGGGCCAGTCGAAGATGAAGGTGGCGGGCAGCCGGACGCCGGTGGCCGTGGCGAGCCGGTTGCGCAGCTCCACCGCGGTCAGCGAGTCGAAGCCGGTCTCGTCGAAGGCGCCGTCCGGGTCGACCGCGGCGGCGGAGGCGTGCCCGAGCACCGCCGCGACCTCCTGGAGCACGGTGTCCAGCAGCCGGTCGCCGGTCGCGGCGGTGCCGCTGCCGGTGCCGGTGCCGCTGCCGGTGGTGGTGCCGGTGGTGGTGCTGGTGCCGCCCGCCGCGGATTCGTACGCCGCGCTCCCGTTCACGGTTGCGGCGGGCGGCACCAGGTGTGTGGCGGACGGCCGCGGACCGCCCGGCCGGGCGGGCTCCCACCGCACGGCCACGGCGACCGGCAGGTCGCGGCGGACCGCGGCGTCCAGCAGTTCCAGGCCCTGCCCGGCGGTGAGCGGCGCCACGCCCACCCGGGCCATCCGGGCCAGATCCGCTTCGGTCAGGCCGGCGCCCATGCCGCCGGTGCCCTCCCACAGGCCCCACACCAGCGAGACACCGGGGCGTCCCACCGAGCGGCGGTACTCCATCAGGCCGTCCAGGAAGGCGTTGCCGGCCGCGTAGCCGGCCTGGCCGGGGGAGCTGAGCGTGCCGGCCAGGGAGGAGAACACCACGAACGCGGACAGGTCCAGCGGTTCGGTGAGCAGGTGCAGGTTGAGCGCGGCGTCCACCTTGGGGCGCAGCGTCCGGTCCAGCCGTTCGGGGGTCAGCGAGGTCAGCAGGCCGTCCTCCAGCACCCCGGCCGCGTGGACCACCCCGCCGATCCGGACCCCGTCCCGGGCCAGCCCGTCCAGCGCGGCGGCCAGCGCCTCCCGGTCGGCCGCGTCACAGGCCACGGTGCGCACCTCGGCGCCCAGCCCGCGCAGCTCGGAGATGTCCCGGGCGGCCTCCTCGCCGGGCGTGCCGCGGCCCATCAGCACCAGCCGCCGCACGCCGTGCGCGGTCGCCAGATGCCGGGCGGTGAGCCGGCCCAGCCAGCCCAGGCCGCCGGTGATCAGCACGGCCCGGGAGGTGTCCCACGGCCCGGCCCCGTCGTCCGGCAGGTCCAGCACCACCTTGCCGATGTGCCGCGCCTCGCCCAGGTACCGGAAGGCGTCCGGGGCGCGGCGGACGTCCCAGACCGAGACCGGCGGCGGGGTGAGCGTGCCGTCCTCGAACAGGCCGCGCAGGGTGAGCAGGATCTCCTGGAGCCGGTCCGGGCCCGGGTCGCGCACGTCGTAGGCCCGGTAGTCCACGCCGGGATGGCTCCGCGCCACCCCGGCGGCGTCGCGCCGGTCGGTCTTGCCCATCTCCAGGAACCGCCCGCCGCGCGGCAGCAGCCGCAGCGAGGCGTCGGCGAACTCCCCGGCCAGGGAGTTCAGCACCACATCCACCCCGGCGCCGCCGGTGGCCGCGCGGAACCGCCGCTCGAAGTCCAGGTCGCGGGAGGAGGCGATGTGCTCCACCGGCACCCCGGCGGCCTGCAGCGTGTGCCACTTGGCCGGGCTCGCCGTGGCGTACACCCGGGCGCCCAGGTGGCGGGCGAGCTGCACCGCGGCCGTGCCGACGCCGCCGGTCGCGGCATGCACGAGCACCGACTCGCCGGCCCGCAGACCGGCCAGGTCCACCAGCCCGTAGTAGGCGGTCAGGTAGGTGACCGGGATGGCCGCGGCCCGGCGGAAGGAGAGCCCTTCGGGGATCGGGCAGACGAACCGCCGGTCGGTCACGGTCACCGGACCGATGCCGTAGAACAGGCCCATCACCCGGTCCCCCGGACGCAGGTCGGTCACCCCGGGGCCGGTCTCCAGAACGACGCCGGCGCCCTCGCCGCCCTGGCCCGCGTCGGCGGCGTGCCCGTCCACGGCGGGCGGGATCACCCCCAGGGCGAGCAGCACGTCGCGGAAGTTGAGCCCGGCGGCCCGCATCCGCACCCGGACCTGTCCCGGCTCCAGCGGGGCAGCCGCCTGTGGCCAGGGGGACAGCGCGAGCCCGGCGAAGGTCTCCTTGGCGACGTAGTCGAGATGCCAGTGCGAGGTGCCGGCCGGCGGGTGCAGCACCGTCTCCGGGTCCCCGGCGGCCAGCCGCGGGCGGTGGGCGACACCGCCGCGCAGCGCGAGCTGCGGCTCGCCGCAGGCCAGGGCCGCCGCCAGGGCGCGGCGCGAGCCCGGGGTGCCGTCCTCGTCCAGCAGGGCGAAGCGGTCCGGGTGCTCGGCCTGGGCGGAGCGCAGCATGCCCCAGACGGCCCGGTGTCCCAGCCCGCCGGGGTGCTGCTCCCCGGCGACCGGGACGGCGCCCCGGGTGAGCACCACCAGGCGGGTGGCGGCCAGCCGTTCGTCGGCCAGCAGGCGCTGGGCCGTGTCCAGCACGCGGTGCAGGATCTCCCGCACGCCCGCGGCGTCCACCGGCTCCGATGCGCCGTGCGGAAGCTGGGCCGGGCCGGGCGGGCAGGGCAGCACGATCAGCTCGGGGGCGGGCTCGCCGGCGTCGAGCGCGGCGGAGAGCCCGTCCGGCCCGGCGTGGCGCCGCAGCCCGGCGAGTTCCTCCAGGGGGCCGGCCGCTGCGTCCTCGGCCGGGCCCGCCGCAGGGCCCGCCGCCGGGGCCTCGGCGAGGCTCACGCCCGGCTCTCCGGCCCGGTCCCCGGCCGGTGCCGGGCCATGGCCGGTGCGCTCGGCCGTCCGCTCCGCGGCCTGCTCCGCGGCCGGGGGCGGTGCCAGGAGGGCCCAGCGGGGGTTCCCGGGGGCGGGGGGCAGCGGGGGCAGCGGTTCCCAGCCGGGCCGCAGCAGGCCGTCCGGTGCCGTCTCCGGCGCACCGGCCGGGGGCTCCGCGCCGGAGGCCGCCGGGAGCGGACGCAGCGTCAGGGACGCCACGGAGGCCACCGGCCGTCCGGCCGGGTCGGTCAGCTCCAGGGAGACCGCACCGGTCCCCGCCGGGGCCAGCCGGACCCGGAGCGCGCCGCCCGCCGGGCCGTGCACCCGGACCCCGGCCCAGGCGTACGGCAGCATCGGCCCGCCCTCTCCCCGCACACCGGCCGCACCCGGGGCACCGGCCACCTCGGTCAGGGCGATCGGGTGCAGTGCCGAGTCCAGCAGGGCGGGATGGACCGGGTGGCCGCCGTCGCCGCCGTTCCGGGACGGCTCCTCGGTGAGCTCCACCTCGGCGCAGATCTCCGCCCCGTGCCGCCACAGCGCCCGGACCCCGCGGAAGCCGGGGCCGTAGTCGAGCCCTCTGGCGGCGAGGTCCGCGTAGAGGTCCCCGGGCCGCACGGCCAGCGGCTCGGCGCCGGGCGGCGGCCAGGCCGGCGCGGTGGCCGGGGCCGCCGGTTCCCCGGGCAGCAGCGTGCCGTGGGCGTGCCGGGTCCACTCCCCGGACCCGGTGCCGTCCGCCCGGCGGGAGTGCACCGCGACCTCCCGGCGGCCGCCGTCGCCGGCGCCCGCCACCACGACCCGCAGCTGCACCTCTCCGTCCTCGGGCACCACCAGCGGGGCCTGGAGGAGGAGTTCCTCCACCACCCCGGTGCCCGTCTCGCGGGCCGCGCACAGCACCAGGTCGAGCAGGGCGGTGCCGGGCAGCAGCATCCGGCCCGCCACCCGGTGGCCGGCCAGCCACGGGTGGGCGGCGCGGGACAGCCGCCCGGTCAGCAGCAGGCCGCCCGCGTCCGGCAGTTCGGCCGCGGCGGTCAGCATCGGATGGTCCAGCGGGGTGAGCCCGGCCGCGCGCACCCCGGCGGGGGCGGGTGCCGGGTCGGGCCAGTGGACGCGGCGCTGGAAGGCGTAGCGCGGCAGTTCCACCCGGCGGGCGTGCTGCCCGTCGAAGACCGCCGCCCAGTCCACCTCGCCGCCGGAGCAGTGCAGCTGCGCCACGGCCGTCAGCAGTGCGGCCGGCTCGGACCGGCCGCGGCGCAGCGCCGGGACGAGATGGTGCCGGGCCCGGGCCGGGGCGCGGCGTCCGCCGCCGGCCGGCCGGTCCGCGGCGAGGCAGTCGTCGGCCGGCGAGATGAGGTCCCCGGACGGGCCCACCTCCAGGAACCGGGTGCAGCCCAGCTCGGCGAGGCTGCGCACCCCGTCCCGGAACCGGACGGTGTGCCGGGCGTGCCGTACCCAGTAGCCGGGGTCGGTGAGTTCGTCCGCGGCGGCGGGCCGCCCGGTGAGGTCGGACACCACGGTGAGCCGCGGTTCCCGGAAGGTGAGGCGTTCGGCGACGGCCCGCAGCTCCGCCAGGCAGGGCTCCATCAGCGGGGAGTGGAAGGCGTGGCTGACCCGCAGCCGGGTGGCCTTGCCGCCGCGCGCCTCGAACTCCGCGACCACGGCGGCGAGCGCGGCCCGCTCCCCGGAGAGCACGGTGGCGTCCGGGCCGTTCACCGCGGCCAGGGCGACCCGGTCGGCCACGCCGTCGAGCAGGGCGGCGGCCTCCTCCTCACCGGCCCGCAGCGCCACCATCGCGCCCCCGGCCGGAAGCTGCTGCATCAGCCGGCCCCGGGCCGCGGCCAGGCGGGCGGCGTCCTCCAGGGAGAGCACCCCGGCCGCGTGCACGGCGGCCAGCGCCCCCACCGAGTGCCCGAGCACCGCGTCGGGCCGGACCCCCCAGGAGGCGAGCAGCCGGTACAGGGCGACCTCGCAGGCGAACAGGGCGGGCTGGGTGTACTCCGTGCGGTCGAGCAGGGCGCTCATGGTGCTGCCCTCGGCGGCCGTCACCACATCCCGCAGCGGCCGGTCCAGGTGGTCCTCCAGCGCGGCGCACACCTCGTCGAAGGCCGCCGCGTACGCCGGGAAGCAGCGGTGGAGTTCGCCGCCCATGCCGGGGCGCTGGCTGCCCTGCCCGGCGAACAGGAACGCGGTGCGGCCCTCGGCCGCGGTGCCCAGGACCGTGTCCGGCCCGGCCGCGCCGCCGGCCAGGGCCCGCAGCCCGTCCAGCAGGCCGCGGCGGTCCGTGGGCAGCAGCACCGCGCGGTGCGTCAGCCGGCCCCGTGCGGTGGCCAGGGAGAACCCGAGGTCGGTCAGGCCGGCGTGGCCGGTCGCGGCTTCCGCACCGGCTTCCGGACCGGCGTCGGGGTCGGCGTCGGGGTTGGCGGTCAGGTGGCGGTGGAGCCGGTCGGCCTGGGCCCGCAGCGCGGTCTCGCCGCGGCCGGAGAGCAGGCACGGCACCCGCGGCAGCGGCGCCGCGGGCTCCGGCCGCGCTTCCGGTTCCGGCTGCGGTTCCGGCTCCGGGGCCTGTTCCAGCACGATGTGCGCGTTGGTGCCGCTGATGCCGAAGGAGGACACCGCGGCCCGCCGCGGACGGCCGTGCCCGGGCCACGGCACCGTCTCGGTGAGCAGCCGGACCCTGCCGTCCGACCAGTCCACGTGCGGGGTCGGCTCGTCCGCGTGCAGGGTCCTGGGCAGGATGCCGTGGCGCAGCGCCAGCACCGTCTTGATCACCCCGCCGACGCCCGCAGCGGCCTGGGTGTGGCCGATGTTGGACTTCAGCGAGCCCAGCAGCAGCGGCCGGTCCGCCGGGCGGGCCCGGCCGTAGGTGGCCAGCAGCGACTGCACCTCGATCGGGTCGCCCAGCGGCGTGCCGGTGCCGTGTGCCTCCACCGCGTCGACCTCGTCCGCGGACAGCCCGGCGGCGGCCAGCGCCTGCCGGATCAGCGCCTCCTGGGAGGGGCCGTTGGGCGCGGTCAGGCCGTTGCTGGCGCCGTCCTGGTTGACCGCGGAGCCGCGCACCACGGCCAGAACCGGGTGGCCCAGGCGGCGGGCGTCGCTGAGCCGTTCCACCAGCAGCAGCCCGGCGCCCTCGGACCAGCCGGTGCCGTCCGCGGACGCCGAGAACGCCTTGCACCGGCCGTCCGGGGCCAGCCCGCGCTGCCTGCTGAACTCCACGAACGGCAGCGGCGTGGCCATCACGGTGGCACCGCCGGCGAGCGCCAGCGAGCACTCGCCGCGGCGCAGCGCGGCGCAGGCCAGGTGCAGGGTCACCAGCGAGGAGGAGCAGGCGGTGTCCACGGTGAGGGCGGGGCCCTCCAGCCCGTAGGTGTAGGCGATCCGCCCGGATGCCACGCTGCCGGCGCCGCCGGTGGTGAGCAGGCCCTCCAGTTCTCTGGGGGCGGGCACCAGGCGGGACAGGTAGTCGCCGTACATGGTGCCGACGAAGACCCCGGTGCGGCTGCCGCGCAGCGACTCCGGCGGGATGCCCGCGTCCTCGAACGCCTCCCAGGCCGTCTCCAGCAGCAGCCGCTGCTGCGGGTCGATGGCGTCCGCCTCGCGGGGGCTGATGCCGAAGAAGTCGGCATCGAACCGGGCCGCGTCGTAGAGGAAGCCGCCTTCCTTGACGTAGGAGGTGTGCGGGGTGTCGGGGTCCGGGTCGTACAGGGCGGCCAGGTCCCAGCCGCGGTCGGCGGGGAACGGGCCGATGGCGTCCACCTCGTCGGTGACCAGCCGCCACAGGTCCTGCGGGGAACTGACCCCGCCCGGGTAGCGGCAGGCCATCCCGATGATGGCGATCGGCTCGTTCTCGCGTTCCGCCAGGCGGCTGTTGACGGCCTGGAGCCGCTCGTTCTCCTTCAGCGCGGCCCGCAGCGCCTCGACGACTTGCTGGGGTGAGGTGGACGCCATGGTGTGCTCTCTCCGTAGATCCCCGCCGGGGAAGGTCAGGACTCGCTGCCGCCGAGTGCCAGGCGGACCAGGTCGTCTGTGGTCATCGTGTCCAGGGCGCTGCCGCCCGGGGGCGGGCCGTGCGGGTCCGGCCCGGCGCCGTCCCCGTCCTCGTCCCCGCCCCCGCCCGCGTCGCCGGGTGCGCCGGGTTCGGGTGCGGCGGGCGCCAGGTCGGCATGCAGCCGGTCGGCCAGCGCTCCCGGGGTGGGGTGGTCGAAGATCAGCGTGGGCGGCAGGGTGACCCCGGCGAGGGTGACCAGCCGGTTGCGCAGTTCCACCGCGGTCAGCGAGTCGAAGCCCAGGTCCTGGAAGCGGCGGTCGGCGCTCACCCGCTCGTGGCCGCTGTGCCCGAGCACCGCCGCCACCTCGGACCGCACCGCCTCCAGTACCAGGTGGCGGTGCTCGTGGCGGGGGGCGCGGGCCAGCCGGCCCCGCAGGTCCACGATCTCGGTGCGGGGCCGGCCGGCCGAGGTGCGCCGTGCCCCCGGGGACAGGGCGCGCAGCGGGGCCGGGGCGGTGTCCGGGTCCATGGCGTCCAGGTCGAGGCGGGCGGCGGCCAGCACCGGGTCACCGGCGGCCAGGGCCGCGTCGAACAGGGCCAGGCCCTCGTCGCTGGAGAGGGCGCCGATGCCCGAGCGGGCCAGCCGGCGCAGGTCCGCCTCGCCCAGGCCGCCGGAGAGGGTGCTCTCCTCCGCCCACAGGCCCCAGGCCACGGACAGCGCGGGCCGTCCCGCGGAACGGCGCCGGGCGGCCAGGGCGTCCAGGCAGGCGTTGGCCGCCGCGTAGTTGGCCTGGCCGGCCGAGCCCAGCAGACCGGCCAGCGAGGAGAACAGCACGAAGGCCGACAGGTCGGTGTCCCGGGTCAGGTCGTGCAGGTGGGCGGCGGCTGCGGCCTTGGGGCGCCAGGTCCGTTCCCAGTGCTCCGGGGTGAGCCGCTCGGCCACGGCGTCGTCCGTCACCCCGGCCGCGTGCACCACGGCGGTCAGCGGCCGGTCCTGCGGTACGGCGGCCAGCAGGGCGGCCAGGGCCGTGCGGTCGCCGATGTCGCAGGACTCGACGCTCACCTCGACGTCCGCGGCGGCGAGTTCGGCCACGAACTCCCCGGCGCCCGGGGTGTCCATGCCGCGGCGGCCGGTGAGCAGCAGTCTGCGCACGCCGTACCGCTCGGTCAGGTGCCGGGCCACCAGCCGGCCCAGGGTGCCCAGGCCGCCGGTGATCAGGACATGGCTCTCCTTGTCGAACGGCGCCCGGTCGGCCGGGCCGGCCGACCCGGCCGGTGCGGTCCGGTCCGCCGGGTCGGCCGGGAGCGGGCGGCGGCGGAGCTGCGGGACCCACATCCGGCCGGTGCGGACCGCCGCCTGGGGTTCCCCGGCGGCGAGTACGGCGGGCAGGGCGCGCAGCGACTCGGGGCGGCCGTCGGTGTCGGCCAGGGCGAAGCGGCCGGGGCGTTCCGCCTGTACGGCCCGGACCAGGCCCCAGGCCGTGGCCGCCGCGGGGTCCTGCCGCTCGCCGGGGGCGAGGGCGACCGCGCCGGTGGTGAGCAGGGCGAGCCGGGAGTCCTCCAGCCGTTCGTCCGCCAGGTGGTGCTGGACCAGGTCCAGTACGGCGCGTCCGGTCCGCCCGGCCCGCGCGGCCGTCCCGGCCATGGCGCTGCCGGTGCCGGCGCCGCTGCCGGTGTCGGCAGCGGGGCCGGCGTCGGCGTCGGCGTCGGCGTCGGCGGGGACGGTGGTGATGATCAGGGCGGGCGGCCGGGCACCGGCGTCCAGATCGCGGGCCAGGTCGGCGGGGCCTCGGTAGCCGCGCACGGTCACCCCGGCGGCGCGTACCGCCTCGGCCGGTCCCGCGTGGTCGGGTCCCACCACGGCCCAGACGTCGTCCGGGGTGTGCCGCGGGGTCTCCCGCCGGGTCCACTCGAGAGCCAGCAGGGCGGGCCCCCGGGCGGCCCCGCCGGCCCCGGCGTCCTGGGGGAGTTCGCGCAGCGTCAGGGAGGCGACGCGCAGCACCGGGGCGCCGGTGCGGTCGGCGATCAGCACCGAGCAGGTGTCGTCGGTGTCCCGGCGCAGCCGCACCCGCAGGGGGCCGGCGGCGGGTGCGTGCAGGGTGATCCCGCTCCACAGGAAGGGCACCACCAGCCGGGTGCCGTCGTCCTGTCCCGGGGAGCCGGCGAGGGCGCTGTGCAGTGCCGCGTCCAGCGCGGCCGGGTGCAGCAGGAACCCGTCCGCGGTGCCGTCCGCGGCGCTGTCCGCGGCCTGCTCCGGCTCCACCTCGGCGTAGGTGTCGGCGCCGTGCCGCCAGGCCGCGCGCAGGCCGCGGAAGGCCGGGCCGTAGTCGTAGCCGCGCTCGGCGAGCCGCGGGTAGAGGTCCGTGACCGGGACGGTCTCGGCCTGCGGGGGCGGCCACTGTGCCAGGCCGTCCGTGCCGTCCGAACTGTCCGTGCCGTCCGCGCCGTCCGTGCCGGCGGGGGCGGGCGGGGCCAGCAGGCCGGCGGCGTGGCGGGTCCACTCGCCCGTGGTGGCCGCCGCGGGGCGCGCGTAGAGGGTGAAGGAGTGGGTGCCGTCCTCCCGGGCGGCGGTCACCATGAGCTGGAGGTCGGTGGTCTCGGCCACCTGCAGCGGCTGCTCCAGCGTCAGTTCGGCCACCGCCGCCTGCCCGCCGGTCTCCCGCGCCGCGTGCACGGCCATCTCCGCCACGGCCGCGCCGGGCAGCAGCGGGCGGCCCTGGATGGTGTGCTCGGCGAGCCAGGGGTGGATGTCCGGGTCGAGCCGTCCGGTGAGCACCCAGCCGTGGCCGCCGGCCAGTTCGACCGCCCGGTCCAGCAGCGGATGGCCGTCGGACGCGGCGGGGCGGTCCTGGGCCGGGGTGTCGCGCCAGTAGCGTTCGCGCTGGTAGGCGTAGGTGGGCAGGGGCACGGCCCGGCCGCCGGGGAAGAACCGGGTCCAGTCCACGGGCACCCCGTCGGTGAACGCCCGGGCGAGTGCGGTCGCCACGGTGCGGGGCTCGTCGTGGCCGCCGCGCAGCAGCGGGACGGCGGTGACCCGGCGGCCGTCCGGCGCGTCCGGTCCGTCCGGCCCGGCCAGGGCGGCGCGGACCATGGCGCTGAGCACGCCGTCGGGCCCGAGCTCCAGCCAGGTGGTGACCCCCTCCGCGGCCAGGAAGCGGACGCCGTCGTGGAAGCGGACCGGCTCCCGCAGCTGCCGCACCCAGTAGCCGGGGTCGGCCAGTTCCGCGGCGGTGGCCGGCCGTCCGGTGACGCCGGAGATCACCGGGACGGCCGGGGCGCGGAAGGCCAGGCCGGCGGCCACCGCGCGGAACTCGTCCAGCACGCCGTCCAGGTGCGGGGAGTGGAAGGCGTGGCTGACCCGCAGCAGCTTGGTCCGGCGCCCGGCGTCCCGCCAGTGCGCCGCCACTTCCTGCACGGCGGTCGCGTCGCCGGAGACCACCACCGCGTCGGGCCCGTTCACCGCGGCGATCACCACCTGTCCGGTGCGGCCCGCGAGGGTGGGCAGCACCTCCTCCTCGGTGGCCTGGAGGGCGGCCATCGCGCCGCCCTGCGGCGCGGACTGCACCAGCCGGCCGCGGGCGGCCACCAGCGCGCAGGCGTCGGAGAGGTCCAGGACCCCGGCGGCATGCGCCGCGGCCAGCTCGCCGACCGAGTGGCCGATGAGGTGGTCGGGGGCCGCCCCGTACCGCTCCAGCAGCCGGAACAGCGCCACCTGGAGGGCGAACAGCGCGGGCTGGGTGTACTCGGTGCGGTCCAGCAGCGCGGCGTGTTCGCTGTCCGCCGGGGCCAGCAGGAGGTCCTTCAGCGGGAGGTCCAGGTGCGGGTCCAGCCCGGCGCAGACCTCGTCCAGCGCGGCGGCGAACGCCGGGTCCGCCGCGTACAGGCCGCTGCCCATGCCGGGGCGCTGGCTGCCCTGGCCGGTGAAGAGGAAGGCGGTGGCGGCGCCGTCCGCGGCCCGGCCGGTGACCAGATGGGGTGCCGCCTCGCCGCGTTCCAGGGCGGCCAGGCCGGACAGCAGTTCGGCCGGATCGGAGCCGAGGATCACGGCCCGGTCGGTGAGCGGGGACCGGGTGGCGGCCAGGGACCAGCCCAGGTCCCGGTGGGCCGGGCCGAGCCGGGTGCCGGTTCCGGTGCCCGCTGCCGCGGCGGGCGGGCCCAGCCGGGCGGCCTGGGCGCGCAGCGCCCGCTCGCCCCGGGCGGAGACCACCAGGGGCAGCACCGCGGGCAGGGCGGTCCCGGCCTCGTGCTCCCGCGCGTGTTCCGGGGCCGGCCCGGGTGCGGGCTGCTGCTCGGGGGTGGGGTGGGGTGGTTGTTCGAGGATGAGGTGGGCGTTGGTGCCGCTGATGCCGAAGGAGGAGATGGCGGCGCGGCGGGGGTGGGGGGTGGTGGGCCAGGGGG
>NZ_WTLH01000076.1 GCF_011421595.1 Streptomyces sp. YIM 98790 | reverse complement strand
TGGCCGGCCTGCACCAGGCGCGGGGCGGCACCGCCACGGCCCGGGACGGGGAGACGGACACCCGGGCCGCCCCGGTCGCCCGGGTCCCGGAGGACGGCCGGCCGGAGCCGGTCATCGGCGAGCCCTGGTCGCATCCGGCGCAGGACGGCGCCGGCCGCTACCCGGACGACGCCGGGGTGCCCGAGCACGGCCATGCCGGTGACCCGGCGGACGGGCCGCGGGTGCCCGGCCGCTTCGGCGGGCCCTTTGACGAGACCCTGGCCGGCACCGAGCGCATCGCCCTCCCGGACCTGCCCGGCCCGCCCGGCGGCCCCGGGCCGGGCGACGGGGCGGACGGGAGCGACCCGGAGGCCGCCGGGCCCCGGTCCGGCCCCGGCGAGGACGGCACCGACGCCGCGGACGCCGCTGCCGCCGCGGACACCGAGGGCACCGGCCACAGCACCCACCCGGTCGTCTCCTACGTGCTCACCGTCAACGGCATCGACCGGCCGGTCACCGACGCCTGGGTCGGCGAGTCCCTGCTCTACGTGCTCCGCGAGCGCCTCGGCCTGGCCGGTGCCAAGGACGGCTGCTCCCAGGGCGAGTGCGGCGCCTGCTCGGTCCAGCTGGACGGCAGGCTCGTCGCCGCCTGCCTGGTGCCCGCCGCCACCGCCGCCGGCAGCGAGATCCTCACCGTGGAGGGCCTGGGCGGCCAGGACGCACCGTCCGACGTGCAGCAGGCACTCGCCGCCGGACCGGTGCAGTGCGGCTTCTGCCTGCCCGGCATGGCCATGGCCGTGCACGACCTGCTGGAGCGCAACCACGCGCCCACCGAGCTGGAGACCCGGCAGGCGCTGTGCGGCAACCTCTGCCGCTGCGCCGGCTACCGGGACGTCCTGGACGCGGTCCGGACCGTGGCCGCCGGGCGCGCCGCGCGCCAGCAGCAGGACGACGGCGGCACCGGGCCCGCGCCCGGTGACCCGGGCGCCACGGACGGCGCCGGCGGGCCGGCCGCCCCGCGCATTCCGCAGCAGGGCGGCGGACGGCCGGGACCGGGCACGACGGGGATGGGAGGCGCATCGTGACGGAGCCGACGAACGGCGGCGGAACGGAAACGGGCAGCGGCGGCGGCACGGTCACCGTGTCCCCGGCCGGCGCCGCCCCCGTCGCCACGGAGGGCGCCGGGGCCGCGGGCCCGGCGCACGGCATCGGCGCCTCGGTCCTCCCCACCGACGCCGGGGCGAAGGCGTGCGGGGTCTACCCCTACACCGCCGACCTGTGGGCCGAGGGCCTGCTCTGGGCAGCCGTGCTGCGCTCCCCGCACCCCCGCGCCCGGATCAAGGCCGTCGACACCGCCCCGGCCGAGGCCATGCCCGGCGTGCAGGCCGTGGTCACCCACCGGGACGTGCCGGTGGGCGACGCCACCCTCGGCCGCCGGGTCGCCGACCGGCCGCCGCTCGCCTCCGGGGAGGTGCGCCACCACGGCGAGCCGATCGCCGCGGTGGCGGCGGACCACCCCGACACCGCCCGGCTGGCCGCCGCCGCCATCGCCGTCGACTACGAGGTCCTGGAGGCGGTCACCGACCCGGAGAAGTCCTTCGCCGCCGAACCGCTGCACCCGGACGGCAATGTGCTGCGCCACATCCCGCTCCGGCACGGCGACCCCTCGGCCGTCGGCGAGGTCGTGGTCGAGGGCCTGTACCGGATCGGCCGCCAGGACCCGGCCCCCATCGGCGCCGAGGCCGGCCTGGCCGTGCCGCGGCTGGACGGCGGCGTGGAGCTGTACACCGCCGCGACCGACCCGCACACCGACCGTGATCTGCTGGCCCGCTGCCTGGGCCTGGACTCCGACCAGGTCAAGATCTACGTCACCGGGGTGCCCGGCGCCTGCGCCGACCGCGAGGACCCGGGCATGCAGCTTCCGCTGGCCATGCTGGCCATGCGCACCGGCAGCCCGGTGAAGCTGGCCGCCACCCGCGAGGAGTCCTTCCTCGCCCACCCGCACCGGCATCCCACCCTGCTGCGCTACCGGCACCACGCCGGCCGGGACGGCAAGCTGGTCAAGGTCGAGGCCGAACTGCTGATGGACGGCGGCGCCTACGCGGACGACTCCGCCGAGGCGCTGGCCGCCGCGGTGTCCTTCGCCGCCGGGCCGTACGTGGTGCCCAACGCGGTGGTCGACGGCTGGGTGGTGCGCACCAACAACCCGCCCTCCGGGCACGTGCGCGGCGAGGGCGCCATGCAGGTGTGCGCCGCCTACGAGGCGCAGATGGACCGGCTGGCCGCCGAGCTCGGGCTGGACCCGGTCACGGTGCGCGAGCGCAATGTGCTGGCCACCGGCGATGTGCTGCCCATAGGCCAGACCGTCACCTGCCCGGCGCCGGTGAAGGAACTGCTGGCCGCGGTCAAGGAGGCGCCGCTGCCGCCGCTGCCCAAGGAACTGCCGCCCGAGGAGTGGCTGCTGCCCGGCGGCCCGGAGGGCGCGGGCGAGCCGGGCGCGGTGCGCCGCGGCGTGGGCTACGCGCTGGGCATGGTGCACATGCTGGGCGCGGAGGGCACCGACGAGGTCTCCACCGCCACGGTGAAGGTGGAGGGCACGGTGGCGACCGTGCTGTGCTCGGCCGTGGACACCGGGCAGGGCTTCGCCACCCTGGCGCGCCAGATCGTCCAGGAGGTCCTGGGCGTGGAGGAGGTCCATGTGGCGCCGGTGGACACCGACCAGCCGCCGGCCGGGCCGGGCGCGCGGGGCCGCCACACCTGGGTCTCCGGCGGGGCGGTGGAGCGGGCCGCCAGGATGGTGCGCACCCAGCTTCTCCAGCCGCTGGCCACCAAGTTCGGCATGTCCCCGGAACTGCTGGAGATCGCCGACGGCAAGATCACCTCCTACGACGGGGTGCTGTCCACGACGGTGGCCGAGGCTCTGGAGGGCAAGGAGCTGTGGGCCACGGCGCAGTGCCGCCCGCATCCGACCGAGCCGCTGAACGCCACCGGGCAGGGCGATGCGTTCGTCGGCCTGGCCTTCGCCGCGGTGCGGGCGGTGGTGGACGTGGACGTGGAACTGGGCACGGTCCGGGTGGTGGAGGTGGCGCTGGCGCAGGACGTCGGCAAGCTGCTCAACCCCCGGCAGGTGCGGGCCCGCATCGAGGCGGGCGTCACCCAGGGAGTGGGCGCGGCGCTGAGCGAGCACCTTCGGGTGGCGCGCGGCACGGTCCGCCGCCCGGACTTCGCGGACTACGCCCTGCCCACCGCGCTGGACACGCCGGACATCCGGATCGTGGCGCTGCTGGAGGAGCGTGACGTGGTGGCGCCCTTCGGCGCCAAGTCGGTGAGCGCGGTGCCGGTGGTGACCACCCCGGCGGCCGTCGCCGCGGCGGTCCGCGCCGCCACCGGCCGCCCGGTCAACCGTCTCCCCATCCGCCCCCAGACCGTGGCCCTCCCGCCGCCCTCCTGAGCCGGGCCGCACCGCGCTGCGCCCGGCGGCGGCGCTGCCGCGCCGCCCGGGCCTAGGGCTGGGGGCGGAGCGGAAGACGGGCCGAAAAGCCATGGGCACCATGCCCGGTCGGTCCTTACGGTGTCCGCATGGACGAACTCCGGGCCGGCGCCGGCCCCGCTGAACGGGACGGCGCCGGCATCTCCGCACCTGCCGCCGCGCCACCGCCCTCCGCCGAGGCCGCCGAGGCCGCCGAGGTGCCGCCGCAGGACCTCCCGCCCGTCCCCGCCGGGGCGGGCGGTGTCATGAGCCCGCGGTACCGCGCGCTCACCCTGGGCTCGGTCAGCGTCATCCTGCTGATCGCCTTCGAGGCCATGGCCATCGGCACGGCCATGCCCGCCGCCGCCGAGCAGCTCGACGGCGTCTCCCTCTACGCCTTCGCCTTCGCCGGCTACTTCACCACCAGCCTGCTGGGCATGGTGGTCTCCGGCCAGTGGTGCGACCGGCGCGGACCGCTCGCCCCGGTGAGCGTCGGCATCGGCTGCTTCTCCGGTGGCCTGCTGCTGTCCGGCCTGGCGCAGAGCATGCTGGTCCTGGTGCTCGGCCGGGCCTTCCAGGGCGTGGGCGGCGGCCTGATCATCGTGGCGCTCTACGTCCTGGTGCGGCGCGCCTACCCCGAGCATCTGCGCCCTTCCGCGCTGGCCGCCTTCTCCGCCGCCTGGGTGGTGCCCGCCCTGGCCGGCCCGGTGATCGCCGGTACCGTGACCGAGCACCTCGGCTGGCGCTGGGTGTTCCTCGGCATCACCGTGCTGGTGCTCCTGCCGCTGATGATCATGCTGCCCGCGCTGCGCCGCACCACCGCCGAGACCCAGCGCGAACAGGACGGCACCGCCCCGCCCTTCGACCGCCGGCGGCTGCGCCTGGCCCTGGCCGTCTCGGTCGGCGCCGGGCTGCTCCAGTACGGCGGCCAGGAGCTGCGCTGGCTGTCCGTGCTGCCGGTGGCGGCCGGTCTGGTCCTGCTGGCCCCGGCCGCGCTGCGCCTGCTGCCGCGCGCCACCTTCTGGGCCGGCCGCGGCCTGCCGTCGGTGATCCTGCTGCGCGGCCTGGTCTCGGCGGCGTACATGGCGGCGCAGACCTTCGTGCCGCTGATGCTGGTCACCCAGCGCGGGCTGTCCGTCACCACGGCTGGCCTGGCCCTTGCCGCAGGGGGGCTGACCTGGGCGTTCGGCGCCTGGCTGCAGGCCCGCCCACGGCTGGAGCGGCACCGCTCGCTGCTGGTCACCACCGGCACCGTGCTCAATGTGACGGGCATCGCGGCCACCCCGCTGGTCCTGGCCGAGGCGGTGCCGGTCTGGCTGCCGGTGCTGACCATCGGCCTGTCCTGCTTCGGCATGGGGCTGGTGGTGGCCTCGGTGGGGGTGCTGGTGCTGCGGCTGTCCGCCCCGGCCCGGGCGGGCGGCAACGTGGCCTCGCTCCAGGTCTGCGACAGCCTGCTGAACGTGGTGCTGCTGACCGCCGTGGGCACCGCCTTCGCCGCGCTGGGCGGCGGCTCCGCCGCCGCCTCGCACACCGCGGACACCGCCGGGGCGGCGGCCACGGTCGGGCCGGCCGCCTTCGTGACCGTCTACGCGGCGGCCACCGCCGTGGCCGTCCTCGCCATCGCCGTCTCCCGCCGCACCCGGGCACCGGGCTGATCGTGGTGCCCGGAATGGTGCCGGCCGGTGCCCTTCCGGCATGGTCCCGGATCTCCGCCGCGCGACGGGACGCAGGGAACGCGCCGGACCGCCCGGGAAACAGGCCGGGGCGGGCGGCCCTCGACGCGGCGGCGGAGGGCCTGGTCCTCGCCGTGANCGCGGCGGCGGAGGGCCTGGTCCTCGCCGTGACGACGGGAAACCCCGCCGGGGCCGGCCCCGGCGGGGTTTCCCGTCGCGGAACGTCCCGGCCCGCCGCGGGTGGTGTGAGCCGCACCGCAGCCGCGGGCGGGCGCGGTGTCCGCCGGGAGCGGGGAAGCGGGGACGGGTAGGCTGTCGCGGTCCGTTTGGCAGGTGCCGACCTTGCGAGGATCGTGACTACCACCAGTGCTTCCAGTGCTTCCCATTCGCACCACCTCTCCCCGGCGTTCCCCGGCCGGGCGCCATGGGGTACCGCCGGAAAGCTGCGGGCCTGGCAGCAGGCCGCGATGGACCGCTATCTCAGCGAGCACCCGCGCGACTTCCTGGCCGTGGCCACCCCCGGCGCCGGGAAGACCACCTTCGCGCTGACGCTCGCCTCCTGGCTGCTCCACCACCACGTGGTGCAGCAGATCACCGTGGTGGCCCCCACCGAGCACCTGAAGAAGCAGTGGGCCGAGGCCGGCGCCCGGATAGGAATCCGGCTCGACCCCGAGTACAGCGCCGGGCCGCTCGGCAAGCAGTACCACGGCGTCGCCGTGACCTACGCGGGCGTGGGCGTGCGGCCGATGCTGCACCGCAACCGCTGCGAGCAGCGCAAGACCCTGGTCATCCTGGACGAGATCCACCACGCGGGGGACAGCCGCTCCTGGGGCGAGGCCTGTCTGGAGGCGTTCGAACCGGCGGTCCGGCGGCTGGCCCTGACCGGCACCCCGTTCCGCTCGGACACCAACCCGATCCCGTTCGTGCAGTACGCCGAGGACGCCGAGGGGATCAGGCGGTCGGTGGCCGACTACACCTACGGCTACGGCAACGCCCTGGCGGACCATGTCGTCCGCCCGGTGATCTTCCTCTCCTACAGCGGCAGCATGCGCTGGCGCACCAGGAGCGGCGACGAGCTTCAGGCACGGCTCGGCGAGCCGATGACCAAGGACGCCACCGCCCAGGCCTGGCGCACCGCGCTGGACCCCAAGGGCGACTGGATCCCGGCCGTGATCGGCGCCGCCGACCGCCGGCTGACCGAGATCCGGCGCTCCGTGCCCGACGCCGGGGCCCTGGTCATCGCGACCGACCAGGACAGCGCCCGCGCCTACGCCCGGCACATCAAGGAGATCAGCGGCGAGAAGCCCACCGTCGTGCTCTCCGACGACTCCGGAGCCTCCGGCCGCATCGAGGACTTCCGCGAGTCCGACAGCCGCTGGCTGGTGGCCGTCCGCATGGTCTCCGAGGGCGTGGACGTGCCCCGGCTGATGGTCGGGGTGTATGCCACCACCATCTCCACGCCGCTGTTCTTCGCCCAGGCCGTGGGCCGCTTCGTCCGCTCCCGGCGGCGCGGCGAGACCGCCTCCGTCTTCCTGCCCACCATCCCCTCCCTGCTCGGCTTCGCGCACGAGATGGAGGTGGAGCGCGACCACGTGCTGGACAAGCCGGCCAGGGGCGGTGAGGAGGACCCCTACGCCGAGGAGGCCCGGCTGCTCAAGGAGGCCGAGCGGGAGCGCGACGAGGACACCGGGGAGCAGGACCAGCTGCCGTTCGAGGCCCTGGAGTCCGAGGCCGTGTTCGACCGGGTGATGTACGACGGCGCGGAGTTCGGCATGCAGGCGCACCCGGGCAGCGAGGAGGAGCAGGACTATCTCGGCATTCCGGGGCTGCTGGAGCCGGACCAGGTCCGGATACTCCTGCAGAAGCGCCAGGCCCGGCAGATCGCGCACAGCCGCCGCAAGCCGGACGAGGAGGCCGATCTGCTGGAGCTCCCGGCGGAACGGCGTCCGGTGGTCACCCACCGGGAGATGGCCGAGCTGCGCCGGGAGCTCCACGGCCTGGTGGGTGCCTACGCGCATCAGTCGGGGAAGCCGCACGGGGTGATCCACAATGAGCTGCGGCGGGCCTGCGGCGGCCCGCCGACGGCCGAGGCCACCGCCGGGCAGCTCAAGGCCCGGGTCGCCAAGATCCGCGAGTGGGCCACCCGGATGCGCTGAACCGGAGCGGGGGCCGGGGGTGCGTGCGGAGCGGGGTCCGGGAGCCGGGGAAGCGGGCGAACCCGTGCCGCACCACCGCCCGGAAGGTCTCGAACAGGCTGCGGAGCAGCGGTAATTCATTTGTTGCAGTCAGTCTATTCGGGTAGATCGCGGAGGATATTTCTCACATTTCCCCCCAGAATTTCGTGAGAGTGCTCGGATTCTGGACAAGCTCTTCCGCTGAGCGGTGACTCTGTATAAGTTTCCGGGCACGCGCTATGCCGGAGCAGAGCGGCCCCGGTGCGCAGCCGGCAGTGCGACATGCACCGTTACCCGGCGGCTGTCCGTGCGTGCTGCCGACCGGGACGGGCAGCATCCCCCACCCCGCGGACGGGCCCCGGGCGCTTGAATCGGAAGAGGGGGCGTCGTGACCGCGGAGACTTCCCAGACGCTCGACCGGGGGCTGCGAGTCCTCAAACTCCTGGCCGAGACCGACCACGGGCTCACCGTGACCGAGCTGTCCAAGCAGCTCGGCGTGAACCGGACAGTCGTCTACCGTCTGCTCGCGACCCTGGAACAGCACGCCCTGGTACGCCGGGACGCCGGTGGCCGAGCCCGCGTCGGGGTCGGCGTGCTGGGCCTGGGACGCCAGGTGCACCCACTGGTCCGGGAGGCCGCGCTGCCCGCGCTGCGCTCCCTGGCCGAGGACGTCGGGGCCACCGCACACCTCACCGTGGTGGACGGCACCGAGGCACTGGCCGTGGCCGTGGTCGAACCGAGCTGGACGGACTACCACGTCGCCTACCGCACCGGTTTCCGGCATCCGCTGGACCGGGGCGCGGCGGGCCGGGCGATCCTCATCGGCCGCTGCAAGGACATCGACAACGAGGACGGCTATGTGCTCACCCACGGGGAGCTGGAGGCCGGCGCCAGCGGCGCCGCCGCGCCGCTCCCGCCGGACTGCGGGGTGGAGGGCAGCGTCGGCGTGGTGATGCTCAACGACTCCGTCCCGCAGGAGGTCGGCCCCCGGGTGGTGCGCGCCGCCCAGGAAGTGGCCGAAGTCCTCCGCTGACCGGCGGTGGCGGCCCCGCCGCCGGCCCGCCCGCCCGGCCGCATACCCGCTGCGCACCGCGCGTCCGGGGCGGTGCGGGGCCTGGGTAGTCTTCGACGCATGCCGTCCACCGAAGCCCGCTCCCCGCGTCCCGAGCCCGCGCCCGCCTCCGGCGACCCCGCCGTCCCCGGACCGCTGCGCCGCCGCCCGGTGCTGATCGGGCTCTGTGCCGCGCTGGTGACCGTGCTGCTCGCGGCCGCCGCGCTGCTGCCGCTGCCGTTCTCCGTGGCGCTGCCCGGCGAGACCGTGGACGTGCAGGGCAGCAGCGGCGGGGAGCAGGTGATCCGGATCTCCGGCGCCGAGGTGCGCGAGCCCGAGGGCGAGCTGCGGATGACGACCATCCAGGCCACCGGCCCGGACGCCACCGTCCGGCTGCCCGATGTGGTCAGCGGCTGGTTCTCCTCCGAGCGCGCGGTCATGCCGCGCGACGCGGTGTATCCGTCCGGCCGGACACCCCGCGAGATCCGCGAGTACAACACCGCCCAGATGCACGAGTCCCAGGACGCCGCGGTCGAGGCCGCGCTCGGCCTGCTGGACCGCAGCGGCCGGGGCATCGAGGTGGAACTGAGCCTGGAGGACGTCGGCGGCCCGAGCGCCGGTCTGCTGTTCGCCCTCGGCATCGTCAATCTGCTGGAGGGCGACGGCGCGGGCGGGGACCTCACCGGCGGCCGGGTCATCGCCGGCACCGGCACCATCGAGGCGGACGGCACGGTCGGCTCGGTGGGCGGCGTCCCGCTGAAGACCCAGGCCGCCCGGCGCGACGGCGCCACCGTGTTCCTCGTCCCACAGGACGAATGCGGGGAGGCGGAGGGCGATCTGCCCGAGGGGCTGCGGCTGGTGCCGGTGCGGACGCTCGCGGACGCGGTGGGCTCGCTGCGGGCACTGGCCGCGGGCGATCCCGTGCCCTCCTGCTAGACGACGCCGGGCCGGACGACGCCGGACGGCGGCCGGGGCGGGCCGCCCCCGCGTGTGCAGGGCGCGGGGGCGGCCGGTGGGGGGTGGTGTCCTTACAGATTCCCCCGTCGGGCCTGTTCACGCTCAATTGCCTCGAAGAGGGCCTTGAAGTTCCCCTTGCCGAAACCCAGGGAACCGTGGCGTTCGATCATCTCGAAGAACACGGTCGGGCGGTCCTGCACCGGCTTGGTGAAAATCTGCAGCAGGTAGCCGTCTTCGTCCCGGTCGGCCAGGATCTTCAGCTCCCGCAGGGTGTCCACCGGCACCCGGGTGTCGCCGACCCACTCGCCGAGCGTGTCGTAGTACGAGTCGGGCACGTCCAGGAACTGCACCCCGGCGGCGCGCATCGCCCGCACGGTGTGCACGATGTCGTTGGTGGCCAGCGCGATGTGCTGCACGCCCGGCCCGCCGTAGAACTCCAGGTACTCGTCGATCTGCGACTTCTTCCGGGCGATGGCCGGTTCGTTGATGGGGAACTTCACCTTGCGGCTGCCGTCCGCGACCACCTTCGACATCAGCGCGGAGTACTCGGTGGCGATGTCGTCGCCCACGAACTCCTTCATGTTGGTGAATCCCATCACCCGCTGGTAGAAGGCCACCCACTCGTCCATCCGGCCGAGTTCGACATTGCCCACGCAGTGGTCGATGGCCTGGAAGAAGCGCTTCTCCGGGGGCGCGACCAGGGGTCCGGTCTCCGCGAAGCCGGGCAGGTAGGCGCCCTTGTAGCCGCCGCGCTCGACCAGCGTGTGCCGGGTCTCGCCGTAGGTGCCGATGGCGGCGAGCACCACCGTGCCGTTGTCGTCGGTGAGTTCGTGCGGCTCGGTCAGCGGGCGGGCGCCCTGCTCCAGCGCGCGGGCGTAGGCCGCGCGGGCGTCCGGCACCTCAAGCGCCAGATCCACCACGCCGTCGCCGTGCGCGGCCACGTGGCGGGACAGGAACCGGCCGTGCTCGGTGGTGGGCTTGATGACCGAGGTGAGGACGAACCGGGCGGCGCCCGACTCCAGGACGTAGGAGGCGGTCTCCCGGTTGCCGTGCTCCGGGCCGGAGTAGGCGACCAGCCGCATCCCGAACGCCGTGGAGTAGTAGTGCGCCGCCTGTTTGGCGTTGCCGACCGCGAAGACGACCGCGTCCATGCCGTTCACCGGGAACGGGTCGGCGTCCCGGTTCCGGTCCGGGGATCCCGCGGGGGTGTGGTGCGGGGTGTGCTGAGGTGCAGGCTGTGGGGTCTCCGTCATGCAGGCAGAGTCCACCCGGTCGGCAAGGTGCGCAATAGTATGCGCATCGAGTGGGCAAACTGTAGAGTCATATCCCGGAAATGCTTGTCGTTCTGTACATGATGCCCAGCGCTGAAGCAGTACGGCGGGAACGACGGGGACGAGGCATGCGACGGGCGACCGGGCGACCGGGCGGCGAGGGCGAGGACCGGGAATCACCATGACTGGCACCACGGCGGGCGCGACGGGCCCGGCACCCATCGACGGGCTGGACGGGCGGCTGCTGGAGCTGCTCGCCCGCGAACCGCGGATCGGTGTGCTGGAGGTGTCCCGCCGGCTCGGCGTGGCACGCGGCACCGCCCAGGCCCGGCTGGACAAGCTCCGCGGGAGCGGGGTGATCCGCGGCTTCGGCCCGGACGTGGACCCGGCCGCGATCGGCTATCCGGTGACCGCCTTCGCCACCCTGGAGATCAGGCAGGGCCAGGGCGCGGAGGTGCGCAGGCATCTGCGGGAGGTGCCGGAGGTGCTGGAGCTGCACACCATCACCGGGCAGGGCGACATGCTCTGCCGGCTGGTGGCCCGTTCCAACGCCGATCTCCAGCGGGTGATCGACCGGGTGGTCGGCTTCCGGGGCATCGTCCGTTCCTCCACCGCGATCGTGATGGAGAATCCGGTGCCGTTCCGCATCGTCCCGCTGGTGCGTCAGGCCGCCGGGCTGGAGCCGGAGGGCCGCGCCGGGGCCGGAACCCGGTCCGCGGGACCGGAGACGCAGCCGCCGGCTCCGTGAGTCAGCGGCCGGCCTCACCGGGTTCGTCCGGCGGCCGTCCCGCGGGTGACTCCTCGGCCCCGGAGGGCGCGGAGGCCGCGAGCAGCGCGTCCAGCCCCTCCTCCAGGCCCAGTTGTCCCGCCTCCGCGCCGGAGGGCACCACGCGCAGCGTGCGCTCCAGCCAGGCCGAGACCGGTGCGACCGGTGCATGCAGCAGGGCGTCGCCGTCCGGGGAACTCAGCGCCATGCAGACCACCGGACGGCCGTCCGCCCTGCCGGGCCAGACCCGCACGTCGCCGTGCCCGGCGGGGCGGAAGACGCCCTCCACCAGCAGGTCGCGCGCGAAGGTCCAGTGCACGGGCGCCTCGGAGGTGATGTGGAAGACGATGTGCACGGCGAACGGGTCGTCCGAGCGGTATGCCAGCCGGGCCGCCACGGGGATGATGCGCTCCGGCGAGACGACCAGCCGGAGTTCCAGCTCGCGTTCGATGATGAGGTACATCGGGAACACCTTCTCCTGCCCGGTACCCGCCCGTTGCGGGTACGTTCACAAGGAGAGAGCGGGCGAACGCCTCGTCATTACGCGGCTGCACGGGATTTTTTCGTCACTCGCAGGGCGTCGTCGTACCATGCGTTACCCGGCCGTGGACCATCTGCTGCGGACAACTGCGACAACAGGGCGGACAGGAGCGTCGTACAGGGATGAGCGTGCCACCCGAGGGGGGTGCCGGCGGCAACCCGGGGCCCGACTGGTATCCGGACCCGTCCATTCCCGGCTACATCCGGTACTGGAACGGCTCCGCCTGGGTCCCCGGCAGCAGCCGGCCGGAGCCACGCGCGGGTGAGCCCAGGCCCGGGCCGCCGCCGGGTGCATTCCGCCCGCAGCCCGCCTCCGGACCGCCCGCTCCGTCTCCGTCCACCGGGCCGCAGGAGACCGGTCCGGTCTTCTTCGACGAGGAGAACGCGGCGGCCTCCGGCCCGCCGGCGGCCGGCGCCTCCCCGTCCGCCGGCGCCGGTGCCGGCCGTGCGCCCGCGGTTCCGGAACCGCGGGACAGCGGCGAGCAGCCCGCGCAGCGCCCGGCCGCCCTGCCGGAGCTGCGCGGACGCGGCGGGGCGGACCGCCCCGGGCTGCCCTGGGGTTCGGACGAGGACGTCTCCACCTCCCCGGTGGCCTCCGTCCGCCGCGGGCCGCAGGGCGGGCAGGCTCCGGCCGACCCGAGGGCGCCCTTCGGGCGTCCGGCCGCCGGGCCGGAGCCGGAGCGGCCCGCGGCGGCGGGCGGGGCCGGCTCCGGGGAGGAGCCCGATCCGCGGGAGCGGACCATCGGCATCCGCCGTTCCGAGCTGCCGGGCGGTCCGTCCTGGACGGAGCAGGTGCGCGAGCTGGCCCAGCAGGCCCACGAGCGGCGCGCCCAGGACCAGCAGCCCGGGACGCCCCCGCAGGGCCGGCAGGCGCAGCCGCTGCAGCCACCGCAGCCGCAGGCCGGGCAGCCGGTGCCGCGGCAGGCGCCCCAGGCCGCTCCGCAGTCCCCGCCCCAGCAGTTCCCGGCACCGCCCGTCGCCCAGCAGCACCAGCCGCAGCCGCAGGCCCGGCAGCCCCAGCCGCAGGTCCCGCAGCCGCAGGTCCAGCAGTCGCAGGGGCACACCGTGCCGGTGCTGGGCGCGCCGCAGATGGCGCCGCTGACCGAGGCCGGTCTCCAGGTGCGGGCCACCGCCCCCTGGGAGTCCCCGTTCGGCGGCGGCGAACAGGCGTACCCGGCCAAGCTGGGCCGCCGTCTGCTGGCCCGGATCGTCGACTCGCTGCTGCCGCTCGGTGCCGCCGGCGCCGTGGCGTTCCTGCTGCTGGACCGCGGCCGGGACCACATCCAGGCCAAGGTGGACGCGGTCGAGCAGGCCGGCGTGACCCAGCAGGTGTGGCTGCTCGACGGCACCACCGGCACCTATCTGGCCATGGTGCTGGGCGCCTTCCTGGCGCTGGGCCTGCTGCTGGAGGCGCTGCCCACCGCCTTCTGGGGGCGTACCCCCGGCAAGGCGCTGTTCGGTCTGCGGGTGCTGCACGTGGAGCGGCAGGAGAAGCCGTCCTTCGGTGCCGCGCTGGGCCGCTGGCTGCTGTACAGCGTGCTCGGGCTGGTGGTGCTGGGCGTGGTCTCCGTGCTGTGGTGCGTGCGCGACCGTCCCTGGCGGCAGTGCTGGCACGACAAGGCGGCCGGCACCTTCGTGGCCTCGGCCCGTTCCGGCCGCTGATCCCGTCCCGTCCCCGCCGCGGCCCCGCCCCCGTCCGGTCTCCGGGAGCGGGCCGTTGCCGGGCGGCGCGGCGGAAGGTGCCGGATTGGCTGGAAATGTCCCCCGCGCGGCGCATTGCGGATGCGGGGCGCCGGGTCTCCCGGTGCACTCGGAGGCATGAGCGATGAGCAGCCGCAGGCCGGAGGGTGGGGGAAGCCGGAACGGGAACCGGGCCGGCAGGATCAGCCGTCCCCGCCGGGCGAGCGCTGGCAGGGCCCTGGCCAGGAGCCCGGCCCGGGGCAGCCCGGGGGGCCGCACCACGAGAGCGCACCGCCGCCTCCGCCGCCCCCGGGCGGTACCGGTGACTACGGCACCAGCCCGTCCGGCGGTCCGTACGGCGCCGGGGGACCGGTGCCCGGCATGCCGCCGCTGGCGTCCCTGGGCCGCCGGGTCGTCGCCCGGATCCTCGACTGGCTGATCATCTACGTCCCGCTGGCGCTGATCACCCTGCCCCTGGTGGACACCGACGACTACAACACCGCGGGGAACTGGGGAACGTCCCTGCTGGGGGTGCTGGTCTACTTCGTCTACGAGGCGCTGATGCTGACCTCGCGCGGGCAGACGCTCGGCAAGATGGCGATGAAGATCAGGGTCGGCATGCTGGCCGACGGTTCCCTTCCGGCGGGCAGCCCGGGCTGGGTCCGGGCGGCGGTGTACGCGCTGCCGCAGCTCGTCTACTGCCTCGGGCAGGTGTTCTGGCTGGTCAACGTGTTGTGGTGCACCTGGGACCGCCCCTACCGCCAGTGCCTGCACGACAAGGCCGCCAAGACCGTGGTGGTCGAGGCGACGGGGCAGTCCACCGCCCGCTGACCGGGCCGGCCGGAAGACCCCGCAGCGAACCCGCAGCAGAACCCGCAGCGAACCCGCCGACAGGACGAAGGCCGGAAGCCGCGGTCGGCCCGAAGGGTCAGACCCGGACTTCCGGCCTCTCTGCGGTGTGCGGCCGGGCGGAGGGCGCCGGAACCGGCGCCTCGGTATCCGGCTCCGCCGTGCGCGCCCCGGTGACGAGGCTCTCCCGGATGCCGCGGCGGCTGTGCACCGCTATCGCCACCACGACCCCGCAGCACAGTGCGGCGAACGCGATCAGCGAGGCGGTGAGCACCGAGCCGCTGGGGGAGAGCAGCAGCATCAGCAGGGAGGCGGAGACGACGGCGGCGGAGCCGTAGGCGATCTGCTGGGGGGTCGGATGCGGCATCGCGGATTCCGTCCTGGCGAGTCCTGAGGAGTCCTGGCGTGGCTGTCTGAAGGCCGTGCTGGTGTTCCTGCGCACGACTCTACGGGCCTCGATGCCCGCCTCCGCACCGGGGTAAGCGTCACGCCCCGCGCTCGCTGGTGCACGGGGGGCGCACGTTTTTCCGTTTCCGCCGGCCGCTCCGGGGCGGTCCGGAAAACAGCAGGTCATCGGTTGTTTCCGGAAATGCCTCTGGTCAACGGCGTCGCTTGGGTTCAGGATGGCGGAGCCAGCCGGAGCCAGCCGGAGCCGAGGCCGAGTACGGGAGGTGAGCCATGGCGGATGGCGGACACGTCCGGCTGCCGGACGGCAGCATGGTGGTCGCGGTGGCCCTGCCGCGCCCGGAGGCGGCGGGAGCCGGGCCGATACGCATACTGGTCCACGCGCCGAACCGGGCGCGTGCCCTGACCCGGCTCCGCAACCTCGGACTGCGCGCCGTCTACCTGCGGGGCAATGCCTCGCCGCCCACCCCGGACGAGATCACCGCCGTGCTGCACCACCCGGAGGGCATCGTGTGGCGCTGCACCGCCGCCCCCGGTCCGCTCGCAAGCTGGCACCCCATGGCGGCCCTTCGCCGGGCCTCCTGAGCCGGGCCGGGCCCGGAGGGGGAGAGGCAGCGCCGCGGCCGGAGGGCTCAGGCGGCGACCACGGGCTTGCCGGAGAGATCCACTCCGGCCTCGCGCAGCTCGGCCAGCGTCCGGTCGACGGACTCGCGGGCCACCCCGGCGGTGAGATCCAGCAGCACCCGGGTGCGGAAGCCCTCGCGGGCCGCGTCCAGGGCGGTGGCCCGGACGCAGTGGTCGGTGGCGATGCCGACCACGTCCACCTCCGTCACCTCGCGGGCGCGCAGCCAGTCGGACAGCGAGGTGCCGCTCTCGTCGGTGCCCTCGAAGCCGCTGTAGGCCGCCGCGTAGGCACCCTTGTCGAAGCACGCCTCCACCGCACCGGAGGTGACCGCCGGGGCGAAGTTGGGATGGAAGCCGACTCCTTCCGTCCCGGCCACGCAGTGCCGGGGCCAGGTGCGCACGAAGTCCGGGCTGTCCGAGAAGTGGTCCCCCGGCGCGATGTGATGGTCCCGGGTGGCCACCACATGCCGGTAGCCCGGCGTGGCGGCGCTGATCAGGTCGGTGATGGCGGCGGCGACATCGGCCCCGCCGGCCACCGGGAGACTGCCGCCCTCGCAGAAGTCGTTCTGCACGTCGACGACGATCAGGGCGCGGTGCATGGAGAACACCCCTTCCGGGCGTGGGACGGGCGGCGCAAGGGGCTGTCGCCGTACAGGATTCGGTTCTGGGGCACGGGACTTGGGGATTCTCCCTTCGCAGAGTAGCCGCATCCGGTGTCCCGGTCACACCAGGTGCCCACTCCTGGCGCGTTGCCGCGGCCGGGCCCCGGCCGCCCCTTCCGGCACGTGCCGGTGGCCTGTGCGGTTCAGTGCCCCCGGCACGCCCCGGTCACACCTGAGGGCGGCCGCGTCACCCCTGCGGGCAGCCCCGGCTGCCTTCCCCGCGCTGCCTTCCCGGCCCGGCCGCCGGGCTCAGCCGCCGGAGATGCGGTATTCGGTGGGGATGACGGGTTCCCCGGCCGAGAGCTGGGTCGCGGACAGCGGCAGCGCCGCCCGGGCCCGCCGGTGCCGCTCCCGCGCGGCCCGCAGCGGCTCCCGCCCGGTGATCCGGCCGTCTAGGACCAGCTCCACCTGGAGCAGCCGGCCGGCCAGCTCCGGCGGCACCGGCCCGGTGCCGACCACCTCGGCCTCCGCGACCCCTTCGGCGTCCGGCCGCCGGGCCGCCCACTTGGCCCCGCCGATGGTCCGCTTGCCGCCCGGGGAGAGCTTGGAGGCCGGCTCCAGGGGTGCGTGCCGGCCCTCGCCGCGGGCCCGGGCCACCAGCTTGTAGACCATGGAGCAGGTGGGGTGGCCGCTTCCGGTCACCACCCGGGTACCCACCCCGTAGGCGTCCACCGGGGCCGCGGCAAGCGAGGCGATGGCGTACTCGTCCAGATCGCTGGTGACCACGATCCGGGTGTCCGGCGCGCCCAGCTCGTCGAGCTGCCGGCGCACCCGGTGCGCCACCAGCAGCAGATCGCCGGAGTCGATGCGCACCGCGCCCAGCCCGGGTCCGGCCACCGCCACCGCGGTGCGCACCGCCTCGGCGATGTCGTAGGTGTCCACCAGCAGGGTGGTGCCCCGGCCGAGGGCCTCCACCTGGGCGGTGAAGGCGTCCCGCTCGGTGTCGTGCAGCAGGGTGAAGGCGTGTGCGCTGGTGCCGATGGTGGGGATGCCGTAGCGGTAGCCGGCCGCCAGGTCGGAGGTGGCGTCGAAGCCGCCGACGTACGCGGCCCGGGAGGCGGACACCGCGGCCAGTTCGTGGGTGCGGCGGGCGCCCATCTCCACCAGCGGGCGGCCGGCCGCGGCCACCGCCATCCGGGAGGCCGCGGCGGCCACCGCGGAGTCGTGGTTGAGGATGGACAGGATCACCGTCTCCAGCAGTACGCACTCGGCGAAGCCGCCCTCCACCCGCAGCACGGGGGAGCCGGGGAAGTACACCTCGCCCTCCGGGTAGCCGGTCACGCTGCCGGTGAAGCGGTAGCCGGCCAGCCAGCGCAGGGTGTCCTCGTCCACCACCCGCTGCTCGCGCAGGAAGGCGAGCAGTTCCGGGTCGAAGCGGAAGTTCTCGATGGCGTCCAGCACCCGGCCGGTGCCCGCCACCACGCCGTAGCGGCGGCCGGGCGGCAGTGAGCGGGCGAAGACCTCGAAGACGGTGCGGCGGTGCGCGGTGCCGGCGCGCAGCGCGGCCTGCACCATGGTCAGCTCGTAGTGGTCGGTGAACAGGGCGGTGGACGGCACGTTCAGCGGCAGTCCCAGAAGCCCTTCGTGAAGCCCTCCGCCGGCCCGTGTGGCGGTCGCCCGGTCCGCGTGCATGTTCCCCGTCCCCTCTCGCGGTGGATGACTCCAGCCTAACCCACATCTCGTCAGTTTGACGATATTAGCTCGCGGGTGCGTTTTCGCACGGGCGGCCCACGGGTGGCAGCATGGAGGGAGCGGGTGGTGCCTGCTGCCGTGGGATCATGACCGGACACCGACCGGACGATGGGGTTGTCGTGAGTTCCGTTCCCCTCGAAATCGAGCGCACCGAGTCCGAGGAGGCGCCCGTCGAGGTGCCGTCCCCGGATGTCCCCTGGGTCACGGTGGTGCACAACGACCCCGTGAACCTCATGAGTTATGTGACCTATGTCTTCCAGGCGTATTTCGGGTATCCGCGGGACAAGGCCAGGCGTCTGATGCTGGACGTCCATCACAAGGGGCGGGCCATCGTCTCCAGCGGCAGCCGCGAGGAGATGGAGCGCGACGTGCAGGCGATGCACGGCTACGGGCTGTGGGCGACCCTGCAGCAGGACCGCTGATGGCGGCGTACTTCGAGCGGGCGGGCGGCGAGTCCGGCGGCGCGGCGATCGCGCTCGACCCGATGGAGGTCTCCATCCTGCGCAGCCTGGCCATGCAGCTGCTGGAGCTGATCGGCCCGGGTGAGGAGCCGGAGAACGGCTCCGGCGACCCCCTGGACGCGCTGTTCGCCGAGGGGCCCAGCGAGGCGCCGGACGACCCGGCGCTGGCCCGGCTGTTCCCGGACGCCTACCGGGGGCCCGGCGAGGCCGAGCAGGACGCCGACGGCAAGGAACGGTCCGCGGAGTTCCGCCGCTTCACCGAGGGCGAGCTGCGCTCCCGCAAACGCGCGGACAGCCTCGCCCTGGTGCGCACCCTGGACGCGGCCGCCGCGGACGCGGACGACGCCGGCGTGGTGCTCACCCTGAATCCGGAGGAGTCCCGGCAGTGGCTGGGCGCGCTCAACGATCTCCGGCTGGCCATCGCCGTCAGGCTGGACATCGACGACGAGGGCCGCGCCGATGAACTCTTCGAACTTCCGGACGAGCACCCGGCCAAGCCCTTGGTGATGGCGTATCTCTGGCTGGGCGCACTTCAGGAGTCATTGCTGGAAACGCTCCTGTCGTAATTCCCCGGCGTTTTCGAAGAGTGGGAAATCATCTCCAGACGCCTACGGAGGGTGACAATCCTGCTCCGATAATCGGACATTCCATGTAGATGTAGTGGGCATGTGTCCGTTTTAGGGCGGATGTGCGCACCAGTAACCCGACCGTTATCCGAACGTGTGACATGGGCCACTCTTAAATTGTTGCTCAGCGTGGTAGGAACTGGCATCCGAATGTTTCACCGGGACATGTCCCTGTTCCCGGCGGCCCCCCGGAATCACCGCAGAGCCGGACAGAGCCGCAAACTCATTCGTCCCCGCTACCCCTGAGGTCAATCCATGGCAGACACCACCTGGGCCGATACGGTCGCAGAGAACATCAACGAGGCGGTCGACCCGGTCGCCTCTTTCCTCGGCGACATCGTCTTCTGGAGCTTCGAAGTCGGTGGCGCGACGATCATGCCGATCGTCCTCTGGCTCGTGATCGCGGGCCTGGTCTTCACCGTCTACTTCGGATTCGCACAGATCCGCTACTTCCGGCAGGCCCTCAACATCGTCAGGGGTAAGTACGACAACCCCAAGGACCCGGGTGAGGTCAGCCACTTCCAGGCGCTGACCTCCGCCGTCTCCGGCACGGTGGGTCTGGGCAACATCGCCGGTGTGGCCATCGCCATCTCCATCGGCGGCCCCGGCGCCACCTTCTGGATGATCCTGTGCGGCCTGCTGGGCATGGCCACCAAGTTCGTCGAGTGCACCCTGGGCGTGCGGTACCGCGAGGTGCACGAGGACGGCACGGTCTCCGGCGGCCCCATGCAGTACCTGCGCAAGGGCTTCGCCGAGCTGGGCAAGCCCATGACCGGCAAGATCCTGGCCGGCCTGTCCGCCGTCTTCGTGCTGTTCTTCGGCTACTTCGGCGGCAACCTGTTCCAGGTCAACCAGTCCCTGGCCCAGGTCTCCACCCGGGTCGGCGACGGTGACGGCTTCTTCAGCACCAACCTCGGCGCCATCATCTACGGCCTGGCCATCGCCACGCTGTGCGCCCTGGTGATCATCGGCGGCATGAAGTCCATCGGCCGCACCACCGCCCGGCTGGTGCCCGGCATGGCGATCATGTACGTGGCCGCCTGTCTGCTGGTCATCCTGTTCAACGTCACCGAGGTGCCCGCCGCGATCGGCACCATCGTCACCGAGGCCTTCGCTCCCGAGGGCGTGGCCGGCGGTGTGCTCGGCGCCCTGATCGTCGGCTTCCAGCGGGCCGCGTTCTCCAACGAGGCCGGCGTCGGCTCCGCCCCGATCGCCCACTCCGCGGTGAAGACCAAGCGCCCCGCCACCGAGGGCCTGGTCGCCATGCTGGAGCCGTTCATCGACACCGTGGTCATCTGCACCATGACCGCGCTCACCATCGTGGTGGCCAACGGCGAGCTCTACCAGGCCCGCCGGGCCGGCGACGACTCCATCAACGGCATCGCCATCACCTCGGACGCCTTCGAGACCGCTCTGCCGTGGTTCCCGTGGCTGCTCACCCTGGCCGTGGTGCTGTTCGCCTTCTCCACCCTCATCACCTGGGGCTACTACAGCCAGAAGTGCTGGACGCACCTGTTCGGCCGCAGCCGCACCAGCGAGCTGGCGTTCAAGGTCAGCTGGTGCGCGGTGGCCGTGATCGGCGCCCTGCTGCCGCTGATGCGCCTGGTCGACATGGCCGACGCCTTCCTCTTCCTGGCCGCGGTCGCCAACATCATCGGCCTGTACTTCCTGGCCCCGGTGGTCAAGCGGGAGCTGGGCCGGGTGCTGGACTACGTCCGCCGGAAGGACGCGGGCGAGACCGACGAGGAGATCGAGGCCGCCGACGCGGCCGCCGCGGCCGGCGGCCCGGCCTCCAAGGTGGCCTCCGCCGAGTAACCGGCACGGCGCCCGCCGGCCTCCCCGGCGGGCGCACCGCCTGCACGGACGGCGGCGTGCCCGGCCCCTCCCCGGGGGCCGGGCACGCCGCCGGGCGTTTTCCGGGCTGACTTATCCTGGCGCGCATGCTGACCATCACCCAGGAGCTGCACGACAAGATCGTGGCCCACGCCCGCCAGGACCACCCGGACGAGGCGTGCGGAGTCATCGCCGGCCCGGCCGGCAGCGACCGCCCCGAGCGCTTCATCCCGATGCTCAACGCGGCGCGCTCGCCCACGTTCTACGAGTTCGACTCCGGCGACCTGCTCAGGCTCTACCGGGAGATGGACGACCGGGACGAGGAGCCGGTGGTCATCTACCACTCGCACACCGCCACCGAGGCGTACCCCTCGCGCACCGACATCTCCTACGCCAATGAGCCCGGCGCCCACTACGTGCTGGTCTCCACCGCCGAATGCGCCAACGGCGAGGGGCCGTTCTCCTTCCGCTCGTTCCGCATCGTGGACGGCGCGGTGAGCGAGGAGGAGGTCCGGATCGTTCCCGCCTACCAGGGTTGACCACGATGCGGGACGAGATCGTCCGCCCTCCGGGACGCCCTTCCGGAGAGGCCACCGGGAATCGTTACGATGTGGGCATGGTTTCCCACGACGTGAGAAGTGAGCCGCCGAGCCTGCTGCTCGTGGCGCGCCTGCACGTCGATCTGTGCCGCCTCGCCAGCGCCATCTGTCTGCGCCGCGCCGACGCCTCCGCCTGACCGACCGGCGGGCCGTCGTGCCCGCCCGCACCGCTCGCCGCACCCCGGCTTCCCGCCGCACGTCCCGCCGTTTCCCGCGTCACCGGATACCCACTGGAGCATGCCCATGGCCATCGAGGTCCGCATCCCGACCATCCTCCGCAGCTACACCGGCCAGCAGAAGTCCGTCGAAGGCACCGGCGAGACCCTGGCCGACCTCTTCACCGACCTGGACGCCAGCTACCCCGGCATCCGGGAGCGGCTGGTGGACGGCGGCGAGCTGCGCCGGTTCGTCAACGTCTACCTCAACGACGAGGACGTGCGCTTCCTGGAGGGCATCGACACCAAGCTGCGGGACGGCGACAGCGTCACCATCCTGCCGGCCGTCGCCGGAGGCATGCGCTGATGCGCTTCGACTCCCCGCTCGCGGCCGTGGGCAATACCCCGCTGGTCCGGCTGGTGCGGCTGTCCCCCTCCGAGGACGTGCGCATCTGGGCCAAGCTGGAGGACCGCAACCCCACCGGCTCGATCAAGGACCGCCCGGCCCTGCACATGATCGAGCAGGCCGAGAAGGACGGCCGGCTCACCCCCGGCTGCACCGTCCTGGAGCCCACCTCCGGCAACACCGGCATCTCGCTGGCCATGGCCGCCAAGCTCAAGGGCTACCGGATGGTCTGCGTGATGCCCGAGAACACCTCGCAGGAGCGGCGCGAACTGCTCGCCATGTGGGGTGCGGAGATCATCCCCTCACCGGCCGCCGGCGGCTCCAACACGGCCGTGCGGATGGCCAAGGAACTGGCCGCCGAGCACCCCGACTGGGTGATGCTCTACCAGTACGGCAACCCGGACAACGCGGGCGCCCACTACGCCACCACCGGGCCGGAGATCCTGACCGACCTGCCGTCCGTGACCCACTTCGTGGCCGGGCTGGGCACCACCGGCACCCTGATGGGCGTGGGCCGCTACCTGCGCGAGCACCGGCCGGGCGTGCAGATCGTGGCCGCCGAGCCGCGCTACGACGACCTGGTCTACGGGCTGCGCAACCTGGACGAGGGCTTCGTGCCCGAGCTCTACGACGAGTCGGTGCTCACCACCCGCTATTCGGTGGGCTCCGAGGACGCGGTGACCCGCACCCGTGAGCTCCTCGCGCAGGAGGGCATCTTCGCCGGGGTCTCCACGGGCGCGGTGCTGCACGCGGCGATCGGGGTGGGACGCAAGGCGCTGCGCGCCGGCGAGCCGGCCGACATCGTCTTCGTGGTCGCCGACGCCGGCTGGAAGTACCTCTCCACCGGCATCTACACCGCCCCCAGCACCGAGGAGGCGGTGGACCGCCTCCAGGGCCAGCTCTGGGCCTGACGGCCCGACGGCCCCCTCGCCACCGCGGGCCGGTGGCCGGACGCGCGGATGCGCGGACCCGGCCACCGGCCCGCGTCGTTCCGCACGGTGGGTTCTCACCCGGTGTGTCGGTGCGGGGGCGTAGAGTCACGGCTGTGAGTGTGCACAGCTACTTCCAGCCCTCGGTGGACCGGCGGTCGGTGTGGGAACGGCTCACCGCGCGGGATTCCCTGCTCCGGCGGCTGGACTGGCCACTGCTCGGTGCCGCGCTGGTCCTCACCGTGATCGGCACCGTGCTGGTCTACTCCGCCACCCGGGGCCGGGAGGAGCTGAACCACGGCGATCCGCAGTTCTTCCTGGTCCGGCAGTGGATCAACAGCGTCCTCGGGGTCGCCCTCGCCGCCGTCGTCATCCGGCTCGGCAGCCGCCGGGTGCGCGACGCGGTCCCCCTGCTCTACGCCATGTCCGTGCTGCTGGCCGCCCTGGTGCTGACGCCGCTCGGCACCACGGTGAACGGCTCCCGGAGCTGGATCGAGGTCGGCGGGGGATTCGCCCTGCAGCCCTCGGAGCTGGTCAAGGTCGCGGTGATCCTGGCTCTGGCCGCGCTGTTCGCCGCCCGCGCCGACGCCTGCGGCCGGGACAGCCCGGACGCCCGCACGGTGCTCTTCGCGCTGCTGCTGGTCGCCGTGCCCGCGGTGTTCATCATGCTCGCCCCCGACATGGGCCAGACACTGGGCCTGGTGGGGATCTTCCTCGGGGTGCTGGTCGCCTCCGGGGCCTCCCGCTGGTGGCTGCTCGGGCTGAGCGTTGCCGGGGCGGCCGGCGCGCTGGCCGTCTGGCTGGCCGGCCTGCTGGACGAGTACCAGATCAACCGGTTCGCCGCGTTCGCCAATCCCGAACTGGACCCGGCCGGCGTGGGCTACAACACCAACCAGGCCCGCATCGCCATCGGCTCCGGCGGCCTGTTCGGCACCGGCCTGTTCGAGGGCCACCAGACCACCGGGCAGTTCGTGCCCGAGCAGCACACCGACTTCATCTTCACGGTGGCCGGCGAGGAGCTCGGCTTCCTCGGCTCGGCCGGGATCATCGTGCTGCTCGGCGTGGTGATGTGGCGCGCGCTGCGCATCGCCCGGGAGGCCACCGACCTGTACGGCACGGTGGTCGCGGCCGGCATCGTGGCCTGGCTGGCGTTCCAGTCCTTCGAGAACATCGGGATGTCCCTGGGCATCATGCCGGTCACCGGCCTGCCGCTGCCCTTCCTGTCCTACGGCGGCTCCGCCATGTTCGCGGTCTGGATCGCGATCGGCCTGCTCCAGGCCATCCACATCGAGTCCCGCCGCCACTGATCCGGCCCCCGCCGCCGCCGCGAGCCCCGCGGAGCGGCGGGTGCCGGTGCCCCGCACCGGGGAGCGGTCAGGGGCCCGTGGGCAGGGTCCGTGGTCGGGGGCCGGTGGTCAGGGGCCGGTGAGGGTGCGGACCTGGTCCCACAGCAGGGGGTCGAGCGCACCGGCCCGGCGCCGCAGGCCCTCGGCCGGCAGCCACAGCAGGTCCTCGGTCTCCACCGAGCCGCCGCGCGGCTGGCCGACCGTGCCGGGCGGCAGCGGCACCGCCCCGGGCCGTTCACCCCCGGGCCGGGAGCTGATCCTCGCCACCCGGACGCCGTCCCGGCCGTCCACGGCCAGCACCAGCGCGGGGGCCTCCGGCTCTCCGCCCGGCAGCGCCGCGTACCAGATGTCCCCCGGCCGGGGCCCGGAGCGCGGCGTCCGCCGCACCGGGAGCCGCAGCCGGCGCGGGGGACCGGGCAACCGCCCGGCGCCGTCGACCAGCGCCGCCACGAAACCGAGCACGATCACCGCCGCCAAAGCGGGCCACCACGAGAGGTCCACCGCTCGTCTCCTTCCCACCGGACCAGGTCGGGAAAGGGCCCCGGCCGGTGTCCGCGAGACCTTCCGGGACAGTCCTCCGACACTACCCCCGCGCTGGTGATTCCGCCCACACCGGCCGCTTTCCGAGGCGCACAGCCCGCCGTTGCGACTTACAGTCGTGGCAATCCCACCACGCGGAGGTCGCCTCCCTCATGAAGCTCACCGTTGTCGGCTGCGCGGGATCCTTCCCGTCCGCGGACTCGGCCTGCTCCAGCTATCTGGTCGAGGCCGAGGGCTACCGCCTGCTGCTGGATCTGGGCAATGGCGCCCTCGGCGAGCTCCAGAAGTACACCGGCATCTACGACATCGACGCCGTGGTCCTCAGCCACCTGCACCCCGACCACTTCATCGACATGTGCGCCTACTTCGTGGCGCGCTACTACCGCTTCGAGGGCGGACGCTGCGCCCCGATCCCGGTCTACGGCCCGGCCGACACCGAACGCCGGCTGCTGGCCGCCTACGCCGACACCCCGTCGGAGAAGTCGATGAGCGAGGTGTTCGACTTCCGGACGCTGTCCCCGGGGCAGACCCTGCACCTCGGTCCGCTGCGGCTGACCGGCGACCGGGTGCGGCATCCGGTCGAGGCCTACGGCTTCCGGATCGAGCACAATGCCTCGGTGCTGGTCTATTCGGGGGACACCGGCCCCTGTCCCCAGCTGGACGGCCTGGCCCGCGGCGCGGATCTGCTGCTGTGCGAGGCGGCCTTCACCGACGGCAAGGAGAACCTGCCGGACATCCACATGACCGGCCTGGAGGCGGGCCGGTGCGCCCGGGAGGCGGACGCCGGCCGGCTGGTGCTCACCCACATCCCGCCGTGGACGGACGCCAAGGTCAACCTGCGGGACGCCCGGTCCGTCTTCGGCGGTGCGGTCGAGCTGGCCCGGCCGGGAGCGGTCTACCGGGTGGGGCGCCCGGCGGCCTGAGCCGCCGGGCGCCCCGGCCGGACGCGGGCACGGCGGTCACCTGCCCTGGTAGGCGTCCTGTTCCTCGGTGGTGAGCTGGTCGTCGGGTTCTCGTCCCGGGGTCGGGAGGTTGAACTTGATGATCGCGAACCGGAACAGCGCGTAGTAGACCACCGCGAACACCAGACCGGTGAGGATGATCAGCAGCGGCTTGGACGCGATGCCCCAGTTGATCAGGAAGTCGGTCACCCCGGCCGAGAAGCCGAAGCCGCCCCGCATGCCGAGCGCCCAGGTCAGCGCCATGGAGATGCCGGTCAGCACGGCGTGGATGGCGTACAGCACCGGGGCGATGAACATGAACGCGAACTCGATCGGCTCGGTGACGCCGGTGACGAACGCGGTCAGCGCCACCGAGACCATCATGCCGCCGACCACCTTGCGTCGCTCCGGCCGGGCGCAGTGGTAGATGGCCAGCGCGGCGGCCGGCAGGCCGAACATCATGATCGGGAAGAAGCCGGTCATGAACTGCCCCGCGGTCGGGTCACCCGCCAGGAACCGGGCGATGTCACCGGTGACCACCGTGCCGTCGTCGGTGGTGTAGGTGCCGGCCTGGAACCAGGGGAAGGAGTTGAGCAGGTGGTGCATGCCGATCGGGATCAGCGCCCGGTTGAGCACGCCGAAGATGCCCGCTCCGATCGAGCCGGAACCGACCAGCCACTCGCTGAAGTTGTGCAGCCCCGCGCCCAGCACCGGCCAGAGGTAGCCGACCAGGACGCCCAGGACCAGCCCGGCGCCCGCGGCCAGGATCGGCACCAGCCGCCGCCCGCCGAAGAAGCCCAGCCAGTCCGGCAGTTTGGTGCGGTAGAAACGCTGCCACAGCAGCGCCACCACGATGCCCATCAGCACGCCGCCCAGCACCTTGGCGTCCACCGGGGCGCCGGTGCGCTCGTCCTGGAAGGTGGCCAGCACATTGCTGAAGACGAGGTAGCCGACCACGGCCGCCAGCCCCGTGGCCCCGTCCGACTTGCGGGCGAAGCCGATGGCGATACCCACCGCGAACAGCAGCGGCATGTTGTTCAGCAGGGCGCCGCCGCCTGCCGCCATGAACTCGGCCATGCGGTTGACGAACTCGGGGAAGTTCTCCCGGCCCAGCATGTCGTCGGCGCCGAACCGCACCAGCAGGGCGGCGGCGGGCAGGGTGGCCACGGGCAGCATCAGGCTGCGGCCGATGCGCTGCGCCACGGCCATGGCCTTGGCGCCGCGTCCGGGCTGCTTGGTGTTCTCGCCGGGCGCGGGCTCCGTGGTCTGCGGGGACCGGCCTTCCGGGTCGGGGCTTGCCGTACTCATGTCCATCCTCCAGGGGCTGGGCGCCGCCGGAGCGGGGAGGGCGGCGGCGCCTCGGGATGATCAAGAAATCTTCAGACCTTCCACATGGTCTACACCACTGGGGTAGTGTGCGTGCTTTCTAGCACGTGGGCGGTACCCATGGGAACCCTTGACTGCATGGGTCTTCGGGACAGTCCGGCGGCGGGGGAGCGGGGAAGAATCCGTGAAGGATGAATCGCGGGAAACCGGACGGCTCCGGAAGTGGTCCAGACCCGGAGGGCGTCGCGGGCGCCGCGTGCGCCCTACCGTAGAGGCCGTTCCCCCGGGACCGGCGCCCGGCACCCGCACTGCCCGGCACCAGCCGCCCAGCACTCCCTGAAGAAGCGCACCAGAAAAGAGAGACACCATGGTCAGCAAGGCCGAGAAGATCGTCGCCGGGCTCGGCGGCATCGACAACATCATCGAGGTCGAGGGCTGCATCACCCGGCTGCGCACCGAGGTCGAGGACGCCTCGCTCATCGACGAGGCGGCGCTCCGCAAGGCCGGCGCGCACGGCGTGGTCAAGATGGGCACCGCCGTCCAGGTCGTCATCGGCACCGACGCCGACCCGATCGCCTCCGAGATCGAGGACATGATGTAGCCGGCGGCCCGGCGGCCCGGCGGCCGGTGCCGGGCCGCCCGCCCGGCGGCC
>NZ_WTLH01000075.1 GCF_011421595.1 Streptomyces sp. YIM 98790 | reverse complement strand
CGGGGGCGCCCCCCATGCCCCCGGGACCGGGCACGGGCTTCCCGCAGCAGCCGGCCCCGCCGCCCGGCGCGTACGGCGGCGGGCCCACCGCTCCCTCCGGCATGCCCGCCGGTCCCTATGCCACCCCGGCCCCCGGCGGCTTCGGCGCGCCCGGCATGCCGGGCGGCCCCGCCAAGTCCGGCGGCAGCCGCGGCCCGGTGCTCGTCCTGGTGATCGGCGTCGTGCTGGCCGTCCTGATCGGCGGCGGCTTCGGCGCCTGGTACCTCCTCAGCGGTGACGACTCCTCCACCACCGCCGATTCCGGGAAGGACAAGGACAGCGAGAAGAAGGACGGCAAGGACGGCAAGGACGACCAGAAGAACGACGAGGGCGAGGGCTCCGGCGGCGGAACCGGGACCGAGCAGGGCCTGCCCGGCGAGGTGATCGAGGGCGGCCTGGTCCTTGAGGTCGCCCAGCCGGAGGTCACCGAGGACGAGGGCCTGATCTACGCCGACGGCTTCTACGTCGTCGAGGACACCTTCATCCGCTTCATGCGGGAGGGCCTGGCCGCCTGGGATCTGACCACCGGCGAGCAGGCCTGGACGCTGCCGCTGGACAAGGGGGACTGCAAGGCCACCCCGGAGCCCTCGCAGAATCGCATCGCCGTCCTCCAGGGCCGCGACTGCGAGCACCTGACCATCGTGGACCTGTCCACCGGACAGGAGGTCTGGACCCAGGAACTGGTCGGCGACATCACCCCCAGCACCTACGACATCCCGGCCATTCTCGGCGACACGGTGGCCGTCGGCACCGCGGTCGGCGGCCAGGGCTGGTCCATCAGCAAGCAGGAGCAGCTCTGGGCGACCAAGCCGGGCGAGGAGTGCGTCGAAGAGGCGTACTGGAACTGGGAGGACACCAACTTCCTCTCCAAGATGGGCTGTGGCTTCCTCGGCGACACCGGCAGCCTCCGGTTCACCGACGAGGCCGGCCAGGAGCTGTGGGAGTGGGAGTGGCCCGCCGAGCTGGACGGCGAGGAGGTGCGCTTCGAGTCGGTGGTCTCCGTGGACCCGCTCGTCGTCAAGATGGACGTCGGCACCGACTGGGCCGACGCGCAGATCCAGTACTGGGTGATCGACGAGCAGCGCAAGGACATCAAGCACGTGCTGCCGTACGACGAGGAGCGCCACAACGACCCGTGCGAGGTCAACACGCTGGCCGGCTGTCCGGGCGGCGTGGTGGTCGACGACATGCTGTTCATCGCCGGCTCCGATGCGGAGAACGCGGTGATCGCCTTCGACCTCAACACCGGCACCGCGCCCTACGAGGTGAAGCCGATCAACGGCGGACAGATCATTCCGATGGGTGAGATCGACGGCAAAATCCTTGCCTACCAGCCGGCCGGCACGGACCTGGAGGGCATGGTCGTCGCCATCGACCCGGCCACCGAGCAGGCCGAGCCGGTGATGACCATGGACCCGGCGGCCCGTGACAAGGAGTACACGCTCTACAGCTCGATCTACGGCTACGACGACCGGGCGTACTGGAAGAACAACCGGTTCTTCCTGGTTTCGCAGCATTTCTACAGTCACCGGACCGACCAGCCGGTGGTGCTCGTCTACGAGTGACCGGCGCGCTGATCCGCCGGTCAGCGTCTCCTCGCTGCCCGCGGGGACGAGGCCGGGGCGGTGCCCGCCCCGGCCCGATGCGCAGTACCGTTGCCGCCGCCGGGGCAGGCCCTGCCGCCTGCCCCGGCCGTGCTTTCCGGCTCTCCGCCGCGGCTTGCCGCCGCGGTCTGCCGTCGCTGTCCGCCCACGTCCCGCTGTCCGCAGCAGTCGCCATGAGGGAGGCAAGATGAGCGTTCGGGTCGTCGTCGTCGATGACCGCCGGCTGGTGGCCGAGGCGCTGGCCTCGGCGCTGCGCGTACGCGGGCACCGGGTGCTGGGCGCGGCCTCCCCGGTCAGCCGGGCCGCCGAGCTCGCCGTGTCCAAGCAGCCGGAGGTGTGCCTGCTGGGCACCGGCGCCCCGGAGGGGGAGGGGGTGCTCGACCCGGTGCTGCGCATCCGCCGGGAGTGCCCGCGGGTGGCGGTGGTGGTGCTGGGCCCGGTGCCCAGCCCGCGCGGGGTGGCGGCGGCGTTCGCGGCCGGAGCCCGCGGCTATGTGCGGCACGACGAACGCATCGAGGGCGTGGAGCGGGCCCTGGCCAAGGCCAAGGCGGGAGAGGCGGCGGTGGCGCCGCAGCTGCTGCGGGAGGCATTCGCCGAACTGCTCAATCCGCGCACCGGGCCGGACGCGGAGGGCGCCCGGCTGGCCGGGCTGCTGACCGACCGCGAGGCCGAGGTGCTGCGGCGCATCGTGGACGGGGACGACACCCGGCTGATAGCCGCGGGCCTGGGGGTGGCGCCGAGTACCGCGCGCACCCATATCCAGCGGCTGCTGACCAAGCTGGGCACGGCCTCCCGGCTGGAGGCCGCCGCGCTGGCGGTGCGCACCGGGCTGCTGCGCCACCTGCCCGGCGCCGCCGGGCCCGCCGACTGACCCGGCTGCGCCCCGGCTCACCCCCGCTGCTCGCCCCCGCTGCTCGCCCCTGCTGATCCCCCCGGCTGTTCCCCCGCTGTTCCCCGGCTGCTCCTGCGGACCCGGCCCTGCGGGCCGGCTCCGGCCGCCGCTCCGCCCTTCCTCGGCCACGTGCTGTTTTCTGCCTTTTTCTGGCGCTCTCCCGCCTTCCGTTGACGCCTGCTGTCGATGTATGCTTCATTATGTTTGATTCTGTTGAAGTCTTGGGTGTTGTGAGGGTCTGGAGAAGCGGGACGGCGTGCAGGCATGAAGAAGACCGTGACCCGGCTGGCGGACGGCCGTGAGCTGATCTACTACGACTCCGGCAGCCCCGGCGGCCCGCGCGGCCTGCCCGACCGGCGGGACCTCGGCCGGGTCGCCGCCTCCTCCGAGATCCGCACCGACCCGCTGCTGCGCGAGCCCGTCGGCTACGCCGCCCACCGCCAGGGCCGCACCCATCTGCCGCCCGCGGACCAGTGCCCGCTGTGCCCCTCCGAGGGCGGCCGGCTGACCGAGATCCCCGACCCGGAGTACCAGGTCGCGGTCTTCGAGAACCGTTTCCCCTCCTTCGGCGGCGGCACCGGGCGCTGCGAGGTGGTCTGCTTCACCTCCGACCACCACGCCTCCTTCGCCTCCCTGGACGAGGAGCGCGCCGCCCTGGTGCTGGACGCCTGGACGGACCGCACGGCGGAGCTCGCCGAGCACCCCGGCGTCCGCCAGATCTACTGCTTCGAGAACCGCGGCCGGGAGATCGGGGTCACCCTCGCCCACCCGCACGGCCAGATCTACGGCTATCCGTACGTCACCCCGCACACCGCCCGGGTGCTGGAGTCGGTCGCCGCCCACCGCCGGGCCACCGGCCGCAACCTGTTCGACGAACTGCTGGAGCGGGAGCGCGGTGCCGGCGAGCGGGTGGTGCTGGAGACCGCGCACTGGACCGCCTTCGTCCCGCACGCCGCCCGCTGGCCGTACGAGGTGCACCTCTACCCGCGCCGCCGGGTCCCGGACCTGACCGCGCTGGACGACGCGGCCCGCGCCGAGTTTCCCGGCGCCTATCTGGAACTGCTGCGCCGCTTCGACCGCCTGTTCGGCGAGGGGGCCGCACCCACCCCGTATATTTCCGGCTGGCACCAGGCTCCCGCGGGAGCCTCCGGACTGCCCGTGGAGCGCGAGGAGTTCGCCCTGCACCTGGAACTGTTCACGATCCGCCGCAGCGCCGGAAAGCTGAAGTACCTGGCCGGTTCGGAATCCGGTATGAGAGCTTTTGTCAGTGATGTGCTGCCGGAGGCGGCGGCAAGGCGACTGCGTGAGGTGGCAAGCGGGTGAGCAAGTACCTGGTCACGGGTGGTGCGGGATACGTCGGAGGGGTCGTCACGGCCCATCTGCTGGCGGCGGGGCACACCGTCACCGTGCTCGACGATCTGTCCACCGGCTTCCGCGCCGGAGTGCCCGAGGGCGCGGAGTTCATCGAGGGCCGCGTCCAGGAGGCCGCCCGCTGGCTCGACTCCTCCTACGACGGCGTCCTGCACTTCGCCGCCTGCTCCCAGGTCGGCGAATCCGTGGCCGACCCGGAGAAGTACTGGCGCAACAACGTCGGCGGCTCCATGGAGCTGCTGCGCGCCATGCGCGGGGCGGGCGTGCGCAGGCTGGTGTTCTCCTCGACCGCCGCCGTCTACGGCGAGCCCGAGTCGGTGCCGGTCACCGAGGACGCCCGCACCGCGCCCACCAACCCGTACGGCGCCAGCAAACTGGCCGTGGACCACATGATCGGCGGCGAGTGCGCGGCACACGGCCTGGCCGCGGTCTCCCTGCGGTACTTCAACGTCGCCGGGGCGCACGGCGGGTACGGCGAGCGCCACGACCCGGAGAGCCACCTCATCCCGCTGGTGCTCGCCGCCGCGCTGGGGCAGCGCGAGTCCATCTCCGTCTTCGGCGACGACTACCCCACCCCGGACGGCACCTGCATCCGTGACTACATCCACGTGGACGACCTGGCCGAGGCGCATCTGCGGGCGCTGGACGCCGCCACCCCCGGCGAGCACCTGATCTGCAACCTGGGCAACGGCGCCGGTTTCTCGGTGCGCGAGGTCGTCGAGACCGCCCGCAAGGTCACCGGCCGGGACATCCCGGAGACGGCCGCCCCCCGCCGGGCCGGCGACCCGGCCGTGCTGGTGGCCTCCGCGGAGCGGGCCCGCACCCGGCTCGGCTGGCAGCCGGTCCGGCCGGACCTGGCCGGGATCATCTCCGACGCCTGGGACTTCGCCCGGCGCACCGCGCGGGCCGGCGGAACCGGCCCGGCCGCCTGACCGCGGCAGCCCGGCACCGGCCGCGCCCCGCGCCGCCGGTGGACGAAGGGAACCCGACACACCATGACCGCCGACCCCGCACCCGCCGCCCCGGCCACGCCCGACGGGATCACCGCGCTCTTTCGCGACACCTACGGCACCGAGCCGGAAGGGGTGTGGGCGGCGCCCGGCCGGGTCAACCTGATCGGTGAGCACACGGACTACAACGACGGTTTCGTGATGCCCTTCGCGCTGCCGCACACCACGCTGGTGGCGGCGGCGCGCCGCAATGACCGGATACTCGCCGTCCGCTCCGCCGACCAGCCCGGCCCGGTCGTCGAACTGGCGCTGGAGGGCATCGGGCCCGGCCGTGCCCGGCCGGCCGGCGTGCCGGCCTGGACCGCCTACCCGGCGGGCGTGGCCTGGGCACTGCGCGAGGCGGGCCACCCCATCGGCGGGGCCTCGCTGGTGGTGCGCTCCACGGTGCCGGTCGGCGCCGGGCTGTCCTCCTCGGCCGCGCTGGAGGTGGGCACCGCGCTCGCCCTGGACGGTCTGCACGGGCTGGGCCTGACCGGTCCCGGGCTGGCCCGCGCCGGGCAGCGCGCGGAGAACGCCTACGTGGGCGTGCCCAGCGGGATCATGGACCAGATGGCCTCGGCGTGCTGCACCGCCGGGCACGTGCTCCATCTGGACACCCGTGCTCTCACCTTCCGCCAGGTGCCGTTCGACATGGCGGCGGCCGGGCTGCGGCTGCTGGTGGTGGACACCCGGGTGCAGCACAGCCTGGCGGACAGCGGCTACGCCGAGCGCCGGGCGTCCTGCGAGGCGGGGGCCGAGGCGCTGGGCGTGCCGGCGTTGCGCGACATCCCGGCCGGCTCCCTGGAGGAGGCCCTGGGCCGGCTGTCCGATCCGGTGCTCCGCCGCCGGGTCCGTCACGTGGTCACCGAGAACGCCCGGGTGGCCGAGGCCGCCGCGCTGCTGCGGGAGGGCCGTCCGCATGCCCTCGGCCCGGTGCTCACCGCGGGCCACGCCTCGCTGCGCGACGACTTCGAGGTCTCCTGCCCGGAACTCGATCTGGTCGTGGCCACCGCCACCGCGGCCGGTGCGCTCGGCGCCCGGATGACCGGCGGCGGCTTCGGCGGCTCGGCGGTCGTGCTGGTCGAGGCCGGCGCGGCGGAGAGGGTCGGCAAGGCGGTGACCGAGGCCGCCGCCGCGGCGGGCCACCCGGTTCCCCGTACCTTCACCACCACCCCGTCCCCGGGCGCCCGCCGGCTCCGCTGACTCCCGTCCCCGGCGCTCGGAGCGCCGCAGGGCCGGCCGTCCCCCGGGCGGCGGCGTCACGGGGGTGGGGAGTGAGGGAAGTAATAGCGAGATTGCGTCACGGAGTTCGCGCAAACCGCTCCCGTCGCGGGCCCGCGGCCGTAGGCTGAGTGTCGGCACCGGTGGGGGCTGGTGCTGATCAGGGGGCGAGACAGGTGGGCGCGGCATCTGCCGCCCGGCACCGGTCCGCGCGGCGGCGGCCGTGCGGATCCGGCCGGGGCCGAGCGGCGGTGTCGCGTCCGCCCGCGCCGCCTGTTCCGGCCGGTTGACCACGGGGCGCAGGACAGGGGGCAGTGTTGGACCGCATCCGGGTGCTCATCGTCGATGAGCACCGTGTCTTCGCCGAGTCGCTGGCCACCGCGCTCAGCGCGGAACCCGATGTGGAGGCGGTCGCCGCGGGCAGCGTGCCGGCGGCCACCCAGATGCTGGACCGGTCCCGCGCGATGGGCTCCCCCTTCCAGGTCCTGCTGCTGGACACCGGTCTGACCTCCGCCGCGCCCGCCGCCCGGGGCGAGGAGGCCGGCGCGGCCGCAGCGCCCCCGGTTCCGTCCCCGGCCGCCGCCCCCTGCGGCGGTGCCAACGGCCAGGCGCCGGAGATGACGGCCATGATCGACTCCGTGCGGGAGCGCTTTCCCGCCCTGCGGCCGGTGATGCTGGCCACCGAGGACGACGCCCCGGTGGCCGCCCGCGCACTCGCCGCCGGCGCCTGCGGCTGGATCGCCAAGGACAGCTCGCTGGCCCAGCTCCTCCAGGTGGTGCGCGGCGTGCTGCGCGACGAGACCCATCTGCCGCCCGCGCTGCTCACCGGCGTGCTGCGCGAGCTGACCCGGGACCGGCACCACCGCAGCGAGCGGCAGCGGCTGGTGGAGTCNCACCGCAGCGAGCGGCAGCGGCTGGTGGAGTCGCTCACCCCGCGCGAGCTGGAGGTGCTGCGCTGCATGCTGGCCGGGCTGGGCCGCAAGGCGGTGGCCGAGCGGCTCTACCTCTCGCCGCACACCGTCCGCACCCACATGCAGAACGTGCTGGGCAAGCTCGGCGTGCACTCCACGCTGGCCGCGGTGGCCCTGGCCCGCCGGGCCGGCATACCGCCGGCCGACCAGCCCGGCTAGGCCCTGCCGGGCGGTCTAGACGGGGCGGGCCCCGGTGTCGGGGTTGTCGAAGGGGGCGGTGAGCTCGCGCAGCAGGGAGGCCAGCTCGCGCCGCTGTGCGGTGGTCAGCTGGGCCAGGATGGCCCGCTCCTGGGTGAGCAGCCCGGCCAGTGCCCGGTCCGCGTGATCCTGCCCGGCGGCCGTCAGCCGCACCAGCACGCCGCGGCGGTCGCTGGGGTCGGGCCCGCGCTCGACCAGGCCCTTCTTGGCCAGCCGGTCGATGCGGTTGGTCATGGTTCCGGAGGTGACCAGGGTCTGGGTCAGAAGCTGGCCGGGGGAGAGCTGGTAGGGGGCGCCGGCCCGGCGCAGCGCGGTGAGCACGTCGAACTCCCAGGGCTCCAGGCCCAGCTCGGCGAAGGCCAGCCGCCGTGCGCGGTCCAGGTGGCGGGCGAGCCGGCTCACCCGGCTGAGGACCTCCAGCGGCTCCACGTCGAGATCGGGGCGTTCGCGCCGCCACGCTGTGACCAGTCGATCGACCTCGTCCTCCATGCGCCCCAGTGTAGTGGTTGTGTCGATATGAAGCCTCTTGAGCAGAACTTTCTTGACATCAAGAGTTTTCCGGGTCACGGTAGGACGCATGAGCACGGGCAGCCCCGTCGTCTGGAATCCCCGGCAGTATCTCCGGCACGCGGACCACCGCGCCAGGCCGCTGCACGATCTGCTCGCCCGCGTCCCCGGCCTCCCGCCGGAGGCGCCCGTCATCGCCGGCCTGGGATGCGGACCGGGCGGGGTGCCGGCCTTCCAGGTGCCCGGCAACTTCGCCGCGCCCGGCCATGCCCTGCTGCGCGGGCTGTGCCGGAGCGGGCGCCGGCGTGCCCGGCTCGGCGACGTCCTGCGCCACGAGCGCCCGGTGCCGGACCCGGAGGAGTATCTGGCCGCGCCGGCCGCCCCCGGCTGCGCGGCGGACGTCTGGGAGACCACGCATCTCCCTCTGCTGGACGGCGAGGACCGATCCGGTGCTGGACTGGACCCGGGGCACCGCGCTGCGCCCCGTGCTCACCGCGCTGGACCAAGACCCGGACGCCCGGCGGGAGTTCCTGGAGCAGTACCGGTCGGCGCTGCGCGCCGCCCATCCGCCCGGCGCGGACGGCCGCACCGTCTTCCCCTTCCGCCGGATCTTCGCCGTGGCCCGCAGGTCTGGGTGAAAGCCTCACCGGTCGTGGAGGTTCCCTGCACTGAACGGGGGACCTTGCTGAGCCGGTCGAGTGAACAGTAGCAACGTCGGTCCGTTCCGCCGGGTTGTTCAGGGCGCTCCGAGAGCGGGGCAATCCTGAACGCGGAAGGACAAATCTGTGATCAAGAAGACGCTGGCCTCGGTGGCCGTCCTGGCCTCGGCTGTCGGTGCCGCCGGAGCAGTCGCCACCCCGGCGATGGCCGTCGGTGACACGGACGGGCAGAAGATCGCCAACGGCAACGGCGCGATCTCGGCGTACGGAAACACGACCACCAGCGGCTACATGAGCCCGAACATCTCGCTGATCAACGGCTCGCTGAACGACATCTGCATCGCCCCGCCGATCCACGACATCCAGGCCGTGCAGATCCTCGCGATTCCGATCCAGGACATCCTGGCCAGCGACAACAACCTCGCCTGCGCGGAGAACTCCACTCTCAACGACGGGGACGACCCGCTGTCGCACATCCTGTCCCGGATCAGCCTCCTGTCGGAGAACGGCGCCACCAGCGTCCACGGCGGCGGCAAGCACTGACGAGCCTCCGCCTCGCCCTCCCGCGCCGCGTACCCTCCTGCGCGGCTCCGCGGGGCGGGCGTACTCCAAGAGCCGACGCTCCGGGTGTCACCCCCCTTCCCGTCCGTACGGGAAGGGGGGTGCCGTGCTTCCGGGGCTCGCCGCGCCCGCGGAGGGCGGACGGGCATCCCGGCCACGGCGGTCAGGAGCGGCGCGGGCCTATCAGCTTGGGCGTGTGCTCCAGGGCCTGCAGCCCGTGCCAGGCCAGATTGACCAGATGGGCGGCGACCTCCGCCTTCCTGGGCCTGCGGACGTTGAGCCACCACTGCCCGGTGAGCGCCACCATGCCGACCAGCGCCTGGGCGTACATCGGGGCCAGCTTGGCGTCGTACCCGCGGGCCTTGAACTCCCGGCCCAGGATGTCCTCCACCTGGGTGGCGATGTCCCCGATCAGCGAGGCGAAGGTGCCGGTGGACTGGGCCACCGGCGAGTCCCGCACCAGGATGTGGAAGCCGTCGGTGTGCTGCTCGATGTAGTCCAGCAGCGCGAACGCCGCCTGCTCCAGGAGCTGGCGCGGGTGGCCGGCGGTGAGCGCGCCGGTGATCATGTCCAGCAGACGTCCCATCTCCCGGTCGACCACCACCGCGTACAAGCCCTCCTTCCCCCCGAAGTGCTCGTACACCACCGGCTTGGAGACCCCGGCCTTGGACGCGATCTCCTCCACCGACGTGCCGTCGAAACCGCGCGCCGCGAACAGCGTGCGCCCGACGTCCAGCAGCTGCTCGCGGCGTTCGGTACCGGTCATCCGGCGGCGCGCCCTGCGGGGGGCGCGGCCGCCTTGTTTGTCCTTGCCGCCGCCCCCGCTGCTCACGGCGCTGCTGTCGTCCTCGGTCGCCACGTGCGACATCATGCCGTGTCGGCGGTGACGGACTCCTCCGGGTTTCGCTGCGCCGCACGCCGGGGCTCGTGGGGCACCCGCTTGGCGTCGAGCCGCGACCGCTTGGGCCAGCGCACGTCGGTGGCCCAGCCGGCCTTCTCGAACCAGCGGATCAGCCGGGCACTGGAGTCGATCTGCCCGCGGTCCACGCCGTGCCGGGCGCAGGTCGGGTCGGCGTGGTGCAGGTTGTGCCAGGACTCGCCGCAGGAGAGCACCGCCAGCCACCAGACGTTGCCGGAGCGGTCGCGGGACTTGAACGGCCGCTTGCCCACCGCGTGGCAGATGGAGTTGATCGACCAGGTGACGTGGTGCAGCAGGGCGACCCGCACCAGCGAGCCCCAGAAGAAGGCGGACAGCGCGCCCTGCCAGGACCAGGTGGCCAGGCCGCCGATCACGCCGGGCAGCGCCAGCGAGACCACGGTCCACAGCACGAACTGCCGGGAGATGGCCCGGATGTCCTTGTCCTTGACCAGATCCGGCGCGTACTTGTGCTGCGGGGTCTGCTCACGGTCGAACATCCATCCCATGTGCGCCCACCACAGCCCCTTGATCAGGGCGGGGACGGTCTCGCCGTAGCGCCAGGGCGAGTGCGGGTCGCCCTCGGCGTCGGAGTGTTTGTGGTGCCTGCGGTGATCGGCGACCCAGCGGACGACCGGGCCCTCCACGGCGAGCGAGCCGGCGATCGCCAGAGCGATCTTCAGCGGACGGTTGGCCTTGAACGAGCCGTGCGTGAAGTGGCGGTGGAAGCCGACCGTGATGCCGTGGCAGCCGATGAAGTAGAAGGCGACCATCAGCGACAGGTCGAGCCAGCTCACTCCCCAGCCCCAGGCCAGCGGCACGGCGGCGACCAGCGCCAGGAACGGGATGACGATGAAGGCGAGCAGGGTGAGCTGCTCCACCGAGCGCCGCTGCTCACCGCCGAGGGTGGCCGAGGGAGTCTCCTCGGGCTCCTCCTGCGGCTGATTCCACACGGGGGTCTCGTCGGGCAACTCGTCACGGGCTGCCTCTGCCGTGGGCATCAAGTCGGGGCTTGTGGTCATGGGCGGCACCTCAAGGGGGAAGGAGACGGGGGACCGAGCGTGCGGCGAGCCGAAGACGGCCACACACCTACGGAACCGTAAGCTACGGCACCGTAAGTTGGGAAGTGCCGAACGTCCCGGGGTGTGGGTGGAGCGCACCGTTGCGCGGCGCGCTGCCGGCGCACCCCGGGACGCGCGCCGCGTTCCCAGCGTGCCGCCCCGGGCGCGCCGTGTCCCGCCGAGTCCCGCCCAGGCGTGACAACGGAGTAGCCCGTCCGCCGTAACCGGGAGTCCGGCCGCCCGCGACCGGCATGTGACCGGGCCGCGATACCGGTGGGCGCAGTGCATATCCTGGGCGGTCGGACAGCGCGGTCCGCCCATCCGCACGTTTACCGACGGTTGACAAGCTGCGAGGAGCCGCACCTGTGAGCAGTCCCGACACCACCCCGGAGCACCGGACGCCTGCCGCGAACCGGAACGGCGACCCGGATGCGACGACGAGCAGCGCCCTGCGGGCCGACATCCGCCGCCTGGGCGAACTGCTGGGGGCGACGCTGGTCCGCCAGGACGGCCCCGAGCTCCTCGACCTGGTCGAGCGGGTCCGGTTGCTGACCAGGACCGACGGCGAAGCCGCCGCCGAGCTGCTGGCCGGCACCGATCTGGAGACCGCCGCCAAGCTGGTGCGCGCCTTCTCCACCTACTTCCACCTGGCCAATGTCACCGAGCAGGTGCACCGCGGCCGCGAGATGCGGGTCCGGCGCGGCACCGACGGCGGGCGCCTGGCCCGCACCGCCGACATGCTCAAGGAGGCCGACCCCGAGCATCTGCGGCAGTCCGTGGCCCGCCTTCAGGTGCGGCCCGTCTTCACCGCGCACCCCACCGAGGCGGCCCGCCGCTCGGTGCTCACCAAGCTGCGCAAGATCGCCGGGCTGCTGGACCGGGCCGAGCGTTCCGCCGGCGCCGGTGAGCGCCGCCGGGTGGAGCTCCGGCTGGCCGAGCAGATCGACCTGATCTGGCAGACCGACGAGCTGCGGGTGGTCCGGCCCGAGCCCGCCGACGAGGCCCGCAACGCCGTCTACTACCTGGACGAGCTGCACCGCGGCGCGGTCGGGGACGTGCTGGAGGACCTGGAGGCCGAGCTGGAACGGGCCGGCGCCCCGCTGCCCTCCGGCACCCGGCCGCTCACCTTCGGCACCTGGATCGGCGGCGACCGGGACGGCAACCCCAATGTCACCCCCGAGGTGACCTGGGAGGTGCTGATCCTCCAGCACGAGCACGGCATCGGCCGCGCCCTGGAGCACGTGGACGAGCTGCGCGCGCTGCTCTCCGGCTCCATCCGCAACACCGGCGCCACCCAGGAACTCCTGGAGTCCCTGGACCGCGACCTGGAACTGCTGCCCGAGATCACCCCGCGCTACAAGCGGCTCAACGCCGAGGAGCCCTACCGGCTCAAGGTCACCTGCATCCGGCAGAAGCTGCTCAACACCCGGGCCCGGCTGGCCAAGGACACCCCGCACCAGGCGGGCCGGGACTATCTGGGCACCCGGGAGCTGCTGGACGACCTGGCCATCGTGCAGCGCTCGCTGCGCGAGCACCGCGGCCAGCTGGTCGCCGACGGCAATGTGGAGCGCACCATGCGCACCATCGCCGCCTTCGGCCTGCAGCTGGCCACCATGGACGTGCGGGAGCACGCCGACGCCCACCACCACGCGCTGGGCCAGCTCTTCGACCGGCTCGGCGAGGAGTCCTGGCGCTACGCCGACATGCCGCGCGACTACCGCACCCGGCTGCTGGCCAAGGAACTGCGCTCGCGCCGGCCGCTGGCCCCCACCCCTGCGCCGCTGGACGCGGCCGGGGCCAGGACCCTCGGGGTGTTCACCACCATCCGCCGGGCGCTGGAGACCTTCGGCCCGGAGGTGATCGAGTCCTACATCATCTCCATGTGCCAGGGCGCGGACGACGTCTTCGCCGCGGCCGTGCTGGCCCGCGAGGCCGGGCTGGTCGACCTGCACGCCGGCTGGGCGAAGATCGGCATCGTGCCGCTGCTGGAGACCACCGACGAGCTCCGGATCGCCGACGTGCTGCTGGACACCATGCTCTCGGACCCCTCCTACCGGCGGCTGGTGGCGCTGCGCGGCGACGTCCAGGAGGTCATGCTCGGCTACAGCGACTCCTCCAAGTTCGGCGGCATCACCACCTCGCAGTGGGAGATCCACCGGGCGCAGCGGCGGCTGCGCGACGTGGCGCACCGGCACGGCGTGCGGCTGCGGCTGTTCCACGGCCGCGGCGGCACCATCGGCCGCGGCGGCGGCCCCACCCACGACGCCATCCTGGCCCAGCCCTGGGGCACCCTGGAGGGCGAGATCAAGGTCACCGAGCAGGGCGAGGTGATCTCGGACAAGTACCTGGTGCCGTCGCTGGCCCGGGAGAACCTGGAGCTGACGGTGGCCGCCACCCTCCAGGCGTCCGCGCTGCACACCGCGCCCCGCCAGCCGGAGGAGGACCTGGCCCGCTGGGACGCGGCCATGGACACCGTCTCCGAGGCCGCGCACCGTGCCTACCGGTCGCTGGTGGAGGACCCGGACCTGCCCGCCTATTTCTTCGCCGCCACCCCGGTGGACCAGCTCGCCGAGCTCCACCTGGGCTCCCGGCCGTCCCGGCGGCCGGACAGCGGCGCCGGACTGGACGGGCTGCGGGCCATCCCGTGGGTGTTCGGCTGGACCCAGTCCCGGCAGATCGTGCCCGGCTGGTTCGGGGTGGGCTCCGGGCTGAAGGCCGCCCGGGAGGCCGGGCTGGACGGGGTGCTGGCCGAGGCGTTCGAGCGCTGGCACTTCTTCCGCAACTTCCTGTCCAACGTGGAGATGACGCTGGCCAAGACCGACCTGCGGATCGCCCGGCACTATGTGGAGACCCTGGTCCCCGGGGAACTGCGGCACGTCTTCGGCACCATCGAGGCGGAGTACGCGCTGACCGTGGCGGAGGTGCTGCGCATCACCGGCGAGCGGGAGCTGCTGGAGGCCAACCCGGTGCTCCAGCAGACGCTCCAGATCCGGGACGCCTATCTGGACCCGATCTCCTATCTCCAGGTGACCCTGCTGGCCCGGCAGCGGGCCGCGCGGGAGCGCGGGGAGGCGCCGGACCAGCTGCTGAACCGTGCCCTGCTGCTGACCGTGAACGGTGTGGCGGCGGGTCTGCGCAACACCGGCTGAGGCCGCGGACGGCGGGCGCGGCGGCCGAGCCGCCGCGCCCGCACCGGCGGGGCGGGCGGCGTCCGCCCGCCCGTTCCCGCGGGGCACGGCGGGATGTGCGGGGAAACGGGGAAGAGTGTTTGGGTGGGGCGGGCGTTGGGGAGCCGGCGCCGAAGGAGCCGACGGCCGAGGAGCACCCCATGGGCACCACGAAGGACCTCAGCAGCCGGCGTTCCGCGGGACGGCCGCTGCTGACCGCGGTGGCCGGACTGTTCGTGCTGGCGGTGGCCGGCATCGCCGCCGTCGCCGTGGTCTCGGTCTGGCCCGACGGAGACCCGGACGCCGGGGACGGCTCGGTGGTCACCGGCGCGGCGGACGAGCGCGTCCCGTCCTGGACCGACACCGACTGGGTGACCTACGCCGACCACGTGGCCGTGGTGAGCGTGGCCAGCGAGACCGATCTGGCGCCCTCCCGCGAGGAGCGGGAGATCGGCGAGGGCCTGATCGGCCGCCGGGTCCGGGTGCAGATCGAGGACGTGCTGTGGAGCCGGGAGAAGGCCCCCGCGGTGCCGGACGGTGTCGAGTTCACCGCGGCCGGCTGGTTCTTCGAGGGCGACGGGCGGCGGGCCTTCGCCATGGAGTCCAGCCCGCGGCTGGAGCTGGGCCACAGCTACATCATCGCCCTGGCGCGCTACAGCGACGGCTGGGGGCCGCTGGGCGCGGGCGGGGTGCTGTCCTACGACGACCAGGTGATCGGCAACGGCGAGACCGAGGGCCGGGTGCTGACCCCGGCCGAGGCACTCGCCCAGGGCCAGGCCATCGGCCTGGAGGAGGACCTGCTGGGCCGGGGCGCCGGGGAACTGGCCGATCGCCTCGCGGCGGCCGTGCCGGACCCGCGGGCGGAGCCCTACGGCCACCTGCCCGCCGACGTCCGCTTCGAACGCACCACCGGCACCATCGGCTAGCGCCGGGCACCGGCCGCCTCCACCGGCCGACGGCCACGGGCCACGGGCCACGGGCCGGGGGCCGGTGACCCGGCGGCTTGGCCCGAATCTTGTGGATGACGGCCTTCGGGCCACTCGCGCGGTGTGACGGGCCGCCCGGATGATCGGCGGGTGACACAGACAGCCCCGCCGCCCCCCGAAGAATCCGCCGCCGCCAGGACCGTGACCACGGCCACACCCGCCCCCGCCGGCCCGGCCGGGCCCGGTCCGTCCCCCGCACGGCGGCGCGCCCTGCCACGCGTGCACCCGGCGTGGTGGGTGGCACTGGTCGCCTTCGTGGTGCTTGTCTCCGCGGCCGGTTTCCGGGCCACCCCCGGCGTGTTCATCGATCCGCTGCACGAGGAATTCGGCTGGTCGCGCGGCGGCATCTCGTTCGCCATCTCCGTCAACCTGCTGCTCTACGGCCTGACCGCGCCGTTCGCCGCGGCACTGATGGACCGTTACGGCATCCGCCGTGTGGTGTCCGGCGCGCTGCTGCTCATCGCCGCGGGCAGCGGGCTGACCGTCTTCATGACCAGCCACTGGCAACTGGTGCTCTGCTGGGGCGTACTGGTCGGCTTCGGGGCCGGTTCCATGGCCCTGGCCTTCGCCGCCACCGTCTCCGGCCGCTGGTTCGTGGCCCGCCGCGGACTGGTCACCGGAATCCTCACGGCCGGCGGCGCGGCCGGCCAGCTCGTCTTCCTGCCGCTGATCGCCCTGCTGGTGGAGGGCCCCGGCTGGCGGGCCGCCGCACTGGTGGTGGCGGGCTGCGCGCTGGCCGTGGTGCCGCTGGCACTGTGGCTGCTGCGCGACCGCCCGGAGGATCTGGGCCTGCGGCCCTACGGCGCCGGACCGGAGTACGTCACCCCGGCCCCCGCCCCCTCCGGCGCTGCCCGGCGCGCGCTGGGGGCGCTGCGCGCCGCCGCCCGCACTCCCGTGTTCTGGCTGCTGGCCGGGACCTTCGCGATCTGCGGGGCGTCCACCAACGGACTGATCGGCACGCATTTCGTGCCCGGCGCCCACGATCACGGCATGCCGGTGCCGGTGGCCGCGTCGCTGCTGGCGGTGATCGGCGTCTTCGATCTGATCGGCACGGTGTTCTCCGGCTGGCTCACCGACCGCTTCGACCCGCGCCGGCTGCTGGCCGTGTACTACGCGCTGCGCGGCCTGTCGCTGCTGCTGCTCCCGATGCTCTTCGCCGGGGACATCCAGCCGCCGATCCTGTTCTTCGTGATCTTCTACGGCCTGGACTGGGTGGCCACCGTGCCGCCGACCATCGCGCTGTGCCGGGAGCACTTCGGGGAGGACGGGGCGGTGGTGTTCGGCTGGGTGCTGGCCTCCCACCAGGCGGGCGCCGCGCTGGTGGCCTACGGCGCCGGTGCGGTCCGGGACGTCACCGGGTCGTACGACCTGGCCTGGCTGTCCTCGGGCGTGCTGTGCGGGCTGGCGGCGCTGATGGTGATGGGCATACGGCGGCGGCCCCGCCGCTGACCGGGGTGGTCAGCGGCGGGGCCGCGAGCGGTGCGGTGCGGTGCCGTGCGGTGCCGTTCAGGCTCAGGCAGCCGCGTTGCCACCGGCGTTGCGGCGGCGGATGACCAGGTAGCCACCGGCGCCGAGCAGGGCGGCGGCGGCCACGGAGATGGCCACGACCGGAGCGGAGGAGCCGGTCTCGGCGAGGTTCTCGCCGTCGCCGTCCGGCTCGGCGCCGCCGGCCACGCCCTCGGTGTCGTCCCCGCCGGCCTGGCCCTCGGTCTCGTCGCCGCCGGCGACGCCCTCGGTGGTGCCTTCGGTGGTGTCGCCGGTGGTGCCCTCGGTGGTGTCGCCGGAGGTGCCCTCGGTGGTGTCGCCGGAGGTGCCCTCGGTGGTGTCGCCCGAGGTGCCCTCGGTCGTGTCGCCCGAGGTGCCTTCGGTGGTGTCACCGGAGGTGCCCTCGGTCGTGTCCCCGCCGCTGTTCCCGCCGGAGGTGTCCTCCTGGTCCGCCGGGCAGGTGTGGGAGAGGTTGAACTTCTTGCTCCTGGAGTCGCCCTTGATCTTCGCCGTGGCGCCGACCAGGACGTCACCCGGAGCACTGGCCACGTAGGCGTGCTTGCTGTACGGGTCGAACTCGATGACCTGTTCGCCACCGTTCAGGAACTCGACGGTCAGCTTCTTGAACTTGTCCTGGCCTTCGGTGACGAAGTGCCAGCCGTCCTGGTCCAGGGGAACGTCACCGCAGACGTCTTCCTGGTCCTCGGGCTGGAAGTCGATGGCGTTGATCGGCGTGTCCTGGCGAAGAGTCGCCTCGTACCAGCCGGTGGCGAAGGCAGGGGCGGCGCCGACGGCGAGCAGCGCCGCGGCGGCGGACGCAGCGAAGGCGCCCTTGAGGGTCATGTTGCGCATGTGGCCGTCCATTACCGGGGGGACTACAACAACGGAAGGTAGAGCGGGCCCTAAGACTTCTGGCTATCGGATGAGATGGCAAGTTGTGCACTGTGACCTGTGACCGTTTTGGCAGGGCAAATCCGACAAAGCCACTGCAACAGTTCTGTAACAGTGGTTTGAGGGTCGGAGTACCTGTTCGAGGGGCCATGCCGAGCGGCCTTCCGCCGTTCACCTGGGGGTATGTCAGTTGTCGTTCACCAGGCGAGAAACGTGGCCAGCAGCAGGGTCATGCCGGATCCGGCCACGATCCAGCCGACCCGGTACAGCCGCAGCCCGCCCGCGATCACGATCGCGGCCAGCAGCAGCGCCCCGGTCAGCGGCAGCCACGAGTACAGCACGCCCGGCAGCCCGATCCGCACCGCATCGTCGGTGTCCGGCCGCAGCACCACCGGCACCGTCTCGCCCTCGGTGCGGCCGATCGGCTGCGCCATCCGCACCGCCTCCCGGGCCGCCGTGCCGTCCTCCCGGTCGGGTTCGAAGTACCCGGTGCAGGCGTCGTCGTCGCAGCTCTCCAGCGTCAGCCGCCCGCTCTGCTGCCGGTCCGGGATCATCACGTGGCGCGCGGTGTCCCACGAGGCGTGGACCCCGGCCACCACCACCAGCAGGGTCAGCAGCAGCAGCGCCACGCCGCGGGCGGCGAGCAGGAACCGGCGCCCGCCGCTCTCCCTGGTGCTGGTGGGGGACATGCGCAGATCCTTGGGCAGGCCGGGTCATCCGGTCAAGAGCCGTTCCGCCCGTTCCCGCGCCGGCCGTCCGCGGACCGCCCGGCTGCCGCCCGCCGGTGCCGTCAGGTGTTGTAGGTGTTCTGGGCGCGCTCCAGGCCGCTGCCGATCAGGGTCTCCACGGCGTCCGCGGCCCGGTCCACCAGGTAGTCCAGCTCCTTGCGCTCGGCGGCGGAGAAGTCCTTGAGCACATAGGCGGCCACCTCCATCCGGCCGGGCGGACGGCCCACCCCGAACCGCACCCGCAGGTAGTCGCGGCCCAGCGCACCGGTGACGGACTTCAGGCCGTTGTGCCCGTTGTCCCCGCCGCCGCGCTTCAGGCGCAGCGCGCCGAACGGGATGTCCAGCTCGTCGTGGATCACCACGATCCGCTCCAGCGGGATCTTCAGATAACCGCTGATCGCCGAGACCGGCCCGCCGGAGAGGTTCATGTACGTCATCGGCTTGACCAGCACCACCCGCCGGGCCGAGGCGCTGCCGGGCACGCCGAGCCGGCCCTCGCAGACCTGGGCCCGGGCGGACCGCCCGGCGGCCTTGAACCGGCCGCCCATCCGTGCGGCCAGCAGGTCCGCCACCATGAAGCCGGCATTGTGCCGGTTGCCGGCGTACTCCGGGCCGGGGTTGCCCAGGCCGGCCACCAGCCAGGGTGCCGTGGCGGTCGTGGCGTCGGTCACGCGTGCTTCCTTCGCTGTCCTCGTCCCGTGTGGGCCCCTCGGGCACCCCGGGTGTGCTGCCGGTCTGCCGGGTCCGCCCGTGCCTGCCGGGCCCCGGCGGACCGCTTCGTCCCCCTGCAGCGTACCGAGAACCGGCCGGCCGCCGGACCGGTGGCCGGGGCCGGCGGGGCGGCTGTGACTGCTTGCTGCACGCATGGCAGGATGAGCCGTTCATGGGCCCGCTGCGGTCCCACCGGATCGCCGGAGCGGCCAACCGAGCTACGGGGCAGGGGACATGAGCAGACACAGGGGCAAGGCCGGGATCACGCGCCGGATATGGGGAACCGGGCTCGCCGTGGCCGTCGCCGTGGCCGGCACGATCGTGGTCCAGGAGGCCTCGGGCGCGCCGGACCGGCCGCGCGGGCCCGAGGAGCTCAACGGCGAGGTCCACGCAGAGACGTACCACGAGAAGCTCAAGATCAAGGACGGCGGCAAGCGGGCCGAGGCCAGGAGCACCGACGTCGAGCGGTTCAGCATGCTCGGCGTGACCTGGACCGACCCGGCCGACGAGCCGCGGGGCACGGTCGAGGTCAGGACCCGCAGCGCGCTCACCGGCGAGTGGTCCGACTGGCAGGAGCTGGAGCGGGCGCCGCAGATGGAGACCCGCGAGGACGACGACGGCCGGGGCGCCACCGAGCCGCTGTGGGCCGGCCCCTCGGACGGTGTGGAGGCACGGGTGGTCACGGACGCCGGTGAGGCGTCCGGCCTTCCCGAAGGGCTGCGGCTGGACCTGATCAACCCCAGCGTGGAGGGCGGCCAGGGGCAGGACGCGCAGTCCGCCGGCCCTGCCGACGGCGGCGGCCGGGCGCTGGACATGGTGCCCGCCGCCTACTCCACGGCCGGGGCGCCGATGCCGGCGATCACCACCCGCGCCGAGTGGGGCGCCGACGAGGCGGCGGTCACCGAGCCGGTGCAGTACCTCCCCGGCGGGGAGGTACGGGCCGCCGTGGTGCACCACACCGCGGGCGAGAACGACTACACCTGCATGGGGCCGACCCCCACCGAGAACGACTCGGCGGCCGTGGTGCGCGGCATCATGGCGTACCACATGAACAGCCAGGACTTCCGGGACATCGGCTACAACTTCCTGGTAGACAAGTGCGGCCGGATCTTCGAGGGCCGCAAGGGCGGTGCGGACATGCCGGTGTACGGCGCCCACACCTACGGCTTCAACGCCGAGACCACCGGTATCGCGGTGCTGGGCGACTACACCTCGGCCGGCGCCGCCAGCATCGCCCTGAGGGCGGTGGGCGAGGTCGCCGCGTACAAGCTGGGCCAGTACGACGCCGACCCGCGCGGCACGGTGCAGCTCACCACGGGCGCCGCGGGCGGCAACTACTTCGGTGAGACCTGGCAGGCGGGCCAGACCCGCACCATGCCGCGGATCTTCGGCCACCGGGACGGCTACAACACCCAGTGCCCCGGCGACCAGCTCTACGGCCAGCTCAGCTCGATCCGGATCTACGCCGGCGGCCCGCTGGCCGGCTTCGACATGACCGGCATGTCCGGCACCCGGTACGTCGGCGGGGTGCACTACACCACCTCCGACGTCACCGTGAAATGGAGCACCAGGACCCCCGGCGGCCTGATCGAGGGCTTCGAGGTGCTGGTGGACGGCGTGCCCGCGGCCACCGCCCCCGGCTCGGCCCGGTCCGCCGGGGTGTCCCTGTCACCCGGGTCGCATCAGGTCTCGGTGCGCGGCACGCACGTCTCCGGCCGGACCACGACCACCCGCTCGGTGCAGGTGGTGGCCGATGTCACGGCCCCGGTCTTCACCAAGGACCCCAAGCTCAACCTGCGGGGCGGCACGGTGAACACCGATGCCGTCCCGGTCGCCCTGTACTGGGCGGCCACGGACGAGACCGCGCTGCGCCACACCAAGCTGTGGGACCCGTTCGTGGAGAGCTTCCAGCCCGGCGTGACCAAGGCCACCGGCACCGTGGCCTCCGGCGTGGCCACCGACTGGCGGATGCGCGCCTATGACCAGGCGGGCAACTCGACGCTGGGCAACAACGTCTACACCCCGGTGATCACCCAGGAATCGTCCGCGTCGCGTTCCGGGACCTGGACCACCGCCTCGCGCAGCGCCTATCTGGGCGGCACGACGTACCAGAGCACGACCAAGGGCTCCACGCTGACCTGGACGGTCACCGGGCGCTCGGTCGGCCTGGTGGTCTCCCGCGCCGGGCACACCGGTCAGGTCCGCATCCATGTGGACGGGGTCCATGTGAAGACGGTGGACACCCGCTCCTCAAGCGTCAAGCACCGGCAGATGGTGTGGACGAAGTCCTGGACCTCGACCTCGGAGCACACCGTGACCGTGGAAGTGGTCGGCACCAGCGGGCGGCCGACGACGGTGATCGACGGGCTGGTCACCATCCGCTAGCCGGCCCCGCCGCCGCGCCGGGAGGCCGCCGCGCCGGGACCGCCCCGCATGCCGGACGGCCCGGACCCCGTATCGGGGTCCGGGCCGTCCGCGGGTGCGTGTCCGGGAGCGGGCGCTCACGCCTCCTCGGCGCCCTCGCCCTCGCCCGCCCGGGGCTCGGCCGCCTGGGCGGTGGAGATGGAGATCACGACCTCGTTGTCGTCGACGTCCAGCGTGGTGCCGGCCGGCAGCTTGAGGTCCTTGGCGAGCACGTGGTCCCCGCCGCCCAGGCCCTCCACCGAGGCGACGACGTACTCCGGAAGGTGGGTGGCCTCGGCCACCACCGGCACCGTGGTGAGCATCTGCTCGGTCACGTGCTGGCCCGGGGCGAGGTCGCCCTCGATGTGCACCGGCACGTCCACGTGGACCTGCTCGCCGCTCTTGACCACCAGCAGGTCAACGTGGACCAGGCGGTTGACCAGGATCTCCCGCTGCACGGCCTTGGGGATGACCAGCTCCTTGCGGCCCTCGACGTCCAGCGTGATCAGCACGTTGGGGTTCTTCAGCGCCATCATCAGGTCGTAGCTGGGCAGCAGCACATGCACCGGGTCGGTGCGGTGGCCGTAGATGACGCCCGGGATCTTGTCCTGACGGCGGGCGCGGCGGGCGGAGCCCTTGCCGAACTCCTTGCGGATCTCGGCGGAGATCTTCACGTCGGCCATGGTGGCGCTCCTCGTGAATCGCGGTGAATCAGCGGTGACGGTCGGGCCCGGCGGCCGGCCGGCAGGCCCGCCGCACTCCGGGGCCGCCGCCACGCGGGCGGACCACACCGTCATACGAGGAGCGCGCCGATAACGGATGAGCCGGGCATTCGCGCGGGAACGCGGACGGCCTCCCTCGCCGAGCAACCCGGACAGTCTACTCGGCGGGAAGGCCGTGGCCGAAATCGACTCCGCCGGCCGCCGGGCCGGCGGAGGGGGTGGCCGCCGCGCGCGGGCGAGGGTTACGCCTGCTCCTCGAAGAGGCTGGTCACCGAGCCGTCCTCGAAGACCTCGCGCACCGCACGGGCGATGGTCGGGGCCAGGGAGAGCACGGTGATCTTGTCCAGATCGATCTGGCCCGGGGTGGGCAGCGAGTTGGTGAACACGAACTCGCTCACCTTGGAGTTCTTCAGCCGGTCGGCGGCCGGGTCGGACAGCACGCCGTGGGTGGCGGCCACGATCACATCGGCCGCCCCGTTGGCGAACAGGGCCTCCGCCGCGGCACAGATGGTGCCCCCGGTGTCCACCATGTCGTCCACCAGCACGCAGACCCGGTCCTTGACCGTGCCCACCACCTCGTGGACGGAGACCCGGTTGGCCACGTTGGGGTCGCGGCGCTTGTGCACGATGGCCAGCGGCGCGCCCAGCCGGTCGCCCCAGCGGTCGGCGACCCGCACCCGGCCGGCGTCCGGCGAGACCACGGTGAGCCGGTCGCGGTCCACCCGGCCGCTGATGTACTCGGTGAGCAGCGGCAGCGCGAACAGGTGGTCCACCGGGCCGTCGAAGTAGCCCTGCACCTGGTCGGCGTGGAGGTCGACGCTGATGATCCGGTCGGCACCGGCGGTCTTGAACAGGTCGGCCATCAGCCGGGCCGAGATGGGTTCGCGGCCCAGGTGCTTCTTGTCCTGGCGGGCATAGCCGTAGAAGGGGATCACCACCGAGATGGAGCGGGCCGAGGCGCGCTTCATCGCGTCGATCATGATCAGTTGTTCCATGATCCACTTGTTGACCGGTGCAGTGTGGCTCTGCATGAGGAAGCAGTCCGCGCCGCGGACGGATTCCTGGTACCGGATGTAGATCTCGCCGTTGGCGAAGTCGCGGGCCGTGGTCGGAACCAGGCTGACACCGAGCTCGTCCGCGACCTCCTTCGCCAGGTCGGGGTGGGCGCGGCCGGAGAAGAGCATCAACTTCTTCTGCCCGGTCGTCTTGATCCCGGTCACAGCAAGTCTCCTTGACGTTTGCACGGAGTCATCGGGGGCCACGTGCGGCCTGCGGTGCCGCCCGGTGTTCGCCGGGCGGTTACCTTTCGGCCATTTCGCGGGGCACCTCTACGGTACTTGCCACCACCATGCGTCGCGTACCGTCAATCCGCCGAGGAGCCTTTCCCGGCCTCGTTGCCGGCGGCCCGCCGGGCCTCCTCGGCCGCCCGTGCGGCAGGGGAATCCGGACGCTTGCGGGCCACCCAGCCCTCGATATTCCTTTGCTGGCCACGGGCGACGGCCAGGGAGCCGGGCGGAACGTCCCTGGTGATCACGGAGCCGGCGGCGGTGTAGGCACCGTCCCCGACCGTGACCGGAGCCACAAACATATTGTCCGAGCCGGTGCGGCAGTGCGACCCGATCGTGGTGTGGTGCTTGTGTTCGCCGTCGTAGTTCACGAACACCGTGGCCGCGCCGATGTTGGTGTGGTCGCCGATGGTGGCGTCCCCGACATAGCTCAGATGCGGGACCTTGGTGCCCTCACCGATCACCGCGTTCTTCATCTCCACATAGGTGCCGGCCTTGGCCTTGCCGCCGAGCACCGTGCCGCGGCGGAGATAGGCGTACGGGCCGACGGCGGCGCCGGGACCGATCCGGGCCTGGTCGGTGACGGCGTTGAGCACGGTGGCACCGGCGCCCACGGCGGTGTCGGTGAGCCGCGAGCCGGGGCCCACCTCGGCGCCCGCCCCGAGGTGGGTGGCGCCCAGCAGCTGGGTGCCGGGGTGGATCACGGCGTCCGGCTCGTAGGTCACCGTCACGTCGATCCAGGTGGTCGCCGGGTCGACGACCGTGACCCCGGCCAGCATGGCGCTCTCCAGCAGCCGGTCGTTGAGCAGCCGCCGGGCCTCGGCGAGCTGGACCCGGTTGTTGATCCCGGCGATCTCCCGGTGGTCGCCGGCCCGGCAGGCGCCCACCCGGTGGCCCTGGGCGCGCAGGACGCCCAGCACATCGGTGAGGTACTCCTCGCCCTGGCTGTTGTCGGTGCCGATCCTGGTCAGCGCCTCGGCCAGCAGCTTGCCGTCGAAGGCGAACACCCCGGAGTTGATCTCCCGCAGGGCGAGCTGCTCCCGGGTGGCGTCGCGGTGCTCCACGATCGCGGTGACCGCGCCGCCGGAATCCCGCACGATCCGGCCGTAGCCGGTGGCGTCGGGCACCTCGGCGGTGAGCACGGTGACCGCGTTGCCGTCCGCGGTGTGCGCGGCGGCCAGCCGGCCGAGGGTGGCGGCGGTCAGCAGCGGGGTGTCGCCGCACACCACCAGGACGGTGCCGAAGACCCCCCCGCCGTCCCCGGCGAGCGCGGCCAGCGCCACGCGGGCGGCGTGGCCGGTGCCGTTCTGCCGCTCCTGGACGGCGGTGCGGGCCTCCGGGTCGATCTCCGCGAGATGCGCGGTGACCGCCTCACGGCCGTGGCCGACGACCACCACCAGGTGTTCCGGGGAGAGCTCGCGGGCCGCCGTGACCACATGACCGAGCAGCGAACGGCCGCAGATCTCGTGCAGGACCTTGGGCGTCGCCGACTTCATACGGGTTCCCTCGCCCGCGGCGAGGACGAGGACGGCGGCCGGGCGGATGGAGCTCACGTGAACGTGCCCTTCGATGCGTGAGTGGGTCCTGGACCGGCGGTCGTCCCCCGCGCCGCCGGTACGTCGATGCTCCGCACGATACCCGCTGACCCCCGTGCCCGCGGACCGCCGGACCCGCCCCGGCGGCACCGCCCGGGCCCGGCTCGTGCCGGCCGGTCCGCGGTGGCCGGCGGCGTGCGGACCGGGGTCAGGACGCGGTTTCGCGGGCGGGCCGCTGCTCCGGTTCCGCGGCGTGCTGCTCCGGTTCCGCGGGGCGGCCGGTGAGCGCGGCCAGGCTGAGACGGACGTGGCGGAGCTGCGCCCGGATCTCCTCGGTCTCCGCGGCGTGCTCGCGCAGCACCCGGTCCGTCTCCCGTTCGATCCGCTCCTGGCCCAGCCTCGCCTGGGTGAGGAGCTCCTCGGCCCGGGCCCGGGCGTCCTCCTCCCGGATGCGGGCCTCCTCCTCGGCCAGCGCCAGCGTCTCCCGGGCGCTGGCCAGCAGCTCCTCCGCGCCCGCCGTCAGCCGGGAGATCCGCTCCTCGGTCTCCTTCTCCTCCGCGTCCAGCCGCGCCTGGGTCTCCCGCTCGCGTGCCGCGTGCGCGTTCCGCTGCCCGGCCAGCAGCTCCTCGCAGCGGTGGGTCACCTCCGCGAGCTGCTCCCGGGCCTCGTCGCGCAGCCGGGCGGCCGCCGCCCGGGCCTCGTCCAGCAGCGCGGACGCCTGGCGCTGTGCCTCGTCCAGCGTCGCGTCGGCGGCCTTGCGGGCCTCCTCGTGCCGCTCCCGGGCCCGGGCCCGCGCCGCCTCCCGCAGCGCCCGGCCCTCCTCCTCGGCCTGTGCCCGTATCCGCTGCCCGGCCGCCTCCGCGTCCTCGCGGAGCTCGGCCGCCTGGGTCTCGGTCTCCGCCAGCAGTTCCAGGGCGCGGGCGCCCAGCGACTCGAAGGACGGCGGCGGGAGCGCCGCGGCCCGGGCGGCCAGCCGCTCCACGGCCCGGCGCAGCTCCTCCTCGCGCACGGCCAGCGCGGCCAGCCGGTCCAGTGCCCGGTCGCGCGCGTCCTGGAGCGCGGAGACCCGGGCGTCCACCTGCGCCGGGCGGTAGCCGCGGCGGACGGTGGCGAAGCCGAACGGGGAGTTCGACGGAGTCTTCGGAGTCAACGGGAGGCTCCTTCAGCGGACCGGAGGCGGGTGGACCGCTTCCAGCATGCAGGACACTTCCGCCCGGTATGTACCTCGGCAGAAGATCCGCCCGGCGCCACCACATTTCCGGCCAAGGTCATCACGGACCGGGCGGCCGTGGGCGCGGGAAAAAAATCCGGGAACTCGGGGCCCGGTGATGTCGAAGCCGGGCGGCCGGCTCCGACGTCTCCTGTGCACGGTGCTCGGAACGGTAGCGCCACCACTGCCAAGGAGCGGAACCATGAAGTACATGCTGCTGATGCAGGCCCCGCCGGCCGTCTGGGACGACCTGGCCCAGTGGACCCCGGAGGAGACCCGGGCGATGGTCGACTTCATGCACGCGCTGAACAAGGATCTCGAAGAGTCCGGGGAATGGGTCGACGGCCAGGGCCTGACCCAGGAGATCACCACCGTCACCGCCTCCGGCGGCGAGAACGGCGGCCCGGTGGTCACCGACGGCCCGTTCCCGGAGAGCAAGGAGGTGCTGGTCGGGTACTGGCTGGTCGATGTGGCCGACAAGGAGCGGGCCGTGCAGATCGCGCTGCGCGCCTCGGCCTGCCCGGGCCGCGGCGGCGAGCCCGCCAACCAGCCCATCGAGGTCCGCCCGGTCGGCGAGGCCCCCGAGGTCTGAGCCGGTCACGGACGCCCGGTGCCGCCGCGGCCCCGTCCGGGGGCCGCGGCGTCCGGCGTGCGGCGGCTCAGAGCAGGCCGTCCCACATCTGTTCCAGCAGCACGGACCACCAGGACTCGGGGTCGGAGACCGCCTGCGCGTCCAGCGAACCGAGCTGGTTCTGGAAATCCGTGGTCCAGCGTCCGGCCTGCTCCGGATTGAGCCCGTACCGCAGCGGCCACATCCGCCCCAGCAGCGCCATGGAGCGGGCGAACTGCGGCACCGAGGCGTTCACGAACTGCGGCGCGGCGGGCTGCCCGCCCGGGCCGCCCTCCAGCGGCACGGCCACCACATAGGCCGTGCCGTACTGCACGCACAGCTGGCGGCCGAAGTCGTTGCCCAGCACCAGATACGACCCGGCGTCGGCGGCGGGCACGATGTGGCGCTCGGCGGCCAGCTCGGCCAGCGTGGGAATCGGCCGGCCCGGCTGCGCCTGCGCCCAGAAGAACGGCGGCAGCATCAGCGGCACCCCGGACCACACCAGTGTCTGCGCCACGATGTCCGGAACTCCCTGCCGGGAGACCGACTGCTGGTCGTAGCGGAACACGCCCTGCGGGCCGAAGGCGGCGGCCAGCTCCTGGCCGATCACGTCCAGGCCGACCGCCGGGGCGGACGGCTGCTGCGGCAGCGGGGCCCGCACCGGCGCGGTGCGCGGCGGGCCGTCCGCGTACTGCTCCAGCTCGTCCGCGTGCTCCACCAGGTGCCGCACGCCCGCCTGCCGGGAGGCGTAGTCGGTGCCGTAGGGGGCGGTGTGCGTGGTACGCGCCTGCGGCCAGGTCTCCTGGACCAGCCGGGCGCAGTAGCCGCCGGGCAGCTCACAGCACTGGAGTTCGGTGTACAGCTCGATGACCTGCTGCGGCGGCACCCCCATGGAGTTCAGCTCGTGGAAGAGCTGCCATTCGGGGTGCGGCAGACCGGGCGCGGAGCGGCGGATCAGCCGCTGCTCGGAGCCGTCCGGGCCGCGGTAGCGCAGCACCGCCATGTAGCCGGAGCCGACCACCGGCACGGCCGGCTGCTGCTGCGGGTAGCCGTAGCCGCCCGGGGCGGCCGGGTAGCCGTAACCGCCGCCGGTGCCGGCGGCGGGCGGCGGCGGGGTCTGCGCGCCCCCGGGGGCACCGGGGGCGGCCGGGGCACCGGG
>NZ_WTLH01000074.1 GCF_011421595.1 Streptomyces sp. YIM 98790 | reverse complement strand
GCCGCCGGGCTGGCCCGGGACGCCCTGCGGCTGCCCGCCCACCCGCGCCTGCTGCTGCTGCGCCCCGGCGCCCCCGGCTGACCGGCACCCGCCGCGGGCCGTGACGGGCGCACCGACGGCGACGGCGACCCCCGCCCCGGACCCCGTTCCCGGCCCCCGGACCCGTACCGACGGGGTGTCAAACCGGCGTATTCCGGTGGGTTCCGCACCAGGTTTTGCGGTAATGGCCGAAATATGCCGGACGTTCCCCCCTCAGACACGCCGAAGCGCCGAACAGCGGCAGGATAAATCAGGACAGATCCGGACTCCCTCACCCCGGCCGAACAGCCAAGCGCATCAAGGCACTAACATGCGGCGGCATGAGCTCCCCCACCGGTCCGGAACAGGGCCTGCCCGTACGAATGCCACGTCCCCGCCAGCCCGGACGCCACCGCCGCCCGGAGCCGGTGACCGCCCCCGACGGCGCACCGGCCCTGGTTCTCGCGGTCCCGGGCCCGCCCTCCGCGGAGAGCCGCAGCCTGGCGGAGGAGGTGGTGAGCATCGCACGCGCCGAGCTTCCCGGCCTCAATGCCCGTATCGGCTTCGCCGAGGGCGACGGCGACGAGTTCCCGTCGCTGCAGGACGTGCTGGCCCGGCTGACCGGCCCGCAGGACAAGCCGGCCGACGAACTGCCCGCCGTGGTGGTGCCGCTGCTGACCGGGCCGGACAGCGCGCAGCTCCGCCTGATCCGCCAGGCGGTGCTGAACAGCGGCTCGGGTGCCGAGCTGACCGACGTTCTCGGCCCGCACCCGCTGCTCGCCGAGGCCGTGCACGTGCGGCTGTCCGAGGCCGGGCTGGCGCGCGCCGACCGGGCACGGCTGTTCACCGTGACCACGGCGGCCGACGGCATCATCCTGGCCACCCTGGGCGGCGAGGACGCCGTGCAGGCCGCGGGCATCACGGGCATGCTGCTCTCCGCCCGGCTGGCCGTGCCGGTGCTCGCCGCCGCGCTGGACGGAGCGGGCTCGGTCGCGGACACCGCGCAGCGGCTGCTGACCGCCGGTTCCCGGCAGCTCGCGCTGGCACCCTGCCTGATCGGTCCGGAGATCCCGGAGGGCCTGCTGGAGGCGGCCGCCGAGGAGGCGGGCTGCCCGGCCTCGGAGCCGCTGGGGGCCTACCCGGCCGTGGGCAAGCTGCTGGTCTCCGCGTACAGCGCCAAGCTGGGCATCGGCCCGCAGCCGTCCACCGCGCCGGTGCGCTGAGCCGGCGCCGGATGCGCCGGAGCACCCGGGACGGTGCGACGGACGGGCAACCGCGGGGCTCCGGTCCGCCTGTCCGCCGCCGTCCCCCGGTGCGTCCGTGCCGTCCGTTGCGGTGGGCGCCTCCTGCCGGACGGCAGTCACCGGTGGGCGGGAGCGACCACGGCGTGCGGCGGGGTCGTCCCGCTCCGCGGCCCGGCCCGGGAGCGCCGGGCCGCGCACGCCTGCGCCGGTGCGGTCGCTTCACGCCGGGAGCGCCGGAGGACCCGGGCGCTGACCGGCCCGGCGGCCCGAGTGCCTGCGGCGGGCTCAGGCGGCAGTCACCGGAGCGTCCGGGGAGGCGTGCAGCGGGGCGGCCAGACGGGCGAGCGCGGCCTCCAGGCCGTGGAGCTGCACCAGCGCCGGATGCGGGTCCGGCTCGGCCGCCGGGGGCGGCGGCTCCGCGGAGGCCAGCAGCGCCATGACCGCGGTCTCCACCCGGGCACAGGCCGCCACCACGCCCACGTTCCGGGCCGTGCCCGCTTCCGTGCCCGCTTCCGAGCCGGGCGCGGCGAGCTCGTCGGCGAGGGCGCGCACCCGCACCGCGCACTCGTCCAGCAGCGCCATGATCCGCCGGGCGCGGGCCTGCCGGGCCCGCAGCGGGTTCAGCGGATGCAGCAGCGGGGCCAGCGCCATGCGGGCGCGGGCCAGCAGGGGCGCCAGCTCGGCGGCCGGCCGGGCCGGGTCCGCCGCCGGATCACCGGCCGCCCGGCGGCCCGCCTGCACGGCGCATTCGCGCACGCATTCCAGGGTCCGGTGGATCCAGTCCACGGTGGCGGCGTGCGTGGTCACCGGGAGCACCAGCGCCACGGCCAGCCCGGCACCCAGCGCGCCGACGGCCGTCTCCGTCAGGCGCAGCGCGAACAGCCCCGGGTGGAGCAGCCCCATCAGCCCGTAGAGCAGGCCCACCAGCACGGTGACGGCGAACATCATCCAGGAGTACGACACCGGTGCGGTGTAGAAGATGAGGAACACGCAGACCGCGGCCGCCGGCACGGTGGCCGGCAGCGCGCCGTCCAGCGGCAGGGCCACCAGCATGCCGGCGCCGATGCCGAGCACCGTGCCGGCCACCCGGCGGAAGCCGCGCACCAGGGTCTCGCCCCGGGAGGCGGTGTTCACGAAGATCCACCAGGCGGCGCCCACCGCCCAGTACCAGCGCTCGGCCGACACCGCCTGACCGACGCCGAGAGCGAAGGCGCAGGCCGCGGTGGTCTGGCAGGCCAGCCGCAGGCTGACCCGGCGCAGTCCGGGCGCGTCCCGCTCGCCGGGCAGCGCGGGCGGCGGGCTGCTGCGGTCCAGCGGCCAGAGCACGAAGCGGGTCAGCGCCGCGACCGCCAGGGAGAGGGTGACCGCCGCGGCCAGGACCGGGAACTGTTCCGTTCCGGTGCGCAGGAACTGGACCACGAAGTAGGTCATGAAGGCGAAGATGCCGAGCGTGTTGCCGCGCACTCCCCAGCGCCGTGCCCAGACTCCGGCGAAGGCCACCGCCAGGAAGGCGGCGTCGCGGGCGAGGGGCTGGGCGTGCAGCGCGGTGGCCAGGGCCAGCACCGGGAGCCCCACGGCGGGCAGCAGCGCGGTGGTGACCGCCTGGGCACGCACTGTGGTGTCGGTGACGGTGAACAGGGCCAGCAGGGCCGCCAGTCCTCCGGTGAGACAGGCGGTCAGGGGAAATCCGGCGAGGGCCGTCGTGGTGACGGCCAGGCCGATGCCGAGCACCGCTCGGGTGGAGTTCCGCAGCCGGAACAGCCCCGGATCGGGGGCCACGAACATCCGCTTCACGGCGGTCCGCCGCTCCTTTGGGTCGCAGCTCGTCACGCCGGGCTGCGGCCCGGGGATGGTGGGCGGCATGCGGTGGACATGACGAAGGCACCGCGCTCCGGTCCGGCCTCGTCGCCGTCCGGCGCTGCGCGGCGCCGAGATGCATGGGATGACTCAAGGATATACGTGCATCCGCCAATGATTCCACTCGGGCGCCGCCGCGCCGCGGGCCCGGGGCCCCGCGGTCGGCGTCCGGCGCCCGCACCGTCCCCGGGCCCGCAGCCCGGGGCACGGGGCACGGGCACGGGCTGGGGGCAGGCGGGGCCGGACGCCGACCGCGGTCAGGACGCCAGAATCCCGCCGAAGCTCCGCTCCACGCCGAAGTCCGCGGCGGTGAACTGGCGGGAGAGGAGGGTGAGCGGCCCGCCGCGGACCACCGGCATCACGGTGACGTCGTCGTTCTGGCCCCGGAAGACCGTGGCGGCGACGGCGAGACCGCCCACCCGGCCCGGTCCGGCCGCCGGGAGGAGCTGCACGTCGCGGCCGAAGAACCAGTGGCCGGCGGTGTCACCGGGGACGCCGGGGCTGTCCAGGTCGATCTGCCGCACCCGGGAGGCGTCCGGCCCGCCGGGCGACCCGGGCACGAAGACCACCTGCCCGCGTGCGTAGCTCCCGTCCGCCCCGGGGATGTGGGCGATGCCGAGCGCCAGATCGGCGTACCCGTCGCCGGTGGCGTCGGCCAGTGAGAAGCTCCAGCCGCGGCTGTCGGCCTCGTCGGTGTGGGCGTCCCTCGGCAGACCGAGGGCCGCGCGGTCCAGGAAGACCGGTTCCCGGTCGCCGGCCGGACCCTGCGGGCCGCCGTAGTACAGGGTGAGCCGGGAGTCGTGGCTGCCCTCGGCGGTCACCAGGTCCTGGTAGCCGTCGCCGTCCACGTCCCCGGCCAGGGCCGTGTGACTGCCGGGGGAGTCGGGGAAGAAGCCCTGGAACTCCCGGTACAGCTCACGGACGTGCGCCATGCCGCCGTCCCCGCCCCCGCCCCCGCCCCCGTCCCCGGCGCGGAAGTAGGCGGCCCAGGCGGCGAGGGAGCCGTCCATCATGGGGTGGATCACACCGCGGGCGANGCGCGGAAGTAGGCGGCCCAGGCGGCGAGGGAGCCGTCCATCATGGGGTGGATCACACCGCGGGCGACCAGTTCGTCCCGGCCGTCGCCGTCGAAGTCGGCGGCGATCAGCCCGCGCGCCTGGCGGCTGCGGGCATCGGTGGGGGTCTGCGGCTCCCACTCCAGCCCTTCGGTGAGCACGGCCGCGGGCTCGGGGGCGGCCCGGCCCTCGGCCGGGTGGTGGAGGGTGAGCTGCCGGTCGGCGAGCAGGGCCAGTTCGTCCCGGCCGTCGCCGTCGAAGTCGCCCACGGCCGGGAACTCCCCGGGCCCGCCGACCCGGACACCACCGCCGGTCAGGCCGTCGGCGGTGCCCCAGACGATGGTGAGCGGCCTGCTCCGGGAACCGACCACCAGGTCTTCGTGACCGTCGCCGTTCAGGTCTCCCCTGGCGAAGGTGTCGCCGAAGTTCTCGTAGTCGCCGCCGTCGGGAATCCCGGCCTCGCCGGGGATCAGGGTGGTGGAGCGCCCGGCGGAGTACCCGGAGCGGGAGCCGTGCAGCACCACGACGTGGCCGTCGCTGGAGCGGGCCTGCGGGGAGCCGATGATCAGCGGCGGGTAGCCGGATGTGCCGCCGTGCGGGTGTCCGCCGCCGTGCGCGGCCGGTGCCGCCGCCCCGAGCAGCAGTCCGGCCAGGGCCGCCGCCACGGCCGGACGCGTCCTGCGAGCTAAGCGTGTATCACGCAAGTGCATAGGCATTCCCCGAGGTTAGGAAATCCCCCGGGCCGCCGACACCCCCGTGACGGAGGACGGCACGGGTGACGTCCGGCGGGCGCCCCGGCACCGCCGCCGTGTCACCCGAGGAAGGACAGCCGCACCTGGCGGCGGGGGTTGTCGCCGTTGGTGTCCACCAGGCAGACCGACTGCCATGTGCCCAGGGCCAGCCGCCCGCCCGTCACCGGCAGCGTGGCGTGCGGCGGCACGATGGCCGGCAGTACGTGGTCGCGGCCGTGGCCGGGGCTGCCGTGCCGGTGCCGCCAGCGGTCGTCGGCCGGGAGCAGGTCGCGCAGTGCGGACAGCAGGTCGTGGTCGCTGCCCGCGCCGGTCTCGATCAGCGCCACGCCCATGGTGGCGTGCGGGGCGAAGACGTTGAGCAGCCCGTCCCGTCCGGCCGCCGCCTCCCGCAGAAAGCTCTCGCACTCCCCGGTGATGTCGTGGACGGTCTCCCGGCTGCCGGTGGCGACATCGATCACTCGCGTGGTGAAGGCATCAGACATGTCTCCATCCCAGCACAGCGGCCCCGGGCCTGGCGGCCCGCCGCCCGTCCCTGGCCGCCGCGCGGGGGCGGGTGACGGCCGTGACCGCGGCCGCGTCACACCGGTGCCCCGGCCCGGGTCATGAAGTGACGACGGCGCACGGAAGGAGAATGCCGGTCATGGACCCACACCCGACCGGGCACCAGCAGGACGGACAGCGAGGTCTCGCGGAGTGCTTCGAGACACACCGCTCCCGGCTGCGGGCGGTTGCCCACCGGATACTCGGCTCGGCCGGCGAGGCGGACGACGCGGTGCAGGAGGCGTGGCTGCGCCTGAGCCGCACGGACACGGAGCAGGTGGAGAACCTCGGCGGCTGGCTGACCACGGTCGTGGCACGGGTGTCACTGAACATGCTGCGCTCCCGCTCCACCCGGCGGGAACTGCCGCTGGACTCCGGCTCCGCCGGCCCGTGGGAGCCGCCCGGCCCGGGCGGTGCCGCCGAAGGGCCGGCGGGCGGGGGGAGCTTCGGGGCGGAGCCCGAAGACGCCGCCGTGCGCGCCGATTCCGTCGGCCTGGCCATGCTGGTCGTTCTGGACACCCTCTCGCCCGCCGAACGGCTGGCGTTCGTCCTGCACGACATGTTCGGGGTGCCGTTCGACGAGATCGCGCCGATCGTGGAGCGCACTCCGGCCGCCACCCGCCAGCTGGCCAGCCGTGCCCGGCGCCGGGTCCGCGGCACCGACCCGGGGACGGCCTCCCCGGACGGCACCTCGCCGGGCCGCCGAAGGGAGATCATCGACGCGTTTCTGGCAGCCGCGCGCGGCGGCGGCTTCGAGGCCCTGCTGACGCTGCTCGATCCGGAGGTGGTGGTGCGGGCCGACAGCGTCGCGGTGGCGATCGGCGCGGCGCCGGAGATCCGCGGGGTCCCGGCGGTCAGCGAGTTCCTGCGGGGCCGCTCCGCCGGTGCCCGTCCTGCCCTGCTGGGCGGGGCGTCCGGCCTGGTCTGGGCCCCGGGCGGCCGGGTGAAGGTGGCCTGGTCGTTCACCATCACCGGCGGCCGGATCGCGGCCATCGATCTCGTCGCGGACGAGGAGGAGCTGGACGCTCTGCAGGTCGTCCTGCTCTGACCGGCCGGGCGGGGTACCGGGGGTGCCCGGTCACCGCCACGGCCCTCTGGTGCTGCGCTCGTTCAGCGCGCGCACCTTCTCCAGCAGCTCCTCCTGCCTGCTCAGCACTTTCAGGAATTCATCGGCGACCGCCCAGGCCGGACCCCGGTACGGCGGCCACAGCATGTGACCGGCCTCGGTTTTCCCCAGGTAGATGCCGACTCTGCCGGTCAGGGTGTCCCGCACCCAGCGGCCGGGGCGCGGTTCCGAACCGCCCATGTCACCTCCCGCTGCACTCACCTTGCGTGCACACAGCACAACCGAAGGTGTGTGACCGGCGGTACTGTCGGGTCCACCGGGCGGTCTGAAAACCCTGAAGCCTGCTGGAACCGCGGGAGTTGCACAATGGCGCCACGACAGCCGAACGACCGGCTCCGCCTGCTGCTGGAGCAGACCGGATGGACCCACGAACAGTTCGCCCGGCGGATCAATCGCCTGGGCACCGAGACCGGCCGGAAGCTGCGCTATGACGGGTCGTCGGTGTGCCACTGGCTGAACGGGGTGATGCCCAGGTCCCCCGTCCGCAGGCTGATCCTGGAGGTGCTGAGCCGCCGGCTGAACCACCCGGTCACCCACGCAGAGGCCGGTTTCCCGCCGCTCCCCGCGCACTCCACGCCCCGCTCCCACGCCCGTACCGTGGAGGAACTGGCGGAGTTTTGGAGGCAGGACATGGATCCGTCTCGCAGGGGTGTGCTGGGTGCGGCGTTCTTCTCGGTGGCGCTGGCGGTGCCCGAGTGGCCGGAGGTCGTGAGCCGCACGACGGCGCTCCGCCAGGGGGCGGGGCAGCGGATCGGGATGGGCGAAGTGGCCACCGTGACCACGATGACCCGCCGGATCTCCGAACTGGACGACGAGTTCGGCACATACCATGCCCGGCCCATGGCCGTGAGCTTCCTGGCCAACACCGTCTCCCTGTACCTGGCTGCGGAGGCGACCACGCAGGTGCGGGAGGCGCTGCTGTCCGCGACGTCCGGGCTGTGCCGCCTGACCGGTTACATGGCGGTGGACGAAACGCTGCACGGCCTGGGGCAGCGCTACTACGGCAAGGCGCTGGAACTCGCCGGAGCGGCACGCGACCGCTTGGCCTACTGCGGAACGCTGCGCATGATGAGCGTGCAGGCGGTGGATCTGGGTCACGGCCCTGTGGCCCGGAGGCTGGCCGATGCCGCGGCCGAGGCGGCGCCCGGTGCCGATCCACGGCGGCGGGCGTTCCTGTCGGGCCAGCAGGCACACGCCGCCGCCCAGACCGGTGACCGTTCCGCCGCCCTGCGCCACCTCGGGGAGGCCGAACGGGCGCTGGACCGGGCGGGGAACGGCGACGAGGCGTTCGCCGCCTACGATCCGGCCGCGCTGATGTACCACGTCAGCCAGGTGCGCCACCACCTCGGGGACAGGGGCGGCTCCGCCGCCGCCATGCAGGCCACCGAGCGGCTGCGGCACGTCGGCTACCAGCGCACCACCGTGCGGCGCCGCTTCATGCTCGCCGAACGGCAACTGGCTGCAGGGCTGCTGGAGGAAGCCTGCGCCACCTGGAACCATGCCCTGGACGACTACCCCCACGTCCGTTCCGGACGCTGCGACGAGCGCTTCAGCACCATGCGGTCGCTGCTGCGTCCGCATCTGCGGAACCGGCATGCCCGTCAGCTCCACGACCGCGCGCGGAGCATGGCCGTCCACCGCACCGGCCCGCGGCCCCGGGAGCTCTGAGCTCACTGCGGGGGCCGGGCCCGCTGCCCGCGTGACGCAGGGGGCGGCCGCACTGACGCACCGCCACGCCACCGCCCTGGCCGTCTCCGGCCGCACCGCCCACGCGGTGCGGCTGCCCGGGGGCCCGTGTGCCGCCCGGTGTGTCAGCCGGGGCGGCCCCTCCGCCCCGCGGCGGGCTCCGGCTCCGCCGTCCGTGGGGTCCCGCCCGGCTCCCGGCCCGGTTCCTGCTCCTGCTCCTGCTCCTGCTCCTGCTGCGCGTTCCGCTGCCGGGGCGGCCGACGCCGCTCGCGGCGGTTCGGTGTGGCCACGAGCGCCGTGCCCGTCCACCGCTCCCCCGGCGCCCGGCGGTCGCCGCGCACCAGGATCGCGAGCGGCGACCACACCCAGGCGAGGAACGCCGCCGCCCCGGCCGCGGCCCACAGAAGCAGCCGCGGCGTGCCGTCCGGGAACGGCAGCACGCCGGTGCGGACGGCCAGAAGCGCCCAGCCCAGCCCGAGCGGGGCGTGGGTCAGGACCTGCCGGGCCGTCAGCCGGGCCGCTCCCGCGCGGCTGCCGTCGGGCCGTGCCACCCGCAGCAGCACCGCGCGCTGTCCCGGGGTGGCTCCGCCCCACGCGAGCGGGAGGAGCCAGAACCACACGACGGCCAGCACGGTGCCCACCAGGAGGGCGTGCCGCCGGCCGGTTGCCCATTCGGCGCCCACCGACAGCAGACCGGTGGCCAGGGTCCAGGCGATCAGCCAGCCCGCCAGGTCACAGCCGTATGCGAGTGCCCGGCGCGGCACGGTGACCCGGGGCCCGTACCGCAGGCGCTCGCCGTCCGGGTCGTGGCGCGGCAGCAGCCCGGCCAGCGGTCCCGCGAGCAGCCAGCCGAGGATCGCGCCCAGTGTGTTGAGGAGCAGATCGTCCACGTTGAACTGCCGGTAGGGGCAGGAGTACGTGTACCACAGGCCGGTGTACTGCGTGGTCTCGAAGAACAGCGAGGTGCCGAAGGCGAGCGCGGTGGCGGGAAGGAGACCCTGGTGCAGGTAGTAGCGGAGGTAGAGGCCGAGCGGCAGCAGCAGGACGAAGTTCAGCAGCGCGGTCCAGAACGGCATCAGGCCGAGCAGCCCGAGCGGTGACCAGGAGCCGCCGCCCGCCTCGGACACGGTGCGGAGGAAGTCCAGCGGCTCCAGCTGGGGGTGCGCGGCGTAGCGCATCGCGGTGCACAGTCCCTCGCTCTCCCGCGGCAGCGGGATGACCGTCTGGAGGAAGGCGGCCAGCAGGTAGAAGACGAAGGTGTAGCCGACCAGGGCCGACCAGCCGCCCGCGCGGCCGCGGCGGCGGTAGCCGCGCACCGCGGCGGGAACCAGGACCAGTGCGGCGACGACCGGGTAGAGCCACAGGGCGGTCTCGACGGGCACCAGGTAGGGACGGAGCACGGACTGACTCCCGGGGGCACGGATGCGGCACGGCACACGGAACGGACGGGCGCGTACCGGTTTCCCGGAGCGCCCGCAGACACCACGTTAAGGCAGGTCCGGACGGTCCGGCGGGCCGCCCGGGGTCAGCCGCGGGGGGTGAGGCTGGAGTCGCGCACGATGAGCTCCGGTTCCAGGACGATGCGCTGGTGGACGTGGCGGTCGGATGCCTCGCCGGTCTCCTCCAGGAGGAGTTCCGCGGCCTCCCGGCCCATCCGTACCGCGGGCTGCCGCACCGAGGTCAGCGGCACGGCGGCGGCCGAGGCGAACTCGATGTCGTCGTAGCCGACCAGCGCGGTGTCGGACGGCACCCGGACGCCCGCGGAGAACAGGGCCTGGAGCACGCCCAGGGCGAGCAGGTCGTTGGCGCAGAACACGGCGGTCGGACGGGGCGACATGCCCAGCAGGCGGGCGCCGGCGTCCCGTCCGGCCCGGACGTCCAGCCGCTGCGCCTCCACGTGGCGCAGCGCCTCCGGTCCGAGCCCGGCCTCGGCCAGCGCGGCCAGCGCGCCCTCCCGACGGTCCTGGCACTGCTTGAGCGACATCGGGCCGCTGACGTAGACCACGTCGCGGTGCCCCTGGGCGACCAGGTGCCGCACCGCCAGGGTGCCGCCCTTGATGTCGTCCACCGAGACCGAGCAGCCCTCGGCGCTGGGCAGCACCCGGTCCACGAAGACGAACGGGATGCCGTGCCTGCCGAATTCCGACAGGTTCCGCCCGGACATGTCGGCAGGGGTGATCAGCACGCCGCGCACCCGCTGTTCGGCGAAGAGGGCCAGGTAGTCGGCCTCCTCCGAGCTGCTCTGGGCGCTGTTGCAGACCATCACGCCGAGCCCGGAGTCCCGCGCCACCCGTTCCGCGCCCTTGGCCAGGTCGGCGAAGAAGGGGTTGGCCATGTCCAGCACCAGCAGGGCGATGATCCGGCTCTGCCCGGCCCGCAGCTGGCGGGCGGACTCGCTGCGGACATAGCCCAGTTCGCTGATGACGGCGCGCACCCGCTGCCGGGTCTCCTCGGCGACCATGTGGGGGCGGTTGATGACGTTCGAGACGGTGCCGACCGACACCCCCGCCCGTCTCGCGACTTCCTTGATGCCGACCGTGCGCGCCATGTCCCGTTCCCCGTTCGCCTTCACCGGCTGACCGCCCATCCGTCCACTCACCGCCCGGGACATGGTATGGCCGCCGCAGCGGCGCCACACCGACCCGCGGGCGGGCCCGGTCACGGCAGGTGGAAGACCTCCGTCAGCGGCTTCATCGCCTCGTCCGGGGCGGCCCCGTCCAGCGCCTCGAAGAATTCCGCCATCTCCGCCTGCCAGCGGGCGTTGACCTCGGTGCGGGCCATGGCCTGCTGCGCCGCGGCGAAATCCTCCGTCTCCAGATAACCGACGAGCAGGCCGTCCTCCCGCAGGAACAGTGAGTAGTTGCGCCAGCCGGCCTCGGTGAGCGCCTGGAGCATTTCCGGCCACACCGCGGCGTGCCGCTCCCGGTACTCCTCCAGCCGGTCCTTCCGGACCTTCAGCAGAAAACAGACCCGCTGCACGGCGCGCCACCCCTCATGAAAGGTTTCACTGGCAGCGGCAAGCTAGCGCCGGAACGCTCCGGCAGTCAAGACGAGGTGGCTGGTCATGGCCGGTGGCGGGCGGGTCACCGCGGGTTCCCGACAGGCCCGGAGGAGCCGGTCCGCCGTCTTGACAGCCCTCCCCCGTCCCTCATAGCGTCCAGAGTCAGTGAAACGATTCATACGGGCCTTCAGCACACGGGAGCGCTGATCAGCATGACCGCCACCTCCGCCGTGAAGGCGGCCCTGGCCGCACAGGCCATCGAGACGCCTTCGTGGGCCTACGGGAACTCCGGCACCCGCTTCAAGGTCTTCGCGCAGCCCGGAGTGCCGCGCAGCCCGCAGGAGAAGCTGGAGGACGCCGCCCAGGTGCACCGCCACACCGGCGTGGCACCCACCGTCGCCCTGCACATCCCCTGGGACCGGACCGACGACTACGCCGCCCTGGCCCGCTTCGCCGAGGACCACGGGGTCCGGCTCGGAGCCATCAACGCCAACGTCTTCCAGGAGGACGACTACAAGCTCGGCAGCGTCTGCAACCCCGACCCGGCGGTCCGGCGCAAGGCCCTGGACCACCTGCTGGAGTGCGTGGACATCATGGACGCCACCGGCTCCCGCGACCTCAAGCTCTGGTTCGCCGACGGCACCAACTACCCCGGCCAGGACGACATCCGGGGCCGCCAGGACCGGCTCGCCGAAGCCCTGGACGCGGTCTGCGCGCGGCTCGGCGAGGACCAGCGGATGCTGCTGGAGTACAAGTTCTTCGAGCCCGCCTTCTACACCACGGACGTGCCGGACTGGGGCACCGCCTACGCGCACTGCCTGCGGCTGGGGCCCAAGGCCCAGGTGGTGGTGGACACCGGGCACCACGCGCCGGGCACCAACATCGAGTTCATCGTGGCGCTGCTGCTCCGCGAGGGGAAGCTCGGCGGCTTCGACTTCAACTCCCGCTTCTACGCGGACGACGACCTGATGGTGGGCGCGGCCGACCCGTTCCAGCTCTTCCGCATCATGTCCGAGGTGGTGGCCGGCGGCGGCTACGGCCCGCAGGTCGCCTTCATGCTCGACCAGTGCCACAACATCGAGCCCAAGATCCCGGCCATCATCCGCTCGGTGATGAACGTCCAGGAGGCCACCGCCAAGGCGCTGCTGGTGGACCGGGAGGCGCTGGCCAAGGCGCAGGCCGAGGGCGATGTGCTCCAGGCCAACGCGGTGGTGATGGACGCGTTCAACACCGACGTCCGGCCGCTGCTGGCCGAGGTGCGCGAGGACATGGGGCTGGACCCGGACCCGGTCGCCGCCTACCACCGCTCGGGCTGGGCCCAGCGCATCACCGAGTCCCGCAAGGGCGGGCAGCAGGCCGGCTGGGGCGCCTGACCCTGCACCGTGCCCGCGGCGGCGGCCCTCCCGTACCCGCGCGCCCGCGGGGCCGGGACGCGGCCGGCCGGAGCGCGCACGGCTCGCGCACCGCAGCGTCACGGCCCCGCCGCGGACCGCCTCCCGCCCCACCGCACCTCACCGCACTGCACCTCACCGCACTGCACCGCACCGCACCGCACCGCACCGCACCGCACCGCACCGAAGGATGAACACCATGACCGACGCCACGGCAGACCGCTCAGCGGGAGCCCTGCCCGGACCGGTGACGGAACTGCTGGACCGCTCCCACCGGCTCGGCTCGGATCCGAAGAACACCAACTACGCGGGCGGCAACGCCTCCGCCAAGGGCACCGTCGCCGACCCGGTCACCGGCGAGGACGTCGAACTGATGTGGGTCAAGGGCTCCGGCGGCGACCTCGGCACCCTCAAGGCCGCCGGCCTGGCCGTGCTGCGGCTGGACCGGCTGCGCGCCCTGACCGGCGTCTACCCGGGCGTGGAGCGCGAGGACGAGATGGTCGCGGCCTTCGACCACTGCCTGCACGGCAAGGGCGGCGCCGCACCGTCCATCGACACCGCCATGCACGGCCTGGTCGAGGCCGCGCACGTGGACCACCTGCACCCCGACTCCGGCATCGCGCTGGCCTGCGCGGCGGACGGCGAGGCCCTGACCCGGGAGTGCTTCGGCGACACCGTGGTCTGGGTGCCCTGGCGCCGCCCCGGCTTCCAGCTCGGCCTGGACATCGCCGCCGTGAAGCAGGCCAACCCGCAGGCCATCGGCTGCATCCTGGGCGGCCACGGCATCACCGCCTGGGGCGACTCCAGCGACGAGTGCGAGGCCAACTCGCTGCACATCATCCGCACCGCCGAGCGGTTCCTCGCCGAACGCGGCCGGGCCGAGCCGTTCGGCCCGGTGCTGTCCGGCCGGGAGCCGCTGCCCGCCGCGGAGCGACGCGCGCGGGCCGCCGCGCTGGCCCCGCTGATCCGCGGCCTGGCCTCCGCCGACCGCCCGCAGGTCGGCCACTTCACCGACGCCGACGTGGTGCTGGACTTCCTCTCCCGGACCGAGCACCCGCGGCTGGCCGCACTGGGCACCTCCTGCCCGGACCACTTCCTGCGCACCAAGGTCCGCCCCCTGGTGCTGGACCTCCCTGCGGACGCGCCGCTGGACCGGGTCACCGCCCGGCTGAAGGAACTGCACGCCGGGTACCGCGAGGAATACCGGGCCTACTACGAGCGCTACGCCGGCCCCGGCTCGCCGCCGATGCGCGGCGCCGACCCGGCCATCGTGCTGGTCCCCGGCGTCGGCATGTTCTCCTTCGGCAAGGACAAGCAGACCGCCCGGGTGGCGGGCGAGTTCTACATCAACGCCATCAACGTGATGCGGGACGCCGAGGCGGTCTCCGCCTACGCCCCCATCGAGGAGTCGGAGAAGTTCCGCATCGAGTACTGGGAGCTGGAGGAGGCCAAACTGCGGCGGATGCCGCCGCCCAAGCCGCTGGCCACCCGCGTCGCCCTGATCACCGGCGCGGCCTCCGGCATCGGCCGGGCCACAGCCGTGCGGCTGGCCGCCGAGGGCGCCTGCGTGGTGGTCGCCGACCGGGACGGCGAGCGGGCCCAGGCGGTCGCCAAGGAGCTGGGCGGCCCGGACAAGGCGGTCGCGGTCACCGTGGACGTCACCTCGGAGGAACAGATCCAGGCGGCGTTCGAAACCGCGGCGCTGGCCTTCGGCGGCGTCGACCTGGTGGTCAACAACGCGGGCATATCCCTCTCCAAGCCGCTGCTGGAGACCACGGCCGCGGACTGGGACCTCCAGCACGACATCATGGCCCGCGGCTCCTTCCTGGTCTCCCGGGAGGCCGCCCGGGCGATGACCGCCCAGGGCATGGGCGGCGACATCATCTACATCGCCTCCAAGAACGGCGTGTTCGCCGGCCCCAACAACATCGCCTACGGCGCCGTCAAGGCCGACCAGGCGCACCAGGTGCGGCTGCTCGCCGCCGAACTCGGCGAGCACGGCATCCGGGTCAACGGCATCAACCCCGACGGGGTGGTGCGCGGCTCGGGCATCTTCGCCGGCGGCTGGGGCGCCAAGCGGGCCGCGGTCTACGGGGTGCCGGAGGAGAAACTGGGCGAGTTCTACGCCCAGCGGACGCTGCTCAAGCGGGAGGTGCTGCCGGAGCACGTGGCGAACGCGGTGTTCGCGCTGACCTGCGGCGAGCTGTCGCACACCACGGGCCTGCACATCCCGGTGGACGCCGGGGTGGCGGCGGCGTTCCTGCGATGAGCGGGGTCCGCCACCTCGCAGCGGTGGACCTGGGCGCGACCAGCGGGCGGGTCATGCTCGCCCGGGTCGCGCCCGGGGAACTGTCGCTGGCCGAGGTGCACCGCTTCCCCAACCGCCCGGTGCGCACCGGCACCACCCTGCACTGGGACATCCTCTCCCTCCACCAGGGGGTGCTGGACGGTCTGCGCGCGGCCGGGCGGCAGGCCCCCGGCGGGCGGCTGGACGGCGTGGGCATCGACTCCTGGGCCGTGGACTACGGGCTGCTGGACGCGGACGGCGCGCTGCTCGGCAACCCGGTGCACTACCGCGACGCCCGTACCGAGGGCATGGCCGAGAAGGCCGCCGCCGTGCTGCCGCCGGAACGGCTCTACGCCGAGACCGGCCTCCAGCACCTGCCGTTCAACACCGTCTACCAGCTGCTCGCCGCCCGGCAGAGCGCACAGCTGGCCGCCGCCCGGAAGCTGCTGCTGATCCCGGACCTGATCGCCTACTGGCTGACCGGCCGGGCCGGCACGGAGCTGACCAACGCCTCCACCACCCAGCTCGTCGACCCGCGCACCCGGGACTGGTCACGGCCGGTGGCCGAGGCCCTGGGGATCGACCTGTCGCTGTTCCCGCCGCTGCGCCGCCCCGGCGACCCGGCCGGGGAACTCCTGCCGCAGGTGCTGGAGGAGACCGGGCTGACCGGCCCGGTGCCGGTGACCGCGGTCGGCTCGCACGACACCGCCTCCGCGGTGGCCGGCGTTCCCGCCGCGCCCGGGACCGGGGCCGGCGGGCCGGACACCCTGGCGTACATCGCCACCGGCACCTGGTCGCTGGCCGGGCTGGAGCTGGACCACCCGGTGCTGACCGAGGAGAGCCGCCGGGCCAACTTCACCAATGAACTGGGGGTGGACGGCACGGTGCGCTATCTGCGCAACATCATGGGCCTGTGGATGCTGGAGGAGTGCCGCCGCTCCTGGGCGGCGGCCGGAACGCCGGACGGGCTGGAGCCGCTGCTGGCCGCCGCCGCCGCGGCCGAGCCGCTGCGCTCGGTGGTGGACGCGGGCAGCGCCGAGTTCCTGGCCCCGGGCCGGATGCCGGAGCGGATCGCGGCGGCCTGCCGCCGCACCGGGCAGCCGGAGCCGCGCACCCCCGCCGAGACGGTGCGCTGCGTCCTGGACTCGCTGGCGCTGGCGCACCGCCGCACGCTGGCCGAGGCGGTACGGCTCTCCGGCCGGCCGCGCCCGCGCACCGTGCACATCGTCGGCGGCGGGGTGCGCAACGAGCTGCTCTGCCGGCTCACCGCGGACGCCTGCGGGCTGCCGGTCACGGCCGGCCCGGCGGAGGCGGCGGCCTTCGGCAACGTCCTGGTGCAGGCCCGGGCGGCGGGTGCGGCCCAGGGCGGACTCGCCGCCCTGCGCGGGCTGCTGCGCACCGCCCAGCCGCTGCGGCACCATGAGCCGATGGGCGACCAACACCGCTGGCAGCAAGCAGAGGAGCGCCTCCATGGCTGACGGCCCGAAGGCCGGCGACGCCGGAGCCCGCCGCCCGCCGCCCGCTCCGCCCGGCGCGGGGCTGCGCGTGGCGCTGTTCGTGACCTGCGTGAACGACACACTGTTCCCGGACACCGGGCGGGCCGTGGTGACGCTGCTGGAACGCCTCGGGGTGCGGGTGGAGTTCCCGATGGAGCAGTCCTGCTGCGGGCAGCCCCAGTTCAACACCGGCTACCGGCAAGCCACCGAGCCGCTGGTACGCCGCCACACCCGGGTCTTCGCCGGGTACGACTACGTGGTCACGCCGTCCGGCTCCTGCGCGGCGATGATCCGGGACAACCACCCCCGGATCATGCCCGCCGGCGCACCGGTGGCCGAACGCACCTATGAGCTCACCGAGTTCCTGGTGGATGTGCTGGGTGTCACCGATGTCGGGGCGTACTACCCGCACACCGTCACCTACCACCCCACCTGCCACGGCCTGCGCGCCCTGCGGCTGGGCGACCGGCCGCGCCGGCTGCTGGAGGCGGTGCGCGGCCTGACCCTGGTCGAGCTGCCGGGCGCCGAGGAGTGCTGCGGCTTCGGCGGCACCTTCGCGGTCAAGAACGCGGCCGTGTCGGCGGCCATGGGAGCGGACAAGGCCGCCGCCGTCACCGGCACCGGCGCCGAGGCGGTGTGCACGGTCGACAACTCCTGCCTGATGCACATCGGGGGCACCCTCTCCCGGCTGGGCTCCCCGGTCCGCCCGGTCCATCTGGCGGAGATCCTGGCCGCCACCGAGGAGCCCGTTCCCGCGCCCCCGGCCCAGGGGAGCAGCAGATGACCGGCACATTCCTGGGCATGCCCGCCTTCCCGCGGGCCGCCGCGGCCTCCACCCGTGACCGGCGGCTGCGCGGCAACCTGCGGCACGCCACCCGCACCATCCGCGACAAGCGGGCCCGCGCGGTCGCCGAGCTCTCCGACTGGCAGCGGCTGCGCGCCGCGGGCGCCGCCGTCAAGGACCGCACCCTGCGCCACCTGGACCACTATCTGGAGCAGCTTGAGCGCGCGGTGACCGCCGCCGGCGGCACCGTGCACTGGGCCGCGGACGCCGCCGAGGCCAACCGGATCGTCACCGGGCTGGTGCTGGCCACCGGGGAGCGCGAGGCGGTCAAGGTCAAGTCCATGGTCACCCAGGAGACCGGCCTCAACGCCGCCCTGGAGGAGGCCGGGATCCGCGCCTACGAAACCGACCTGGCCGAGCTGATCGTGCAGCTGGGCGACGATCTGCCCTCGCACATCCTGGTCCCCGCGATCCACCGCAACCGGGGCGAGATCCGCGACATCTTCCGCGAACGGATGGGAAGCTGGGGGCGGCCCGCCCCGGAGGGACTGACCGACCGCCCGGCCGAGCTGGCCGAGGCCGCCCGGCTGCACCTGCGGGAGAAGTTCCTGCGCGCCAGGGTCGGCATCTCCGGCGCCAATTTCATGGTCGCCGAGACCGGCACCCTGGTGGTGGTCGAGTCCGAGGGCAACGGCCGCATGTGCCTGACCCTGCCGGAGACCCTGATCTCCGTGGCCGGCATCGAGAAGGTGGTGCCCACCTGGCGGGACCTGGAGATCTTCCTCCAGCTGCTGCCGCGCTCCTCCACCGCGGAACGGATGAATCCCTACACCTCGATGTGGACCGGCACCACGGACGGGGACGGCCCGCGCGACTTCCACCTGGTGCTGCTGGACAACGGCCGCACCGACGCGCTGGCCGACACGGTGGGCCGCCAGGCGCTGCGCTGCATCCGCTGCTCGGCCTGTCTCAACGTCTGCCCGGTGTACGAGCGGGCGGGCGGCCACGCCTACGGCTCGGCCTATCCCGGCCCGATCGGGGCGATCCTGACCCCGCAGCTCCGCGGGGTGGGCAGCGCACTGGACGCCTCCCTGCCGTACGCCTCCTCACTCTGCGGGGCCTGCTACGACGTCTGCCCGGTGGCCATCAACATCCCCGAGGTGCTGGTGCATCTGCGGGAGCGGGTGGCAGAGGGCGGCGAGGTCACGGTGCGCGGCACCCGGACCAGAATCCGCCCGGCCCGGGGGCATGCCGCGGAACGCGCCGCGATGCGCGCCGCCGCCTGGGCCTTCGACCATCCGCGGGCACTGCGCGCCGGGCAGCGGCTGGCCGGACGGGCGCGGCGCCTCCAGCCCCGCCGGCTGCCCGGCCCGGGGCGCGCCTGGACCGCCTCCCGCGATCTGCCGCGGCTGCCCGCCGAGCCGTTCCGCGACTGGTGGCAGCGCACCCGAGGAGACCGCCATGACCAGCCCTGACAGCCGTTCGGTGGTGCTGGCCCGGATCCGGCGGGCGCTGTCCGGCGCCGGCGGGCCGCCGGACGGGCCGGAGCCGGACCGCGACTATCTCCCCGCCCACACCCCGGAGGACGATCCCGCGGCGCTGGCCCGCCTGCTCGCCGACAATCTGGCGGACTACCGGGCGCGGGTGCACCGCTGCGACGGGACCGGGCTGCCCGGCCTGGTCGCCGGGCTGCTGGCGGCGCGCGGCGCGCGCACGGTGCTGGCCCCGCCCGGCGTGCCGGACACCTGGCTCTCCGCGGCCGGCGGCGTCGAGCGGGTGGCCGATCCGGACACGCTGACCGCCCGGGAGCTGGACGCCGTGGACAGCGTGCTGACCGGGTGCGCCCTGGCCGTCGCCGAGACCGGCACCATCGTGCTGGACGGCTCCCCGGACCAGGGCCGCCGCCGCTTCACCCTGGTGCCGGACCACCACATCTGTGTGGTGCGGGTGCCGGAGCAGGTGGTGGCCTCGGTGCCGCGGGCGCTCCCCCGGCTGGATCCGGCCCGCCCGCAGACCTGGATCTCCGGACCGTCGGCCACCAGCGACATCGAGCTCGACCGGGTGGAGGGCGTGCACGGCCCGCGCACCCTGGAGGTCGTGCTGCTGGCCGCCCCGCCGGCCCGCTGACCGGAGCGGCGTCGGCGTCCGGTGGCGGAACGGGGCCGGGCGGTCAGACTGGAGGCATGGAACTGGTGGATGCCTTTGACACGGCCTATGACGAGTTCGACCGGAGGGTGCACCAGGTCGGGGACGGCCAGTGGCAGGACGGCACGCCGTGCACCGAGTGGTCGGTGCGGGACCTGGTGAATCACCTGGTCGGCGAGCATCTGTGGGCGCCGTTCCTGCTCCGCGGCGCGACCCTGGCGGAGGTCGGCGACCGGTTCGAGGGCGATGTGGTGGGCGACGACCCGGTGGCGGCCTGGGAGCGGGCCGGCGCCGAGTCGCGCGCCGCCTTCCACCGGCCGGGTGCGCTCGACGGCGAGGTGGAGACCTCCGGCGGGCCCACCCCGGCCGCGGAGTACGCGCAGCAGATGATCAGCGATCTGGCGATCCACGCCTGGGACCTGGCCCGGGGCATCGGCGCCGACGAACGCCTGGACGAGGCGCTGGTCGGCCATGTCGCCGGGTACCTCGCACCGCGGATCTCCTCCTGGCGCTCCGCCGGGGTCTACGGCGAGGAGGTCCGGGTGGGTGCCGACGCCGATCCGCAGAGCAGGCTGCTGGCCGCCACCGGCCGCCGCCCCTGACCGGCCCGGCCCCGGCCGCCGTGCCGGCCCCGGATGCCACCGCCGATGCCGCGCCGATGCCGCCGCCGCACCCGGCGTCGGGCGCGGCCGGCGGAGGCGGCGAAGGAGGCGGGCGGCGGAGGCCGGAGCGGCACGGCACGCGGCACGCGGGCTCAGACGGCGGCGGTGTCCTCGGCGAGGAGGGTGTCGATCTCGGCCAGTTCGGCCCCGGTGAGCGGCCCGGACTCCAGCGTCGCGAGATTCTGGTCGAGCTGGCGGACACTGCTGGCGCCGATCAGCACCGAGACCACCCGCGTGTCCCGCAGCACCCAGGACAGCGCCAGCTGGGCGAGCGACTGGTTGCGGCCGGCCGCGAACTCGTTCAGGGCGCGCAGCATGGCGAGGCGCCGCTCCGGCAGCGCCTCCCGCCGCAGGAAGCGCCCCTCCGACATCCGGGAACCGGCCGGGACCTCACCGGAGAGATAGCGGTCGGTCAGCAGGCCCTGCGCCAGCGGGGAGTACGCGATCAGGCTGGTGCCGGTCTCCCCGATGGCGTCCAGCACCTCGTCCTCCAGGGAGCGGTTGAGCATGCTGTACGCCGACTGGTGGATCAGCAGCGGGGTGCCCATCTCGCGCAGGATCTCCGCGGCCCGGCGGTGCTCCTCGGCCGGGTAGTTGGAGATCCCGGCGTAGAGCGCCTTGCCCTGCCGCACCGCCGCGTCCAGCGCCCCCATGGTCTCCTCCAGCGGGGTGTCCGGGTCGAAGCGGTGCGAGTAGAAGACGTCCACGTACTCCAGGCCCATCCGGCGCAGCGACTGGTCCAGGCTGGCGATCAGGTACTTGCGGGAGCCCCACTCGCCGTAGGGTCCGGGCCACATGTCGTAACCCGCCTTGCTGGCGATGAACATCTCGTCCCGGTAGGGGCGGAAGTCCTGGGCGAACAGGGTGCCGAAGTTGGCCTCGGCCGAGCCGGGCGGCGGGCCGTAGTTGTTGGCCAGGTCGAAGTGGGTGATGCCGCGGTCGAAGGCCCGGCGCAGCACCGCGCGCTGGGTCTCCAGCGGCTGGGCGTCGCCGAAGTTGTGCCACAGCCCGAGCGAGACGGCGGGCAGCAGCACGCCGCTCTTGCCGCAACGCCGGTACTGCATGGAGTCATATCGGTTCTGCGCGGCGGTGTAGCTCACCGGTCTCTCTCCTCGACTGGCGCCCGGGCGCCGTAGCGGGTGGTGCGGGTACTGGCGGAGCCGCGGGGCCCGCCCGGCCCGTGCGGCAGCCATTGATCGTCTCATGCGGCCCGCCGCCGCGGGCTCACCGGGAGCGATTGCCCCAGGAGCCCATGGAGGTCAGCCAGGAGGTGATCCGGCTGATGTCGGACGTGGTGACGATGCCCACCGGCCGGCCCTCCTCAAGCACCAGCGCCCGGTGCGCCGGGCTCTCCTCCAGCGCGGGCAGCAGCCCGGCCAGGGCGTCGTCCGGCGCCGGCGTGGGAATCCGCTCGACCGGGATCATCACCGAGCCCAGGGAGGTGTCCCGGGCCGCGTCGTCCGGCACCGCGGCGGCGTCCCGCACGGTCACCAGGCCCGCCGGCCGTCCCTCCTCGTCCACCACCGGGAACGCCGAGTGCCGGTAGCGGTAGCGCGGGTCGGCGAGGAACTCGCCGACGGAGAGCGACTCCGGCACCACGGTGGGGTCCGGGGTCATGGCCTGGCGCACCGCGACACCGCTGAGCACTTCCCGCAGTCTCGCCTGGCCGCCCTCCGCGGTCGCCGCGGCGATCAGGAACAGGCCGATGATGGCGAGCCAGAAACCGCTGAGCACCGCCCCGCCGAAGGCCAGGAAGAGACCCACGGCGACCAGCAGCCAGCCCAGGACGCGGCCCGCCGCGGTCGCCACCGCGGTCGCCCGCAGCGGGCTGCCGGTGACCCGCCAGACCACGGCCCGCAGCAGCCGGCCGCCGTCCAGCGGCGCGGCGGGCAGCGAGTTGAAGACCGCCAGCAGCAGGTTGATGCCCGACAGCCAGGCCAGCGCCTCCACCACCAGTTCGCTGCCGTCCGCCGCCGCGGTCACCCCGGCCGCCAGGCCGAAGGCCACCGCGGCGAGCAGGCTCACCAGCGGCCCGACCCCGGCGATGCGCAGCTCGGCGCCGGGCGACGGCGCCTCGCTGCGCAGCCGTGCCACGCCGCCGAGCAGCCACAGGGTGATCTCGTCCGCCTGGACGCCGTTGCGGCGGGCCACCAGGGCGTGGCTGATCTCGTGCGCCAGCAGCGACACCATGAAGGTGAGTGCCGCCGCCACCCCGACGGCCCAGTACGCCCAGGCCGGCCGGCCGGGATAGACCTCGGGGAAACGCCCGGCGAGGCCGGCCGTCAGCAGCAGGACGATGACGAGGACGCTCCAGTGCACCCCCACCCGGACGCCCGCCAGCCGTCCCAGGGTCAGTGTCGCCCGCACCGCCACACACCTCCGCTCACCGCCGTGCCGTTCTGCGCTGTGCCGTGCTGTTCTGTGCCGTGCCGCGCCCGGCTCGTTCGCTCCCGGGTTGCCCGCGGCGGCCCGGCCAATCCGCGGGCGGCGGCCGTTTGCCCGCCACTTCTGCGGGCACCCCGGCGCAATGGACATCCGTGACGGAACCGCCCGCGGCGGGCTGACCGGCCGAGCCGTCCGGGCGGCGGTGCCGGTGCTGGCCACGCTGCTGCTGCTCACCGGCTGCATCGTGCGGACCGAGACCGACGGCCGGGAGGACGAGGACACCGGGGGTTCACCGGGTGCGGCGCCCGAGGTGCCGATGCGGATCGTGGAGCAGGACGACCTGATCCTCGCGTTCGTGCCGGTGAGCATCTCCGGCCAGGGACCGTTCATGTTCGCCCTGGACACCGGGGCGTCGGCGAGCGTGGTCGACGAGGCCGTGGCCGACCGGGTGGGTCTGCCCCGCACCGGGGAGCGGCGCTCGGTCAGCGGCGTCCTGGGCACCGGGGAGGTGCCGGTGGCCGAGGTGGAGCAGTGGGAGGTCGGCGAGGTGGCGCTCGAACCCGGGGAGGTCACGGTCGTGGACCTCGGCCCGCCCCGGGGCGGCGGCGGCATCCAGGGCCTGCTCGGCTCCGACGTGCTGAGCGACTTCGGCTCGATCACCGTCGACTACGACGACGAGGTGCTCACCCTGCACTCCCCGTGACCGCTCCTGCCCTGCACCGCACTGCTGCGCCGCTGCGCTGCCCCGGGTCAGCAGATGCGGGGCAGCTGTTCGCCGAGCGGCAGGTCGACCACGCGGGTGCCGCCCAGGCCGGTGCGGGCGACGACCATGCCGGGATGGTCCGCGGTGCACTCGCCGATCACCGCCGCGCCGGCGCCCTGCGGATGGCCCCGCATGGCCTCCAGCACGGCGTCGGCGTGCCGCCGGGGCACGAACGCCACCAGACGGCCCTCGTTGGCCACGTACAGCGGGTCGAGGCCCAGGAAGCCGCAGGCGTTGGCGACCGCGTCCGGCACCGGCAGCGCGCGCTCGTCCAGCACCACGCCGGTGCCGGAGGCGGCGGCGATCTCGTTGAGCGCCGCGGCCAGACCGCCGCGGGTGGGGTCGCGCAGCGCGTGCAGTCCGGGAGTGACGCCGAGCATGGTCTGCACCAGTCCGTGCAGCGGCGCCGTGTCACTGGCCACCTCGACGCCGAACTCCAGCCCTTCGCGGACGCTGAGGACCGCCACGCCGTGCAGTCCGATCGGCCCGGAGACGAGGACCACGTCCCCGGGCACGGCCCGCTCGGGACGGATGTCCACCCCGTCGGGGACCAGGCCGATGCCGGCCGTGTTGAGGTAGACGCCGTCGCCGTGCCCGGCCTCGACGACCTTGGTGTCACCGGTGGCGATGGTGACCCCGGCGGCCGAGGCGGCGGCCCCCGCCGCGCGGGCCACCCGGTCCACGGTCTCCAGCGCGGTGCCCTCCTCCAGGATGAAGCCGCACGACAGGGCGAGCGGCCGGGCGCCGCTCATGGCCAGGTCGTTGACGGTGCCGTTGACCGCCAGGTCGCCGACGGAGCCGCCGGGGAAGAACAGCGGGCGCACCACATAGGAGTCGGTGGAGAAGGCCAGCCGGGGCCCGCCGGGCACGGTCAGCACGGCGGAGTCGGCGAGCCCGGGCAGCAGCGCCTCGCCGTAGGCGGGGGCGAACAGGTGGGTCATCAGGTCGGCGGAGAGCGCGCCGCCGCCGCCGTGCCCGGTGACCACCACCGGATGGTCGCGCAGCGGCACGGGACAGACCCAGCCCTCGGCCCCGGCCGGGCCGGCAGCGGTGCCGGGCGCCGGAACGGGCGCAGGCGCAGGTGCGGGTGCAGCCCCGGAAGCGGGTGCAGCCGCGGGAGCGGGAACGGGAGCGGTGTCAGCCAAGGGGGGTCGCCTCCTCGCGGGCGGCGCGGCCGGGCCCGCCCAGCCGCCGGTACAGGTAGTACGCCGCGCAGGCCCCCTCGCTGGAGACCATGGTGGCGCCGAGCGGGCTGCGCGGCGTGCACGCGGTGCCGAACGCCTCGCACTCGTGCGGCTTGATCAGTCCCTGCAGCACCTCGCCGCTGCGGCAGCGGGCGGACTCCCGGGTGCACAGGCCGGACACCGCGAAGCGGTGCTCGGCGTCGAGGTCCCGGTAGCCGGGGGCGAGCCGCCAGCCGCTGCCCGGAATGGTGCCGATGCCGCGCCAGGGCCGGTCGGTGACCTCGAAGACCTCCTCGATCACCCGCAGCGCGGCCGGATTGCCGCTGTCGCGGACCGCCCGCGGGTAGGCGTTCTCCACCCGGTGCTCGCCGGCCTCCAGCTGGCGCACGGCCCGGCGCACGCCCTCCAGGATGTCCAGAGGTTCGAATCCGGTGACCACGACCGGCACCCGGTACCGCGCGGCCAGCTCCGGGTACTCGCCGGTGCCCATCACGCTGCACACGTGCCCGGCGGCCAGGAAGCCCTGCACCCGGCAGCCGGGCGAGTTCATGATCGCCTCGATCGCCGGGGGCACCCGCACATGCGAGACCAGCATGCTGAAGTTGGCCAGTCCGCGGCGGCGGGCCTCGCGGACCGCCATGGCGTTCGCGGGGGCGGTGGTCTCGAAGCCGATGCCGAAGAACACCACCTCCCGGTCCGGGTGGCGGTGTGCCAGGTCCAGGGCGTCCAGCGGGGAGTAGACCACCCGCACGTCCCCGCCCTCGCCGCGGACCCGGAACAGGTCCCGGCCGGTGCCCGGGACACGCAGCATGTCGCCGAAGGAGCAGAAGATCACCCCCGGCCGGGAGGCGATCTCCAGGGCCTTGTCGATCATCTCCAGGGGCGTGACGCAGACCGGGCAGCCCGGTCCGTGGATCAGCTCCAGCCCTTCCGGGAGGAGCTGGTCGATGCCGTGCCGGATGATGGAGTGGGTCTGCCCGCCGCACACCTCCATCAGGGCCCAGGGCCGGGTGACGGCGGCGCGGATGTCGTCCAGCAGGCGCCGGGCCAGCGCGGGGTCGTGGAACTCCTCGATGTACTTCACCGGACCGCCTCCCCGGCCTCGGCCGCGGCCCGCTCCCAGGCGTCGCCGAACTCCTCCTCCAGCAGCCCGAGATCGGCGAAGAGGCGGAGCGAGGCGCGGGCCGATTCCTCGTCCAGCCGCTGGATGGCGAACCCGACGTGCACGATCACGTAGTCGCCGGGCGCGGCGTCCGGCACATAGGCCAGGCAGACGTCCTTGACCACGCCGCCGAAGTCGACGCTCGCCATGGGCGCGCCGTCCCGCTCCCTCGTTTCCACCACCCTGCCGGGCACGGCCAGGCACATGGGCGTTCCTCTCGTTGTGTCGGTCGGTTGCCGGCCGCGGTCAGCGGCCGGTGGGTCGTCCGCCCCGGGCCGGGACGCGGGCGGCGACGACGAGCTGCCCGAGGGCCAGCCCGCCGTCGCCGGGCGGCACCCGGCGGTGGCGCAGCACGGTGAAGCCGGCCGCGGCGAGCCGGGCGGCGCACTCCTCGTCGAGCAGGGCGTTGGCGAAGACGCCGCCGGTGAGGGCGACCGTGGTGACGCCGGTCCGGCGGCGGGCCCGCCCGCAGACGGCCACCACCGCTGCGGCCAGGCCGCGGTGGAAGCGGGCCGCGATCACCTCGCGGGGCACCCCGCCGCGCAGGTCGGCGACGACGGCGCGGAGCACCGGCGCCGGGTCCAGCACCAGCGGCGGCGCGGTGTCCGTGCCCGGTGCCGGGCGCAGCGCGAAGGCGTAGCCCTCGCCGCCCCCGGGCCAGGCGGACACGGCCGCGGCCTCCAGTTCCAGGGCCGCCTGGGCCTCGTGGCCGGCCCGGTGGCACAGCCCGGCCAGGGAGGAGACGGCGTCGAAGAGGCGGCCCACGCCGGAGGCGGGCACGCAGCCCAGGCCGCGGGAGAGCTGCCGGTCCAGCACGGCGAGTTCGGTCCCGCCGCAGGCGGCCACACAGGGCAGGTCGGGGTCCCAGGGCAGACCGGCGGCGCGCAGCCGGGCAAGGGCGGTGCGGCAGGGGTTGGCGACGGCGGCGTCGCCGCCGGGCAGCGGGGCGTAGGCCAGGTGGGCCAGGCGGCGGTGGCCGGCGTAGTCGGCGAGCAGCACCTCGCCGCCCCAGACGGCGCCGTCCTCGCCGTATCCGGTGCCGTCGAAGGCGACGCCGATCACCGGGGCGGTGCCGTCCAGGCCGTGCTCGGCCATGGCGGAGGCGATATGGGCGTGGTGGTGCTGCACCCGGTGCAGCGGCCGCCGTGCGGCGTGGTCGCGGGCCCAGCGGGCGGAGTGGTAGCCGGGGTGGCGGTCGGCGGCGAGGAGTTCCGGTTCGGTGCCGGTCAGGGCGCGCAGCCGCCGGGCACCGGCCGCCAGGGCGCGCAGGCCGGCCAGGTCGCCGAGGTCGCCGATGTGCGGGGAGAACCAGGCGGTGCGGTCCCGGCCGGTGCACAGCGTGTTCTTCAGGTCGCCGCCGACCGCCAGCGCGGGCCGCACCGGGACGGGCAGCGCCAGGGCGTCGGGCGCGTAGCCGCGGGAGCGGCGCAGCGGCAGCACGGTGCCGTCCTGCCGGACCCGTACCACGGAGTCGTCACAGGGCGCGGCGATCTCCCGGTCGTGCCACAGCCAGGCGTCGGCCAGCCCGGCCAGCCGCTCCAGGGCCTCGGCGTCGTCCGTGACCAGCGGCTCGCCCGAGCGGTTGCCGCTGGTCATGACCAGGGTGCGGGGTCCGGGCGGGTCGCCGGGCAGGCCGAACAGCAGGTGGTGCAGCGGAGTGTAGGGCAGCAGCACTCCCACGTCCGGGCTGCCGGGACAGACCTCGCCCGCCAGCCCGGGCAGGTCGCCGGGGGCGTGGCGGCGCAGCAGCACGATGGGGCGGCGCGGCCCGGTCAGCACCCGGCGGGCGGCGTCGGTCAGCCGGCCGATCCGCCCGGCGGTGGCGGCGTCGGCGCACATCACGGCGAACGGCTTGGTGCCGCGGTTCTTGCGGCGCCGCAGTTCGCGCACGGCGCGGGCGTCGGCGGCGTCGCAGGCCAGGTGGTAGCCGCCGATGCCCTTGACGGCGACGACCGCGCCGCGGGCCAGCAGGCGGCGGGCAGCGGCCAGGGCGTCCTCGCCCTCGGCGGCCGGCTCGCCGGTGCCCGGCGCCGGGGTGAACCGCAGGCGCGGCCCGCAGGCCGGGCAGGCCACCGGCTGGGCGTGGAACCGCCGGTCGGCCGGGTCGGCGTACTCGCGGGCGCAGTCGGGGCACAGCGGGAAGGCGGCCATGGTGGTGGTCGCCCGGTCGTAGGGCAGGCCGGTGGCGAGGGTGAGCCGGGGCCCGCAGTGGGTGCAGGTGACGAACGGGTGGCGGTGGCGGCGGTCGCCGGGGTCGGTGAGGTCGCGCAGGCAGTCGGCACACGGCGCGGTGTCGGGCGGGATGGCCGCCGCCCCGGGGCCGGGGCTCCCGGCGGTCCCGGAGGGCAGGATGACGAACCGGCCGGGGCCGCCGCCGGGGGGTGCGGCCCCGGCCGGCGGCCCGGGGAGGGTGTCGACGGCGATGTCCCCGACCTCGGCGAGCGGGGGCGCGTCGGCGCGCAGCCGGCGGCAGAACTCGCCGACGGCGGCGGGCGGGCCGGTGACCTCGGCGATCACCCGGCCGTCCGCGTTGCGCACCGACCCGGCCAGGCCGAGCGCATGCGCCAGCCGGTGCACGAACGGGCGGAAGCCGACGCCCTGCACCGTGCCGCGCACGGTGACCCGGCGGTGCAGCGGCGCAGCCGGGGCGGCGGCCGGGGCGGGCACCGGGCCGGCGGACAGCTCGGTCATGCGGCGCCGGACGGGGTC
>NZ_WTLH01000073.1 GCF_011421595.1 Streptomyces sp. YIM 98790 | reverse complement strand
CGCCTCCCGCGCGCGCTCAGTAGACGACCTCGCCCACGAGACTCGCCGTTTCCTCCGCCGCCGACAGCGCCAACCCCACATCGTCCGCGGCTACTTCCACACCCGACACGTCCGCTACACGATCATGTAGGCAACCCAATAGTTCCGGCTCAATAACATCCTCACCCGGGCCTGAATCCGCTCGAAGAATCAGACCCGATTCTTGATTCTCGCAGAATACAGAAACTCCACGCACATCGCCAAGCATCTGCTCCGCGATCACCACACCCCCCATCGACATTCTCCACTCCGCGGTACGCATCGCCGAATCCCATTGAAGGTCAACGGCGTAATCATTCGGCGCATCCAGAGAGATGGAAGATCGATTATTATCCCCAGCCACTTCTGGAACAGCTCCGAAATTCGAGAGAAAGTCTTCACTTGGCGACACCGAAAATTCGCTCGGCGCAATATCGATCTTCTTGAAGGCCGAAATTGCTTCAGGATCACGCTCCAAGAGCGCGTCGTAGTGATCGGGATCTCTCACTAGTTCGGGGTAGCCGATCAGAACTTGCAGGGCAGTGCCGCCTGGATCAACGACAGACAACTCCCAATCGCCAGGGAAGCGACCGTCCACAACCTGGAACCACTCGACCGGACACCAATTCGGGCGACAGTCATCCGAGGCGATCAAGACAACAAAGCGTGAGGCGTACTGGGCAAGTCCGTAGACTCCGTAACTGCGACCTCCCGTAACCGGGATCGCGTCCTGTGCAGCGAGACTCTTAACAATCACGACTGCATCCCCTTTGCTTTATCGCTTGAACTTGTAGTCATCGACTTGCCCAGTGATGGGTTTGTAAACGTAATGGATCTCAATCTCGTTGATGTTTTGACTCATCTTCTGCCAGCCGTCGCTTCCAGGCCACCTGGGATCGGTCATCCCCTTCTTCAGGGGTACCACGAATCCGCTGGCCGGGTCCGACATGGCTTGCTTCGCCAAGGGCGTCCAGCCCGGTACCGCCGTGACGCTTGCCGGCCTGTGTGCCGCCCCGTGGGAGTCCACGTTCAACGGGGCAGTCGGGCCACGGCATCGCCTACCGCGCCACCGCCGTCAACCTCCAGGCGGCCCGATGACCCAACTCGCAACCCTCTTCACCGAGATACCCGACCTCGCGCCCTCGCCGGCCGCTGCCTGGTGGCTCCTGATCCCGGTCGCCGCACTCGCCCTCGGCAGGCTGGTCTTCCTCACAGTCCGCTGGTTTCGGGCCGATTCCGAGACCCGGGTGAGTCTGCGCCAGGCACACCGGATCCGCCGCACCTGGCGACGCCTCGCCCCCATGACCGGCCTCGCCATCACCGACCCCACCCCCACCACCACCGACCAACTCCGCAGCAACGGCCATCTCGTCGAGCCGAAGGTCAAGTTGCCGCGCATCAAGACGACGGTGGACCAGTTCGGGGTCACCGTCACCGCCAACACCCTTCTCCGCGTAGGACTGCAGGCATGGCAGGACGCCGCCGACGACCTCTGCAACGGCTGGGGCATGCAGCGGTCAAGATCAGCCAGCCCCGGCCCGGCCTCATCACCGCCCGCGGCTTCCGCCACGAACCCCTCGACGCTCCACTTCCCTCATCGCTCCTTCCGGCTGACGGGACACCAGCCGTAACTTCCGGTTCCTTGCCGTGCCGAGATGACGTGCTGCTCGGCTGGGACGAAGACGGCCAACCCGTCCGCCTGAACGTCGCGGCCAGCGCCCACGGCCTGATCGCCGGGGTGACCCTCGGGGAGATCGGTGACGGTCAACACGCTCCTCGCGCACGCCTCCCTCATGCGGGACGTCCAACTTGTGGTGATCGACCCCAACCTGGCTGCCGCTGCGCCGTGGTGGGCCACCGCCCACCGTGTCTGCGACGCCACCCACCCCAACGAACCCACCCAGCTCCTCGCCGAGAGCCGGCAGGAGATGCACCGCCGCGAGGCCCTGTTCTGGTCCGCGCGGACCGACCGGATCACCGAGTTCAGCCCCGGTCTGCCACTGAGGCCTTTTCAACCTGCCGCCGAGGTCCGGCAGTTGGGCTGACGACGTGGTGAAGCCCCTGGTAGATGGGTTTTCGACCAAGAGAACCCTCTCCACCAGAGGCTTCACGTGCTTGTCTACCCGTCGGGCGTCGACGTGTCCAGCTGACGCCCTCCGCTTCCTCACGCAGCAGTTGCTGCGGCACCGCCGTGCAATCGGCTCCCGGTGGCAGCGCCTGAGCGCCGGCCGCCAGGCCCTGCTCACCCTCGCCCATCTGCGGATGGGACACACCTATGCCCGGCTCGCGGCCGGGTTCGGAATCGGCACTACGACCGCCTACCGCTATGTGACCGAGGCGGTCGAGCTCCTGGCCGCTCTCACCCCCAGCCTGGCCGACGCGGTGCGGACCGCGTCGCTGAAGGCGTATGTGATCCTGGAAGGCACGCTTGTGCCGATCGACCGCATTGCCGCGGACCGGCCGTTCTCCTCGGGCAGACACAAGAAGCACGAGATGAACGTGCAGGTCATCGCCGACCCCTTTCGGCCGGCTGCTGTGGGCTTCACCGGCCCTGCCCGGCGCCGTCCACGACATCCGCGCGGCCCGCGAGCACGGCATCGTCGACGCCCTCGCCGAGGCCGGCATCCGCTGCTGGGCCGAAAAGGGGTACCGAGGTGCCGACGGCACGGTCCGCACCACTGGGGGCGGTGGGAGACTCTCTCCGCAGGCCAGAAGGCGGTGAACCGGTCTCACGCAAGGACCCGGGCCCTCATCGAGCAGGCCATCGCCACCCTCAAGTCCTGGCGCATCCTCCGCAAACTACGGTGCTCGACCACCCGGATCACCAGCCTCGTCCAGGCCGTCCTCACCCTTCATCTGACCAGCTCAGAGTGAGGGTGGAAAAGGCTCACTGAGTCCGCCACACGCTTCTTGAAGACCTGGTCAGGAAGCCTAAGCGTTGTCCCGTATAAGACTGTGAGCTGGGAGATCGGCTGACGGTACTGTCGAGCGATGGAGACTGAAAAGTCGAACGGGTGTCCGCTCCACGGCGGTGGGGCGGCTGCACAGCGTCTCGTGGGGCGCCTGCTCGTGGAGGTCGTCGGATCGCGGCACGTGTATGGCGGCGATGATCCTGCAGGGCCGCTGGACGTTTGGCTGATCGATGACCGGGGTGCCACCGTTCACATCACGACCGGATCGGACGGGTGCCTGATCGTCGAGGAGTCGGAGCCGCACGCCGGCTACGACATGGCTGACTCGGGACGCGTCACCGTGGGAGCGATCAGCAGCGAGACACCGTTCGCAGAGCACATCGGAAAGAGCATCCTGGCGGTGCGGGAAGAGCACGAGCCGATGACTGGACGCGTTGCCCTGGAGCTCTCCTTCCCCAGAGGTCGCGTCCGCTGCGAGAGCTGGGCCGGGGACCTCCGTCTGATCCTGATGTGATGATCGCGGTGTGGCTGGTGTGATCACGGCGTCGGAGCCGTCCTGGATAGCCCCGTTCTCCGGGCTGAGCCCGCGTGCCTTCAGGAAGCTGGTAACGGTGCTGCGGCGCGAGGGTGCGGACGCGGCCCGCAAGGGCCGGCCGTGGAGCCTTCCGCTGGAGGACCAGGCCTTGCTGGTCGCGGCGTACTGGCACACGAAACTGACCATGCGGCAGCTCGCTCCTCTGTTCGGGGTGTCGAAACGCCATGCTTGGCTCGCCTGGATGCACAACCTCGCCCTCGCCAGGTAGATCAGCGGGCCGCACAGCGGCCAACCGTACCCGACGCGACCTTAAGATCCTTTACGGGACAATCCTTTTGCCGGGCGCCCTGGTACTGATGGCCGACGGCACCACCAAACCCCTCACCATCCACGGCCTCCACACCTACTATGTCCTGGCGGGCGAGACTCCGGTCCTCGTTCACAACAGCAACTGTCCGACCGCGTCAGAATGTGAGGACATCACTAGTCCTGGCGCTCGCATGCTGAACAAATCGACGGATGTCGGTCCCGTGGAGTTCGCAAAGAACGTTGAGGCCAATGGGTGGGCTCGCACCGACAAGGGCCCCAACATCATGTACGAGAAGGATGGGGGAAGGTATTTCCTTCGCGGGAAGGCGAACAGCCACGAGGGGGGACGGCCGAACTACTACAATCCGGGGTCCAAGAAGGCCGACATCAGGATCAGGCTGGGCGAGGACTAATGGCAGAGGCGGGTTCGATAGTGATCGATCGCAACGGCTATCTGGATGTTCGCTCCCGTAGCGCAGCCACCTTCGATCTTGATGCCAGACTGCCTGGCCAGGTCTTCAAGGAGCGTGCGGAGGACTCGCTGTTCTGTGAGTTCGATGCGGTCCTCACCCCGGAATTCTGGCCGGCGCTCTGCGCGATGGCCCGGTGGCATGGTGACAGGCACGTCGAACTGCTGGTTCTTGAGCCGGACTGCGACGCGTTCTACCTCCCGGAGTACCGGATGTACCCGGCGTTGTCGTTGTCCGTCAGGGCCGACGTGGACGACTACTGGGCGGCGATCGGTCACGAGCCGGACGGCGACAGCATGGGGTCGATCGCGATCTCTGCGAACGTCATCGCTGTGACTGGACCTTCCGGAAGGTGGGGGTGCTGGGGCGAAAGGGATCCCGAGGTTGCAGTCTTCCGGAGTTTTCCGAACGTGGCCGCACGGAACAAATGGCGCGCGCAGTTCGGGCCCTTCCTGGAGGTGTCAGGCGCACTGGAATCGTATCTCCCGCTGACCTTCGCGGGGCGAACCGTTCCGGACGAGTACGCTGTAACCCTGACCGCCAACTATGGACCTACGGGTGGTGGACAGCCGTAACGTCGCGGAGCGGCCCACCGGAGTCGATCCGGCCCAGGTGCTGAGCCCCGTACAGCAGTACGCTTGCGCAAATCTGAAGCCCTGTCAGGTGTGTCCTGGCTGGGCTTCTGCGATGGGTGACGGCAGTAGTTGACGGCAACGTCAGCGGACGAGGGCGGCGCAGGGCGGCGGTTCGTCGCCGTCTGCGCTGGCCGTCTTGGCGACCGTTGGCCCGTCGAGCGCGGTGCTGAGAGTGTCGATGGCGTCTCGCTGGAGGCGGAGTCGGACGTGGGCGTAAACGGTGGCGGTGAGCCGATGTGGGCGTGGCCGAGGAGTTCCTTGCTGAGGCCCGCGGGTTGACGGAGCCGGAGGAGTTGCCTACACGATGGGAGTTAACAATGGAAGAATTGGCCAGTTCTACCCGCGCTGATAACCGATGATCGTTGTCGAGAGCTATGCGATGATCCGTCCCCGCGAGTTCATTCAATTCGCGTCGATGCGGGATATCTCGACGGAGATTGACCTGATTGAAGGTGCGGTCGAGATTGCTGTTGGCGACTGCGTTCTGGTCGACACCCGACTCTGGGACTACCTGTACCCCTTGTGGGCTTATCTGGCGGATTCTGTTTCGAAGCTACGGGCGACGGGGGCAGGCTCCTTCAGATTCCCGGACCAGCCCATCCAGGTTGAATTTGAACGAAGGCCTGAAGGGGGCCTGCAGATAACTGTCTCTGGGGACGGGGAGAACAGAGGGGTCATTGCTCATGAGTCCGAGTTCCTTCAGGCTCTGCGTTCGCGTGGCTCCGGCTTCTTCAGTGAGCTCTCAACTCACTTTCCTGCCGAGCGGGCCCTGATCGAACGTAGCTGGAAGAGGCTGCTGCGTGATCCGGTCGGTTCCTTGCTGGCCGATGTCCCGTGGGAGGAACGCGTTGACAAGAGGCAATCATCTGCTTTTCGCCAAGCGGAGCGAGTTGTGGGTCGCTGCATGAACACTGCGCAGCGTGAGCGACTGATTTCTGATGTAGCGGGACGGCGCCTGTCTTTCGGTGAATTGTTCTCACGCGCTGAACGTGAGCTTCGCGGCGGACAGCCGGGCCGTTCTTGACGTCACCCCTGTTTCGCGTAGCGAATCTGGGACCCTGTCGGCTGCCGCTGATGGGGATCAGATCCAGTATCCTACGAATCAGAGGATGATGTGACCGTGGTTGTGGACACCGCGTCTGGCGGGTTGCCATAGTGGGCTTTGGAAGGATTCGGCAGTGAGTGGGGATCTCGAGGCTCAAGAATGGCTACGTGATGGCGCGCGCCAGTCGATTGAGAAGTATAGGTCGGGAGGGATCACGCTCCGCCAGCTGATCGATGATCTCGATGCCATCTGGTCCAATTTCGCGCAATCCGCGTGGAGTGAGAATCTCCGCTCGCAGTGGTGGGTCCTGGAGGAACTCTATGCTGTTGCTCTTGACCGAGGTGATCAGGAAGAGCTGCCTCTTGAGGATCAGCAAGCCATTGATGCCGCCCTCAATGAGTTGGATCGGCTGCTGATGTAGGTATTACGGGGAACTGAGCGACCAGGAGCTTCTGGACTCGTTGAAGCGGGGAAGCGGTCCTTGGAGTGCATCATCGCTGGGATGAACTCCGAAGGAGAATCCAGGACGGGCGTATCGACCCAGACACGCCAATCCGTATCGATGTTTTGGGTGAGGATTGATGCTCGGATGTCTGTAGTTCGTGCGACTGACTCCGACTTCCGTGTGTGTCAGATCGGTTTTGATGCGCTGCTCGAAATCCAACGGGAGGCGGAGGAACGAGGCTGGGCGACCCGGTGGACCTCGGTGGATGCGCTCCGCAGCCAGGTCAAGGAAGGAAGCGTCGTCCTTCAGTCGCTGATGCGTGAAGAGAGAGGGGGAGTTGTGCGGGCCTACCGATGCCTTCTCCTGTTTTCGACCGTTGGCGACGAAGGAGCTGGGGGAGTTGCTGCGATCGATATTGATCCGGCGAGGTACGAATCGTTGGAGCGGCTTGATCGAGACTCCGATGTTCGGAAGGCTCTGGCCCGAATGTTCTCCCTGGCAATGGGCGGGATTTCCATGGTCGCGAAGAAGTAGCGGACTCTCCTGATCTGCGGCTGCGGAAAGTCGACCTCCGCATCAACCTGCGTGCAGGAGCAATTCTGTGGCCCCGTCGGGAGCGTCCCGGCGGGGCCCGAGCTGTTCTGATGGCAGTAGCTGACGGCTTCGGCAACGTCAGCGGACGCCCGTCGTGGAGGGTGGCGGTTCGTCGCCGTCCGGCCTCTCCACTCTGGTGTTCGTCGGGCCGTCGAGAGCGGTGCTCAAGGCGTCGATGGCCTGGCGCTGGAGGTGGTGACGGACGTGGGGCGTAGTCCGTGGTGGCTGCGCCGATGCGGGCGTGGCCGCGGAGGTCCTCGATCACAGCGAGTTCGATGCCTTGTCCAGGAGCAGGGGTGGCGGTCGAGTGCCTGAGATCGCGAAATCGGATGCGGCGGCGCGGGGACACGGTCGCCCTGGACGCCGTCGTGGCCGCCACCGCACTGGGCTGTCCCGCCTCCCGCGACCGTTCTGAGCTGGGGCCCCGAAGACCTCCGGGTCCTGAGCGGTCCCGCTGTCGGTGTGGTCAGGATCTGAGGCGGGCGATCCCTGTGCGGGAGGGCCGCGCCGCGGGGCGGGGCGGCCCTCCCGGCCGGTGTGCTAGGGGGTGAGGGTGAGGCCGAGGCCGGAGAGGATGGGGAGGAGGGGCTGGTAGTAGGTGGTGCCGGTGGTGGTGCAGTTGCCGTTGCCCGCGAAGACGAAGCCGATGGCCTGGGTGCCGCTGACGGCCGGGGCGCCGAGGTCTCCCGGGGCCGAGCAGGTGGTGGCGCGGATCAGGCCGTAGACGATGCCGCCGGGGTAGTTGATGGTCTGGTTGAGGCCGGTCACCGTGCCGCAGCGGATGCCGTAGACCTGGCTGTGGTGGCAGATAGCCTGGCCGATCGCCGGAGTGGCCGCTCCGGTGAGGTAGCGGATCTGGGAGCCGTGGCGGACGGCGGGGACGGCGTTGACGCCGGGGACGGCGTTGACGCCGGGGGCGTAGGTGAGCAGGGCGTAGGCCGGGCCGGCGCTGGTGGTGGTGCCGACGTAGGTGGTCAGGGCCGGGTCGAGGTACCACTGGGTGCCGGCCGGACCGCACGGGCCGGGCATGATGCCGTGCGGCGCCCCGCCGCGGTAGGCGTTGAAGGAGAGGGTGCAGCGGCCGTGGTCGCTGCTGTAGAGGGTGTCGCCGCCGTAGACGGCCGGGGGCGCGGCGGCGGGTGTCGGTGCCGGGGCCGCCGCCGCGGCGGCGGCGGGGGTCGCCGTGGCGGCGAGCAGCAGGGCGAGTGCGGCGGCTGCGGCGGCGAGCAGGCCGCGCAGCCGGCGGGGCAGTAAGGGGCGGGCAGGCAGATCTGATCGGGTGGATCTCATCACGCCTCCGAGGGACGGCGGCCGGGGGTCACCCGGCCGGACTCTTTCCGCCATTCTCGGAACGCCCGTCCATGAGCAGAAGACCGCGTGAGCTGCTGGAGCGCGGGCCGCCGGCCAGGCACGTCCCTCGTGGTCCCGGCGGGGCCGCCTTCCACCGGGGAGCGAACGGGCCCGCGGCGACCTGGTCCTGCACCACATCCGGCGGCAGTGGACGAGCTGGCGGGGGAGGGCCGTGGAGCCGCTGGTACGGGAGGCCCTGGCCCGGTTGCCGCCCCAGGGCGGGCTGCCGTCCGCGCCCGTCGTCGGCGGTTACTGGACGCGCGGCAACGAGGCGGAGATCGACCTCGTCGGCGCCGACCGTGAGCCGGTCGTCCGGGAGCTGGTGTTCCTGGGCTCGGTCACGTGGCGGGAGAACGCCCCGTTCGACGGGCACGACCTGGCGGCGCTGCACGCGCACCGCGCCCGCCTCACCGATCGGCCCGTGCCGCTGCTGGCCGTCTCCCGCAGGGGCACCGCCTGCTCCGGCGGCCTGACCGCGGCCCTGGGGCCGGCCGAGCTGCTGGACGACTGGCGGCACTGACCCGGACCCGGGTCCCCGCCACTCCCCGCCCGGCCGGGTCAGCCGGCCGGGGCGGGGGTGGTGCGGGTGCGGGAGAGCTGGATGGCGCGGGTGACAAGCAGGGCGGCGGCGGAGGTGAAGAAGAGGGCGCCGCGGAAGAGGAGCATGCCGCTGTTGCCCCGGGCGAGCTGGAAGGTGAGCAGCACGCCGGTGTAGAGGGTGAAGTAGGCGCCGGCGGCGACGGCGTAGCCGGGCTTGCGGAAGCCGCGGACGGTGGCGGCGACGCCGGCCACGTCGGCGGCGCCGAGGGCCAGGGTCAACGGCGTGGGGAAGCGGCTGCCGGTGATGTCCTCGAACTGGACCTGCATTTCCTCCATCAGCGCGAGTTTGCCGATGGCCTGGAGGCTGAACTCGAAGATCACCACGGCGGATGCGACGGCGGCCAGGATCTTCACGGGGGACTTCACGGGGCCCTGCCTCTCTGTGGGGTCGGGGGGCGGCCGGGCGGCGCCGAACGAGCCATGTTCGGACGTGAGTTGCGGAGGTAGTGTGAGAGGGGCGCTCTCACTTGCTGTGCACACCGCCTCGTCGGGGGATCAGAGGATGATCAGGATCGTGCTTGCTGAGGACATGCACATGATCCGTGGTGCGCTGGTCGCGCTGCTGGACTTCGAGCACGACATCGAGGTCGCCGCCGAGGTCGACCACGGGGACGACATTGTCCCCGCGGTGCTGAAGTACCGGCCCGATGTGGCCGTTCTGGACATCGATCTGCCGGGCACGGACGGGCTGTCGGCGGCCGAGGTGATCCACGAGCGCCTGCCGAGCTGCCGCACCCTGATGCTGACCGGCCTGAGCCGGCCGGGGAATCTGCGCCGGGCGATGGAGACCGGGGTCTCCGGCTACATCGCCAAGGACGCACCGCCCGCCAAGCTGGCCGATGCCATCCGCCGGGTCGCGGCGGGGGAGCGGGTGATCGACCGTCAGCTCGCGTTCTCCGCCTGGGAGGCGAGAGCCAACCCGCTGACGCAGCGCGAGACCGAGGTGCTGCGGATGACGGCGGAGGGCGCGGAGGCGGTGGAGATCGCCACGCGCCTCTTTCTGTCGGTGGGTACCGTCCGCAACTATCTGACCTCGGTGGTCACCAAGCTCAACGCGCGGAACCGGGTGGACGCCATCCGGATCGCCCGCGAGCAGGGGTGGATCTGAGCGTTTCACCGCCTTTCCCGGCGGCTGCCGCGGATGCCGTGGTGCAGTTCGCGGGCCAGCTCGGTCTCCAGCGGGCTGAGCGGTCCGGCCACCAGGCGCTCGGGGTGGCCCGGCGGCGGGTCGTCGAAGATCCACCGGCCCGCCCAGGCACCGGCCACGGGATCGGCCCAGGCCGGCCACGGGTGCGGGTGCGGGTGCGGAGCGGGGTGCGGGTGGAGGTGCTGGGCCGCCCGGTTGAGGGCAGCGGGGCCCGTGGGCCCGGTGGGCCCCGCTGCGCCGGGCGGGCTCTGCGGGAGGCGTCGGGCCCCCGCGGGCCCGGAGACGTCATCGGCTCCGGGCCCGGTGACGGTTCCGGGGACATCGGCTTCGGCCGGCCGGGGCATCCACATCCATCCGAAAGCCGCCAGCGCCTTGAAGAGCGCGCGCGGCTGTCGCCTCACGAACTGGATGGCGTCACACTGCTTCCTGCCGGCCATGTCCCCATCTCCTGTCGGTTCGGTGGCTCGCGCACCATGCTGGCCGCCCCCTCTCCGGCCGTGCCGGAGTGCCGCTTGAGCCCCGCTCGGGCCGCGTCAAGTGACGGTTTCACGGTCGTTCGGTGAGCGTTCCACTGTCCGGCCCGCCGCCCCAGCCCTCACGATTTCTCTACCGTCCCGTCAGACTTCCACTGGGGGAACACCATGAACGCAGGGGTGATCGACAACAGCACGACCTCCGAAGACGACCGGGTCGTCGTCGGGTTCAAGAGCCATCTCCAGGTGACGGTGGTGCCCGGCGAGGCGGCCTATCTGGTGTCGCAGGAGGGGGTGACCGCCCTGCGCGGCAGGCACGCCGAGGTCCTGGCGCCGCTGCTGGACGGCACCCGCACGCTGCGCGGCGTGCTGGAGGCCGCCGCCCCGCGGCTGTCGCCCGCCGACGTGGTCGGCGGGCTGCGCAGCCTGGACGCCGCCGGCCTGCTGCGCACCCGCCGGGAGCCGTCGGCAGGTCACAGCTGCCCGCCCGGCTGCCCGCTGGGCGGGGAGTGCGGGAGGCCCGACGCCGGCCGGGCCGCCGCCGACCCGGCGGCCGAGGCCTACTGGGACCTGGCCGGCCTGCCGGAGGGCGGCCCCTGCCGCCTGGCCGCCGCGACCGTGCGCATTGTCAATCTGGCCGCCGCCGACCCGGGGCCGGTGCGGGAGGCCTGCCGGGAGTCGGGCATCACCGTGCTGGAGGGGGACGACCGGGACGGCGAGGCCGCCGGCGAGGGCGCCGGAGAGGGCGCCGGCGGCGGCGGGGCGGGGGACGCGGATCTGTCGCTGGTGCTGTGCGACGACTACCTGCTGCCCGCCCTGGCCGAGGTGGACGACCGCCACCGGGCCGCGGGCCGCCCCTGGCTGCTGGCCAAGCTGTCCGGCAAGGTGCCCTGGGTGGGTCCGCTGTTCCAGCCGGATGGCGCCTGCTGGCACTGCCTGGCGGTACGGCTGGCCGGCCACCGGGCCGCCGAGCAGCCGCTGCGCCGCGCCCTGCGGCTGAGCGGACCGCTGCCCCGCCCGGAGGCGTCGCTGGCGTCCGGCCGGGCCATGGCGCAGCACGCCGCGGTGCTGGAGACCGCGAAGTGGCTGGCCGGGATGCGCTACCCGGGGCAGCACGAGATCCGCTCCGTGGACACCCTGACCCTGCGCACCGTCAGCCACCCGGTGACGCGCCGGCCGCAGTGCCGTTCCTGCGGCGACCCGGGGATGGTGGCGCGGGCGGTGGGGACAGCGTTCGTGCCGCGGTCCCGCCCCAAGGCCGCGGACCTGGGGAACGGTCACCGGGCGGCCCGCGCCGAGGAGGTGCTGGGCCGCTACGGGCATCTGGTGGACACGGCCACCGGCGTGGTGGCGGAGCTGCGCCGCGACCCGCGGGCACCGGAGTTCGTGCACGCCTATGTGTCCGGGCCGAATCTGGCGGTCGGCTCCCGGACCCTGACCGGGGTGCGGGCCGGGCTGCGGGCGCTGAGCGGCGGCAAGGGCAGCACCGACACCGAGGCCCGCACCAGCGCGCTCTGCGAGGCGCTGGAACGTTACTGCGGAGTCCGGCACGGCGACGAGCCGGTGGTCCGCGACACCCTGCGCGGCCTGGGCGCGGACGCCGTCCACCCCAACGACTGCCAGCTCTTCGACGAGCGGCAGTTCGCGGAGCGGGAGACCTGGAACGCGCGGAACCCCTCGCCGTTCCACTACGTCCCGCCCCGCTTCGACGCCGACCGGGAGTGCGAGTGGACCCCGGTGTGGTCACTGACCCAGGGGCGGCAGAAGCTGCTGCCGACCGAACTGCTCTACTACGCCTCCCCGGCCCAGTCGGCGGCCGGCTGCGGGCTGCGCGCCGACTCCAACGGGAACGGCGCCGGCAGCAGCCCCGAGGACGCCCTCGTCCAGGCCGCCCTGGAACTGGTGGAACGCGACGCGGTGGCGCTGTGGTGGTACAACCGCACCCGGCAGCCCGCCCTGGACCTGGACGCCTTCGCCGAACCGGCCGTGGCGAGGGTGGCCGAGGGCTGCCGTCGCGGCGGCCGGACGCTGTGGGCCCTGGACCTCACCTCCGATCTCGGCATCCCCGTGGTGGCGGTGCTCTCCCGCCGCACCGACAAGCCGGCCGAGGACATCGTCTTCGGCTTCGGCGCCCACTTCGATCCGCGGGTGGCGCTGCGCCGCGCGGTCACCGAGATGGCGCAGCTGCTGCCCAGCGTGTGGCACGTCCGGCCGGACGGCACCGGCTACGGCGTGCAGGACCCGGAGACCCGCGCCTGGTGGACCGGGGAGACCGTGGCCGCGCAGCCGTACCTCGCGCCCGACCCGGCGGCTCCGCCGCGCACCCCCGGCGACTGGGAGTACCGGCCGCGCGCCGATCTGCGGGACGACATCACGGCCGTCACCGGGCTGCTGCAGGAGCGCGGCCTGGAACTGCTGGTGCTGGACCAGACCCGGCCGGACATCGGCCTGCCGGTGGTCAAGGTGCTGGTGCCCGGCCTGCGGCACTTCTGGGCCCGCTTCGCCCCGGGCCGCCTCTTCGACGTGCCGGTGGCGCTGGGACGCGTCGCCGGGCCCACCGCGTACGAGGACCTCAATCCGATCCCCCTGTTCGTCTGAGGCCGCCCGGGCCGGACGGACGGCTCCCCGGGCCGGGCGGCCCCCGGCCCGCCGCGTCCGGGACGCGACGGCATCTCAAGTTCCGGCCGAGCGCCCGCTCCTACCGTCGGGACGGTCCAGTCGCCACAGCGGCGGGGGGCTCGCGGCCGTGCAGCTCGCGACCGGCGGCTGTCCTGCCGCGGGCCCGACCCACCGCCCGCTCCACCAGACAAGTCCAGCTCCCAAGGAGATGTCCATGAGCATCCCGACCAATCCGGACGTGCTGATCGTCGGCGGCGGACCGGCCGGAGCGCTGCTCGGCTGCCTGCTCGCCCGCCGCGGGGTCCACGTCCTCGTCGTGGAGAAACAGCAGACCCTCGACCGTGACTTCCGCGGCGAGACCCTCGCCGCCCCCTCCGTGGTCACCCTGCGCCGCCTGGGCTTCGGCCCGGCCCTGGACAGCCACGGCTACCTGGAGACCACCGCGGTGTCCATGCGCATGGAGGGCCAGGAGGTCCTGCACGTGGACTACGGGCGGTTCGGCCTGGGCGCGCTGCCCATCGACATCCCGCAGCCCGGCCTGATCGGCCTGTTCCACGACGCCGCCGCCGGCCTGCCGAACTACGCCTACGCCCCCGGCACCACCTGCACCGCCCTGACCGAGAACGACGGCGCCGTCACCGGGGCCAGGCTGCGCGACCGGGACGGCAACCGGGTCACCGTCACCGCCCGGCTGGTCGTCGGCGCCGACGGCCGGTTCTCCAAGGTGCGCAAGGAGGCCGGGCTGCAGGCGGAGATCACCCCGCAGCAGCGGGACTTCCTCTCCTTCAAGCTGCCCCGCCCCGCCGACTGGGGGCAGCACGCCGAGCTGGTCGTCAACCACGACAAGCACCTGGTGGTGCTGCCCACCTGGCCGGACTACCTGCGCGTCGGGCACAACCTGCCCAAGCGGGGCCTCGGCGAGCTGCGCCGCCGCGGCATCGAGGCGTTCCGGGCCGGCATAGCCGGGATCGACCCGCGGCTCGGGCCGCTCGTCGAGGAGCACGTCCGCACCTGGGACGACACCGGCTTCCTGGAGATCTTCACCGCCGAGATGGAGCAGTGGGCCCGGGACGGCCTGATCCTGATCGGCGACGCCTCGCACACCTGCACCCCGATCCTGGGCCAGGGCGTCAACCTGGCCATCCAGGACGTGGTCATGATCACCCCGGTGATCGCCGCGGCGCTGGGCAGGGGCACCGGCCCGGTGCCGGCCACGGCGTTCGACTCCTTCGTGGCCGTCCGGCGCCGCCACAAGAACCGGGTCACCCGCTTCCAGCGCATGCAGGAGAAGGCCCTCGCCCAGCACAAGCCCGCCAAGGTGTGGGTGCGCCGGGCCCGGTTCCGGACCCTCAACCGGCTGCCGCTGAAGTACGTCGTCTTCGGCAAGGTCATCAACGCGCCGCATCCCGTCGACCCGGCCGACCTCCGGACGGGCGCCGAGGCCGCACCCACCCCCGCCGCGCCCTCGGCCGCCTGAGGCACCGCGCTCCGGGCCGCCGCCGCCCCGCGGCCGTCCCCCGGCGGGCGGCGCGAGCGGGCCCGGAGCGCGGGCCTTCCCTCCTTTTTCCTTCCTTCTCCCTCCCTCCCTGCCTGCCTCCCTGCCTGCCCGTCTGTCCGTCTGTCCGTCTGTCCGTCCGTCTGCCGCTTGCGGCGTCCTCGCGGTCCGCGGCGCCGCTATCGGGCTCATAGTCCGGCTCAAGTGCCCGGTTCTAGGGTCAAGTTGAGCAGAACGCACAAGCGCCGCCAAGCAGGCAGAGCACTGCCGAGCGCGCACCACGGGATGAAACAGGAGCAAGCAGAACACAGCGCACACGCTGCGCACGCCGCGTATGCCGCGCAAGCCACCGGGTTGTGCAGGCCGGCGGCCCGGCGCTCCCGCCGGGAACGGCCGCGCGGAGAGAAGCCCACGACCACCCTCGTTCAAGGGGACTGACCAGTGAGACTCACCGCCCTCAGTGAAGTGCTGCCGGGTGAACCGGTCACCAACCGGGACATGGCGGAGCGCTTCGGACTGCACGAGAAGTGGCTGGAGAAGATGACCGGCAACCGCAGCCGGTACTTCTGCGACCCGGCCGGACCCGAAGGCACCCCCCGCACCACCGGCGACCTGGCCACCGAGGCCGGGCGGCGGGTGATGGAGGCGGCCGGCACCGGGCCGTCCGCCCTGGACTTCCTGGTGCTGACCACCGCCTCCCCGGACGAGCTGATGCCCGCCACGGTCAACGTGGTCGCCGACCGGCTCGGCCTCAACGACATCCCCACCTTCCAGCTCACCTCCGGCTGCGCCGGGGCGCTCACCGGCCTGTACACGGCGCGGGCGCTGCTGGCCGGCGGCCTGCGCCGGGGCCTGGTCATCGGCGCCGACTCGGTGGTCAAGCTGTGGCCCTCGGACGGCGACATCCAGCACGCCCGCCCCGCCGAGCTGGCCAACTTCGCCCTGTTCGGGGACGGCGCCGGCGCCGCCCTGGTGGAGGCCGACCCGGCCGGGCCCGGCTTCGCGGTGGAGCATCTGATGCTCCGCACCACCGGCAAGGGCCGCGCCCCCGCCCAGATCGTGCGCTGGTACGGCGCCGAGGGCGCGCCCCTGGTGCCCGGCCCGGACGGCACCGAGGTGCGCGAGCCCATGGCGCACGAGGACTACAAGGCCATCGCGTCCCGGGTGCCGGACCTGGCGGTCACCGTGCTCAACGAGCTGACCGCGGTCACCGGCTGGCAGCTCTCCGACGTCGACTACGTGCTGCCGCCGCAGCTCAACGGCGTGATGACGGAGAAGATCCGGGAGCGCATGGGGGTCCGGGAGGACCAGGCGGTCTCCTGTGTGGCCGACACCGGCAACAACGGCAACGCCCTGCCGTTCATCCAGCTCTGCCGCGCGCTGCGGCGGATCGGCGCGGACGGCGCGGGCGCGGCGGCGGGCGGCAGCCGGGTGCTGGTCACCACCATCGAGTCCTCCAAGTGGGTGCTGTCCGGCATGGCCCTGCGCCACCGGCCGGCCGCGCCGGGGGAGGAGCGCCGCGATGTCCGCTGACACCGCCCACGGCGGCGCCGTTGCGGCCCCGGGCGCCCCGGGCGCCGTGGGGAGCGGTTCCGCCCCCGGCAGGGACGCGCATCCGGTGCGGCGGCTGCGGGAACTGGTGCGGGCCGGACTGCCGGAGGACCCGGCCCCGGTGCGGGAGCTGCTGCGGCAGGCCACCGACCGGCTCGGCGCCATCGATGTCGAGGCGGCCGGCGGCCTGCTGGCCGCGCCCGCCCGCCGGGAGCGGCTGGCCGCCTCCGGCACCCTGACCGGGCAGCGGATCGCCGTGCTCGGCAGCTCCACCCTGGACTCCCTCACCCCGCTGCTCACCGCCGTGCTGGTGCGCGACGGCATGCTGCCGGAGATCCGGCAGGCCGGCTTCAACCAGTGGCGGCTGGAGATCCTCTCCGGCGCCCCGGCCTTCGCCGGCTTCGACCCCCGGCTCACCGTCTGCCTTCTGGACGACGGCGCGGTCTTCGACGAGATCGGCGACCCGCTGGACGCGGAGGCCGTGGCCGGGCGCTGCGCCGCCTTCCCCGCCGAACTGGCCGCCTGGGCCGGCCGGGCCCGGGAGACCCTGGGCGGGCTGGTGGTGCTGTGCACCGTCCCGCTGTCCCCGCTGCGCCGCGACCGCCTGGTGTCGTACGCCGCCCGGGCCCGGCTGGACGCGGCCTGGCAGCGGATGAACGCGGAGATCTCGGACCTGGCCGCCGCCCTGCCCGCCACCGTGGTGCTCTCCCACGAGTCCCTGGCCCAGCGCGCCGGCGGCCCCGTCTTCGGCGGCGGGCGGATGCGCCACCTGGCCGCCCATGTGCACAGCCCGGAATACCTGCTGGCGCTGGCCGAGGAGCTGTNTGGCCGCCGCCCTGCCCGCCACCGTGGTGCTCTCCCACGAGTCCCTGGCCCAGCGCGCCGGCGGCCCCGTCTTCGGCGGCGGGCGGATGCGCCACCTGGCCGCCCATGTGCACAGCCCGGAATACCTGCTGGCGCTGGCCGAGGAGCTGTCCCGGGTGGCCCGCGCCGATCTGGGCCGGGCCGCCAAGTGCCTGGTGCTGGACCTGGACAACACGCTGTGGGGCGGGGTACTGGGCGACGACGGGGTCGGCGGCCTGAAGCTGGGCGGCGCCTACCCCGGCTCGGCCCACCGCGAACTCCAGCGGCTGGCCCGCGACTACCAGGCGCAGGGCGTGCTGCTGGCCGTGGCCTCCAAGAACGACGAGGACCGCGCCCGGGAGGCCATCGCCACCCACCCGGAGATGGTTCTCGGCCCGGAGTCGTTCGTGGCCGTGCACGCCCACTGGGAGCCCAAGCCGGGCAGCGTGCGGAAGCTGGCCGGCGATCTCAACCTCGGCGTCGACGCCATGGTCTTCGTGGACGACAGCAAGGTGGAGCGCGGCCTGATGCGCAGTGAGCTGCCGCAGGTCGCCACCGTGGAACTGCCGCCCGACCCGGCCGACTACGCCGCCCACCTGGCCGCCCGCGGTGATTTCCTCACCCTGCGGCTGACCGAGGAGGACCGGGGCCGTACCGAGCTGTACCGGGCGCGGGCCGCCCGCGCCGAGGCGGCCGAATCCGCCACCGACCTGACGAGCTACCTGGCCGCCCTGGACTCCGAGCTGACCGTGGAGCCGGCCGGGCCGCTGAACACCGGCCGGATCGTGCAGCTCTTCGGCAAGACCAACCAGTTCAACCTGACCGGCCTGCGCTACGGCGAGGAGGAGCTGGCCCGCCGGGCCGCCGACGGCAGCGGCGCGTTCTTCGGCGCCCGCCTCACCGACAAGTTCGGCGACAACGGCCTGATCGCCGCGCTGGCCCTGGCCGAGCGGCCGGACGGCGCCTGGGCGGTGGAGAACTACGTGCTGAGCTGCCGGGTCTTCGCCCGCGGCGTGGAGGACGCCCTGCTCGCGCTGGTGCTGCGCGCCGCACGGGCGGCCGGCGCACCCGCCGTCACCGGCCGTTTCGTGCCCAGCCCCAAGAACACCCGGTTCGCCGGTTTCTACGCCGGCCAGGGCTTCGCCCCGGACGGCGAGGCCGAGCCGGACACCGGCGCCACCGCCTGGCGCCGCCCGTTGACCGACCCGCTCCCCGGAGTTCCCGCGTGGATACGGGTCCCCGATGACAAGGGAGCCTTCCATGTCCGTTGAGTCACCCGCCGGCACCGCGGAACAACTGGTCGCCGAGGCTCTGGCCCAGCTGCTCGACGCCGACCCGAACCAGCTCACCACCTTCACCGTGCTGGCCANCCCGCTCCCCGGAGTTCCCGCGTGGATACGGGTCCCCGATGACAAGGGAGCCTTCCATGTCCGTTGAGTCACCCGCCGGCACCGCGGAACAACTGGTCGCCGAGGCTCTGGCCCAGCTGCTCGACGCCGACCCGAACCAGCTCACCACCTTCACCGTGCTGGCCACCACCGAGGGCTGGGACTCCGTCAACCAGATGCGGGTCCTGGTCTACCTGGAGCGCGAGGCCGGCGCGCCGCTGGACTACGAACGCTTCATGGCCGCCGAGACCCTGGGCGACCTGGCCGAGCTGGTGGCGGACGCCGCCGGAGAGGGGCTGTCATGACATCGGTCGTTCCGGCCGGAGCGGTCGGCGGGGCAAGCGGGGACGCCTTCGACGCCGAGGCCGACGCGGCCTACCTGCCGCCCGCCCCGGCGCCGCCGCCCGCGCCGCCCCGCACCGGCCCGTTCCCCCGCGCCCGGCGCGGCACCCTGACCTTCCTGTCCGGGGCCCGCCGCACCTGCCACGTCTATCTGTGGGCCGATGTGGACGCCAGCCGGATGGCCGAGGCCAAGGCCGAGAACCCGGAGCTGAGCTACATCAGCCTGGTGGTCAAGGCCGCGGCCGATGTGGTCGCCGACTACCCGGAGTCCCGGGCGCTGTTCTGGGGCGGGCGGTTCCGGCCCCGGCTGGCCGTGCCGGACGACGTGGCCGCCAAGGTGCTGTTCGACAAGACCGTGGACGGGGTGCGCTGCGTGGTCTCGGGCACCATCCCGGCCGCCCAGAACCTGACCCCGCACGAGATCCAGAGCTACGTCACCACCTACAAGAACGCCGAGGTGGCCGAGGAGGGGCCGTTCCGGCAGCTGGCGCGCATCCAGAAGCTGCCGCTGCCGGTGGCCCGCCTGGTCTACCGGGCCGCCATGGCCGACCCGAGCCGCCGGGCCGCCCTGCAGGGCACCTTCTCGGTCACCTCGGTGGGCCAGGAGCCGGTGCGGGCGATCTTCCCGATGATCTCCGGCACTCTCGGCTTCGGCGTGGGCCGGATCGCCGAGACGGCGCTGGCCCGCGACGGCCGGGTGCATGTGGCGCCCGCCTTCACCCTCTCGCTCGCCTTCGACCACCGGGCCGTCGACGGCGCCCTGGCCTCCGAGGTGCTGGCCCGGGTCAAGTCCCGTCTGGAGAACGGCCCCGCCGCCGGTCCCGAGCTCTGAGCCCCGGCGGCGGCCCGCCGCCCGTGCCCGCAGCCCGTGCCCGCAGTCCGTGCCCGCCGCCCGTCCGGCCGTGTTTCCGCAGGCCACCGATGCCCGTGCCGCCCGACCGTCCACGTCTTCGACCGAGGTAGAGATGCACGCAGAATCCGACCACCACGACTCCGCGCGCCCGGCCGCCCCGGCCGCCGGGGAGCCCATCGCCATCGTCGGCATGGCGGGCCGGTTCCCCGGCGCCTCGGACACCGGGGAACTGTGGACCCTGCTCCGTGACGGCGGCAACGCCATCCGGCCCGTGCCCGCCGACCGCTGGGACGCCTCCGCGCAGCTCGACCCCGAGAAGCAGATCCAGAACGTCGGCGGCTTCATCGACGGTGTCGACGCGTTCGACCCGGCCTTCTTCGGCATCTCCCACCGCGAGGCCGCCGACGTGGACCCGCAGCACCGGCTGGTGCTGGAGGCCGCCTGGCGGACCCTGGAGGACGCCGGCGTGCGCGCCGCCGACCTGCACGGCACCCCCGTCGGCGTCTATGCCGGCACCGTCTGGCACGACTACGAGCTGCTGCGCAAGAACAACGGCGCCGGGCACACCCAGCGCAGCGCGGTCGGCGAGGCCATCGACGTGATCGCCGCCCGCGTCTCCTACTTCCTGCGCCTGACCGGGCCCAGCCTGACCCTGGCCACCGGCTGCTCCTCCTCCCTGGTGGCCCTGCACCTGGCGGCCCAGGCGATCCGCGCCGGGGAGGTCGAGGGCGCGCTCGTCTTCGGCATCAACCTGATCCTCACCCCCGATGTGTCGATCGGGCTGACCCACTTCGGCGGCCTGTCGCCGGACGGCCGCTGCGCCGCCTTCGGCGCGGGCGCCAACGGCTTCGTGCGCGGCGAGGGCGTCGCCGCCGTCTATCTCAAACCGCTCTCCCGGGCCCTGGCCGACGGCGACCGGGTGCACGCCGTCGTCGCCGGCACCGCCGTCAACAACGACGGCGGCGGCGACAGCCTGGTCACGCCCCGCCCCGAAGCCCAGGAGGAGCTGCTGCGCCGGGTCTACGAGGACTCCGGCGTCCACCCGGACCGGCTCGCGTACGTCGAGGCACACGGCACCGGCACCAAACGCGGAGACCCCGTGGAGGCCGGTGCCCTCGGCCGGGCGCTGGGGCAGCGGCGGAACCCCGCCTCCCCGCTCCCGGTCGGCTCGGTGAAGTCGAACATCGGCCATCTGGAAGGTGCTTCCGGCCTGGCCGGCCTGTTCAAGATCGTGCTGGCCTCCCAGCACCGGGTCGTGCCGCCGAGCCTGCACGCGGAACAGCTCAACGACACCATTCCGTTCGACGAGCTGAACCTGCATGTGGTGCGCGAGCCGCTGCCCCTTCCGGAGGAGGGGCCCCTCTACATGGGCGTGAACTCCTTCGGCTGGGGCGGCACCAATGCCCACGTCATCATCACCACCCCGCCCGGGAACGCCCGCCGCGACGGGCCGGCGGCGGAGGCCGCCCCGGCCCGGCCGGTGCTGCTGCCGGTCTCGGCGCACAGCAGGGACGCGCTGCGCGCCCGCGCCGCCGGACTGCGCGAGCGGGTCGCCGAGGGTTCCGTGCCGCTGCCCCGGCTGGCCGGCACCCTGGCCTGGCGCCGGGACAGCTTCCCGGTGCGGGCCGCCGTGGTGGCCGCCGACCCGGCCGACCACGGCCCGGTGCTGGCCGCCCTGGAGCAGCTCGCGGACGGCGGCGGCGACGGCGACGGCGGCGGGGGCGAGACCGCGCCGGGCCTGGTCACCGGCACCGCCCGGGAACGCGGCAGGACCGCCTTCGTCTTCCCCGGCCAGGGCTCCCAGTGGGCCGGCATGGGCCGCGAACTCTACGCCGCCGACCCGGCGTTCGCCGCCGTCATCGACGACTGCGCCGAGGCCCTCAAGCCGCACACCGACTGGGACCTGCGGGCCGTCGTCACCGGCGAGGCCGGGGACGGCTGGCTGGAGCGCAACGACATGATCCAGCCCACCCTGTGGGCGGTGTCGGCCGGCATCGCCGCCCTGTGGCGGCAGGCCGGCGTCGAACCGGATGTGGTCGTCGGCCACAGCCAGGGCGAGGTCACCGCCGCCACCGTGGCCGGCATCCTCTCCTACGAGGACGCCGCGCGGATCATCGCCCGGCGCAGCGCCATCGCCGGCCGGGTCTCCGGCCGCGGCCGGATGCTCGCCGTTGACCTGGGCGCGGACGCCGCCCGCGAGGCCCTGGAGGGCTTCGAGGACCTGGTCTCGCTGGCCGTCAGCAACGGCCCCACCAGCAGCGTGCTCTCCGGCGACACCGACGCCGTGCTGACGCTGAAGGAAATCCTGGAGGCCGAGGACGTCTACTGCCGCCTGGTGAACGTGGACTACGCCTCGCACAGCCCGCAGATGGACGAGCTGCGGCCCGCCCTGGCCGAGGCACTGGCCGGGCTCCGGCCCCGGCAGGGCCGGGTGCCGCTGATGTCCACGGTGCGGGTGGAGCGGCTGGCCGGCCCCGAGATGGACACCGCGTACTGGGTCGACAACCTGCGCAACCCGGTGATGTTCCACGACGCCATGGGCGCGCTGCTGGCCGACGGCGTCACCCATGTGGTGGAGATCAGCCCGCACCCGGTGCTGGCCCCGGCCATCGAGCAGATCGGCGCGGCGCGCGAGGGCACCGCCCCGGCCGTGCTGAGCTCGCTGCGGCGCCGGCAGGGCGCCCCCGCCGACCTGGCGCTGTCCTTCGCCCGCGGCTTCACGGCCGGACTGGAGCCGTTCGGCACCCTGCCGCGCGACGCGTGCGCCCCGGTGCCCGCCTACCCGTGGCAGCGGTCGGCGTTCTGGCTGGAGACCGGGCGGCGGCGGGCCGCGACAGGCGCGGGGGAGCAGCTCGCCCTCAGCCCGTCCGTGACCGAACAGGACGTGTGGCAGGGCGAGTTCGAGGCCGGACCGGAGAGCGCGCCCTGGCTGTCCGACCACCGGGTGGACGACGCGGTGGTGCTGCCCGGCGTGGCCATGCTCGGCTACGCCCTGGCCGCCGCCCGCGCCCGGTACGGGGAACTGCCGGCGTCGCTGACCGACGTGGCCTTCACCGGTGACCTGACCTTCGGCGAGGGCGACGCGGCCGTGGCCCGGATGGGCGTGCTGTGGCGGGACGACGTCACCGAGGGCGGCGGCTTCACCCTGCTGTCGCTGCCCGAGGGCGCGCCCGGCTGGACCGGGCACGCCACGGCCCGTGTCTGGCAGAACACCGCTCCGGGCCCGGTGGCGGACTTCCCCGCCGCCCTCGCCGGGAGCGGCGAGACCGTCTCCGGCGACGACTTCTACGCCGCGTGCGCGGCGCGCGGGCTGCACTACGGACCGGCCTTCCGGGGCATCACCGGGCTGCGCCGGGACGCGACGGAGGTGCTGGCCGAGGTGGTGCTGCCCAGGCGCTGCCGCGCCGGGGCCCGCCCGCACAGCGTGCACCCGGCGCTGTGGGACGCCGCGCTGCAGGCCGTCCTGGCGCTGTGCGAGGAGGGCGTCACGGTCGTTCCCACGGCCGTCCGCCGCATCGACCTGCACGGTGACCTGGCCGAGCCGGTGACCGAGGTCTGGTCGCACGCCGTGGAGCTGCCCTGCGAGGGCGGCGAACAGTGCTTCGACGTCACCCTCTTCACCGCCGGCCGGCAGCCGCTGCTCACCATGACCGGGGTGCGGATGCGCCCGCTGACGGCCGCCGCGGCCGACGACGGCACCGGCCGCGACTACCGCCTCGCCTTCGTCCCCCGGGACCGCTCCGGTTCCGGTTCCGGCGCCGGCGCCGGCGGCGGCGGGTGGCTGGTCGCCGGGGGCGGGGAGCGGGGAGCCGCTCTCGCCGAGGCGCTGCGGGCGGCCGGGGCGGAGGCCGTGGCGGGGGCGGAGGTCACCGCCGAGGCGCTGGGCGAGGTCACCGGGCTGCGCGGCGTGGCCGTCGTGGCACCCGATGCCGCGGCCGGCCTGGACGCCCAGCGGGCCGCCCTGGCCCGCATCCCGGAGGCGGTGCGGGCGGTGGCCGGGCAGCCGGGCGGTGTGCGGCTGGCGCTGGTCACCTCCCGGGCCCAGTCCGCCGCCGTGGCCGGAGACGGCGCGCCCGACCCGGGCTCCGCCCTCTTCTGGGGCTTCGGCCGGGTGCTGCGCCGGGAGCACTCCGAACTCTCCCCGCTGCTCATCGACACCGCCCCCGAGCAGAGCGGCTGGGCCGCCGCGTGCGCCGCCGAACTGCTGGCCGACGACGGCGAGGACCAGGTCGTGCTGCGCGACGGCCACCGTCTGGCCGGACGTCTGCTGGCCGGGGCGCCCGCCGAGGACGGCACCGACGCCGCGCCCCGCACCCCCTGGCGGTCCACCGCCCAGCCGTTCCGGCTGGCCGCGCCCCGCCCCGGCATGTGGGAGGGCCTGGAGTTCCGCCCGCTGGCCCGCCGCGCCCCCGCCCCCGGCGAGGTGGAGATCGAGGTCACCGCCGCCGGACTGAACTTCATCGACGTGATGAAGGCCATGGGCACCTACCCCGACACCACCGGCGGGGCCGGGCTGCTCGGCGGCGAGTGCGCCGGCCGGATCGTGGCCGTCGGCGAGGGCGTCACCGGCTTCGCGCCCGGGGACCGGGCCGCCGCCTGCGTCATGGGCGCCATGGCGTCGCACGTCACGGTCCGCGCCGACCATGCCGTCCCCGTCCCGGACGGCCTGCCGGACGCCGACGCCGCGGGGCTGCCGCTGGCGCTCGGCACCGCCTGGTACGGGCTGGTGGACCTGGCCCGCCTGGAGGCGGGGGAGACCGTCCTCGTCCACTCCGCCGCCGGCGGCCTGGGCCTGGCCGCCATCCGGGTCGCCCGCGCCCTGGGCGCCACGGTGATCGCCACCGCCGGCACCGAGGCCAAGCGCCGCCACCTCCGCGAGGACCTCGGCATCGGGCACGTCTTCGACTCCCGCGGCCTGGACTGGGCCGAGGGGGTGCGCGCCGCCACCGGCGGACGCGGCGTGGACGTGGTCCTCAACTCCCTCACCGGCGCCGCCATCCCGCTCGGCCTGGCCGCCCTCGCCGAGGACGGACGTTTCGTCGAGGTCGGCAAGAAGGACATCTACTCCGGCCGCACCATCGGACTGGGCGAGTTCCGCAAGGGCATCAGCCTGGTCTCCGTCGACCTGGCCGGGCTGCTGGACCGCCGCCCCGGCCGGTTCGCCCGGCTGCTGGCCGCCGCCTGGCGGGAGGTCACCGAGGGCCGCATCACCCCGCTGCCCCGCCTGGAGCGGGAGTTCACCGGGGCCGCCGAGGCGCTGCGCGAGATGTCGCACGGCACCCACATCGGCAAGTTCGTGCTCACCCGCCCCGAGGCCGTGACCACCATCGCGCCCGAGCCGCTCACGGGCGGCGCGTTCCGCCCCGACGGCACCTACCTGATCACCGGCGGCCTGGGCGGCCTGGGCCTGTCCCTGGCCGGTTTCATGGCCGCACGCGGCGCCGGCGGCCTGGCCCTGCTGGGCCGCTCCGCCCCCGGCCCCGAGGCCCGCGAGGCCATGGAGCGGTGGCGCGAGCAGGGCGTGCGCGTCGAGTCCTACGCCTGCGACGTCGCCGACGGGGAAGCGGTGCGGCGGGCCCTGGCCCGCGTCCGCGAGGACCTCCCGCCGCTGCGCGGCGTGGTGCACGCCGCCGGCGTGCTGGACGACGCCACCGTCACCAACGCCACCCCCGGGCAGATCGCCCGGGTGCTGGCGCCCAAGGTGGACGGCGCCCGCCACCTGGACGCGGCCACCGCCGACGACCCGCTGGACATGTTCGTCCTGTTCTCCTCGGTCGCCTCGCTGATCGGCAACGCCGGCCAGGCCGGCTACGCGGCCGGCAACGCCTACCTGGACGCCCTGGCCCAGGCCCGGCGGCACGCCGGACGCCCCGCGCTGGCCGTGCAGTGGGGCCCGTTCGCCGGGATCGGCCTGGCCGCCGAGGAGGACGTGCGCGGCGCCCGCCTCGGCGACCGGGGCATGTCCAGCTTCCCCGCCGAGGACGGCTGGGCCGCGCTGGAACGCTACCTGGGCCAGGACCGGCAGGTCGTCGGCTACATGCCGCTGAACCTGCGGCAGTGGTTCGACGCCTACCCCGACACCGCCGCCCAGCGCACCTGGGAGACGCTGCACAACTCCCTGAAGGAGAACGGCGGCCGGGCCGACGGCGGCGGCGCCTTCCTCTCCCTCTACCTGGCCGCCGCCGAGGAGGAGCGGCCGAACCTGGTGGAGACCCGGGTCCGGGAGAACCTCGGCCGGGTGCTGCGTCTGGACCCCGAGGACATCGACCGCGAGACCCCGTTCAAGGCGATGGGCCTGGACTCCCTGATGAGCCTGGAGCTCCGCAACCGCCTGGAGGCCGCGTTCGGCCTCACCCTCTCGCCCACCCTGCTGTGGACCTACGGCACCTCCCGCGCCCTGTCCGGCGCGCTGAGCGAACGCCTCGGGCAGCAGGCCGCCGCGCAGGACGGCACCCAGCCGCGGCCCGGGCAGCAGCCCGGCGCGGACGCCGGTGCCGGTGAGCGGCAGCACGACCCGCACGACCGGCACGACCGCCGGCAGAACCGCCAGCAGACCCTGGCCACCGTGGCCTGACGACCCCTTGAGGACGTGTCCCCCATGACGAACGGCACCACACCCGGCACCGCCGCCGCCACGGGCGCCGCCGCCCAGGAGAGCGCCGGTTCCGGCCGCGCCACGCCGCTGACCCGCGCGATGGCGACCATCAAGTCACTCAAGGCCCAGCTCGCGGAGCGCGGCGAGGGCCTGCCGCTGGCGATCGTCGGCATCGGCCTGCGGCTGCCCGGCGGCATCCAGGACCTGGACGGCTACTGGGCGGCGCTCAGCTCCGGCGCCGACCTGGTGCGGGCCCGGCCCGAGCACCGGATGGGCCCGTTCGCCGCCGAGTGGGCGGATCTGCCCGGCCGGGGCAGCTTCCTGGACGAGGTGCTCGACTTCGACGCCGCGTTCTTCGGCATCAGCCCGCGCGAGGCCCGGGCCATCGACCCGCAGCACCGGCTGCTGCTGGAGGTGGCCTGGGAGGCGCTGGAGCACGCCGCGCTGCCGCCCGCCCGGCTCTCCGGCGCCCGGGTCGGCACCTACGTCGGCATCACCGGCCGCCAGGACTACGCGGACTGGCTGACCGGCGAAAGCCCCGACAGCACCTACGCGGCCACCGGCAACGGGCACAGCTTCGCCGCCGGCCGCATCGCCTACAGCCTGGGCCTGACCGGCCCGGCCGTGGCCATCGACACCGCCTGCGCCTCCTCGCTGGTCGCCGTGCACACCGCCGCCCAGGCGCTGCGCCGGGGCGAGGTGGACGTGGCGCTGGCAGGCGGCGTCAACCTGGTGCTGTCGCCCGGCTCCACCCGGGTCATCGAGCAGACCCGCTCGCTCTCCCCGGACGGGCTGTGCCGGGCCTTCGACGCCCGGGCCAACGGCTTCGTCCGGGGCGAGGGCGTCGGGGTGGTCGTGCTCAAGCGGCTGGACCACGCCCGGCGCGACGGCGACCGGGTGCTGGGCGTGATCAAGGGCACCGCCACCAACCAGGACGGGCGGTCCTCCGGCTTCACCGCGCCGAACGTGCTCTCCCAGACCGGTCTGCTGAGGGCGGCCCTGGCCGATGCGCAGCTCGAGCCGTCCGACATCGGGCTGGTCGAGGCGCACGGCACCGGCACCTCGCTGGGCGACCCGATCGAGATGGAGGCCATCGTCGAGGCGCTGGGCCGGCCCGGCGGCGGCTCACCGCTGCACGTCGGCTCGGTCAAGACCAACATGGGGCACCTGGAGGCGGCGGCGGGCGTGGCCGGCCTGATCAAGGCCGTGCTGTGCGTGCGGCACCGGGCGGTGCCGCCGCTGGTGCACTTCCGCACGCTCAATCCGCGGATCGAGCTGGACGGCACGGGCGTGACGCTGTCCGGCGAGCTGCGGCCCTGGGAGGGCGGCGGCTCCTGGGCCGGCGTCAGCTCCTTCGGCATGGCCGGCACCAACGCCCATGTGATCGTGGGCCCGGCGGAGGACGAGGCCGCGCCGGGGCGGGGCGGCGTCCCGCCGGTCACCGGCTTCACCCTCTCCGCCCGCACCCCCGAGGCACTGCGCGAACTGGCCGCCTCCTACGCCGACCACCTGGCCGCCGACGGCGGTGGCGATGACCCGGCCGGGTATGCGGCCTTCGCCTGGACCGCCACCCACGGGCGGGCCGCGCTGCCGATGCGCGCCGAGGTCACGGCACCGGACGCGGCGGCGGCCATCGAGGCACTCCAGGTGCTGGCCGAGGGCGGCACCAGCCCGGCCGTCACCGTCACCGAGACCGGCAGCGGTGCCGGGGCGCAGGCCCCGGCCGGGGACGAGCCGCCGCGCCGGGTGGCGACGCTGCCGAACTACCCCTGGCAGCACCGCCGCTACGCCCCCACCAGCAGCCCCGCCAGCAGCCCCGCCAGCAGCCCCGCCGCCGGCCCCGCCACCCGTGCCGCCGCTCCGGCGCCCGGCATCGCCCCCGCCCCGCCGGCGGCGGAGGAGGGCACCGGCACCTCCGGCCTGTACGAGGTGGCCTGGGAGGAACTCCCCCGGCCCGCCGCGCCGGACGCCGCCACCCGGCTGGTCCTGGCCGGGGACGACGCAGAACTGCTCGGGCTGCTGGCCGCGCAGGCCGCGGCGGCGGGGGCCGCCGGGACGCTGCTGGCGCCGGACGGCGTCACCGCGCCGGAGGGGTGGCAGCGCGGTGCGCTGCCCGCCGAC
>NZ_WTLH01000072.1:7072-28352 GCF_011421595.1 Streptomyces sp. YIM 98790 | reverse complement strand
CGGCGGGCCGCGCCCGGTCACCGGGGCCGGGGCCGCCGGCGGGGCGGCGGCGGGCACCGAACCGGGCACGGCCGGCGGGAGGGTGGCGCGATGATCAGCGTGCTGCTCGCCGACGACCAGCATCTGATCCGGGGCGGCTTCCGCGCCCTGCTGGAGGCCGAGGACGACATCGAGGTGGTGGCGGAGGCGGCCGACGGCCGGCAGGGGGTGGAGCTGGCCCGGCGGCACCGGCCCGATGTCGCCCTGGTCGACATCCAGATGCCGGTTTCCGACGGCATCGAGATGACCCGCCGGATCGCGGCCGACCCGGAGCTGACCGGCGTGCACGTGGTGATCCTCACCAACTTCGGGCTGGACGAGTACGTCTTCAACGCCCTGCGGGCCGGTGCCTGCGGCTTCCTGGTCAAGGACATCGAGCCGGCCGATCTGCTGCACGGGGTGCGCACCGCGGCCCGCGGTGACGCCCTGCTGTCCCCGGCCATCACCCGCCGGCTGATCGGCGAGTACGTCTCCCGGCCGCCGGTGACCGGTGCCGCCGCCAGCGACGGGCTGGCGATGCTGACCAACCGGGAGCGCGAGGTGGTCGCCCACGTCGCGCGGGGGCTGTCCAACGACGAGATCGCCGCCCGCATGGTGATCTCCCCGACCACGGTGAAGACCCATGTCAGCCATGCCCTGACCAAGCTGGCCGCCCGGGACCGCGCCCAGCTGGTGGTCTTCGCCTACGAGTCCGGCCTGGCCGTCCCGGGCACCCGTCCCGTCCCCTGAGCGGTGTTCCGCTGCCCGCCCGGCCGGCTCTCCAGGGCGCGCAGTGCCGCGGCCTCCTTCTCCGGTGGGACACCGGGGCGGCCGGGCATGGCGTCGTGCACGCGGGGCTCCATGCCGCCCTCGGTGCGCATCCACGTCCAGGTGTCCGCCACCGAATCCCGCACCGGGCGGCAGCGCAGCCCGGCCGCCAGCACCTTGGAGACGTCCGAGCGGTGAATGGTGTCGTGCATCTCGCCGGGCGGCATCCACAGCGGCATCTCGGTCCACGGCTCGATCCCGGCCCCGGTCACCACCTCCGGCGGGGCCCAGTGCAGCGCGGCCTGCGAGCCCGTCACCTCGGCACAGGTGTCGAGCAGCTCACCGGTGGTGGTGAAGCCGGAGGGGCTGACCATGTCGTAGGGGCCGCCGAGACCGCGGGCGGAGGCGTCCAGCGCCCAGCGGGCGAGATCGCGGGCGTCGATCACCTGGAGCGGCAGCTCCCGGGGACCGGGGGCCAGCACCGGGCCGCCGCGCGCGATCCGGCTCAGCCACCAGGGCAGCCGCCCCACGTTGTCGTGCGGCCCGATGATCAGGCCGGCCCGGACGAACAGCGCACGGTCCCCGTACTCGCGCTCCGCGGCCAGCTCGCCGCCGCGCTTGTTGGCGGCGTAGTCGCTCGCCCCGGCGTCCGGGGACGCCTCCACCGTGGGACCCTCCTCGGTGAGCCCGGCCGGGGCGGGCATCCGGTAGACGGAGCGGCTGGAGATGTAGGTGTACTGCGGGACCCGGCCGGCCAGCAGCCGGGCCATGTCCCGGACCGCGCTCGGCGCGCCGGTCCAGGTGTCCACCACCAGATCCCAGGCGCCGTCCCCGAGTGCGGCCAGGCCCCGCGGTGCGGAGCGGTCGCCGCGCAGCCCGGCCGCCCCGGCCGGGGCGGGCCTGGTGCCCCGGTTGAACACCGTGACCTCCCAGCCCCGGCCGAGGGCTTCCTCGGCCACGGCACGTCCGACGAATTCGGTCCCGCCCAGTACGAGTGTTCTCATACCGGCCAGCCTTCCCCGGCCGCGGCGGGCCGGGAACCGGAACACGCTGTGGGCGGAATCGCCGGACGCGCGGCCGTCCGGGAACTCAGCCGGGCCGGCCGGGCGGCTCCAGCTCGTCCAGCAGCTCCAGCAGCCGGCTCACGGTGCGCCAGTTGCGCAGGGTGGCCACCCCCTCGGCGGGCTGCCGGGAGAGCACCTCCCCGAGCTTGCTGCGGCCCATTCCGCCGGGGAACCAGGCGAAGACCTCCCGCTCGCCCAGCCGGAACTCGTCCGGCGCGTAGGCGGCGGGGTCGGCGGAGGCCAGCGGCAGCCGGGCGGCGGGGCCGTGCAGGAACAGCACGGCGAGCCGGGCCGGGTCCAGCTGCTCGGCGGGGAACGGGCAGCGTGCCGCGGTGGCGCGCAGCTCCTCGCCGGTCAGCACCAGGGTGCCGGCCGTGAAGCCGAAGCGCTTCTCGATGGCCCCCGCCAGCGCCCCGGCCAGCTCCCCGGGCTCCGCGGGCGGGGCGGTGAACACGGCATTGCCGCTCTGCACATAGGTGCGCACGGTGCCGTGCCCCAGCCCGGCGAGGATCTCCCTCAGCTGCGCCATGGGCAGTTTGCGGTTGCCGCCGACGTTGATGCCGCGCAGCAGTGCCACATAGGGCACCCGGCCGCTGCCGTGCCGCTCGCCCGCAGGCGCCTGTCCGGTGTCACGCCGACTCGTCATGAGAGCAGCGTACGGGCGGGCACCGACAGCGGACGGGCCGCCGTCAGCCGCCGGGGCGGCTCAGACCGGGCCGGCCGCCGGCTCGGCGGAGGCCAGCGGCTGCTCCTGCCGCTCGCGCTCCTGCTCCGGCGACTCCTCCCGGGCGTCGAAGTCGTTTATGGTCCGCTCGAAGTCACGGGTGGAGAGCTGGAGCTTGTAGATGATCGCCAGCTCGAACAGCAGCAGCAGCGCCCCGGAGGCGATGGTCACCGGCACCACCGCGTTGAGCGCCGGCCCCACGATGAACACGCCCATCTGGAACTCGATGCCGCTGATCAGATGGGGCCGGATGCGGTGCCGCAGCAGCAGCGTGCGGACATTGAGGTACCAGGGGAAACGGCTGCGGAACTCCCGCTGGAGGTCGACCACCCTGGCGGCGTCCTCCGCCTCCCGCTCCGGGTCCGGGGCCGCCGCCCCGCCCACGGGCACGGCGGCCTCCGCCCGGTCGCCCTCCCCGGTGCGCTGGGCGGGCACGGTCACCGCGGCGGGAGCCGCCGGAACGGGCCCGGTGCGGTGCCGCTCGCGTTCCGCCCGGTCGCTCTCGATGTCCGCTTCCGGGTTCTTCTGGAGCAGGTCCTCCATGAACGCCAGCTCCACGGCGTTGCCGTCGGCCCGCGCCCGCTGGATGCGGGCCTTGAGCGACCGGCGCATGTCGTACCGCATCTTGAAGATCTGCAGCGCGTCCACGTACCGGATCATGTCCAGGAAGACCACGGCCACCGCGAGCCACAGGAAGACCGGGTCGCCGGTGCGCTGGTACTGGCCGCCCATCAGGGCGACGGCGCAGCACAGCACCCGGACCCGGTCGAAGACGTAGTCCAGCCAGCCGCCGAAGATCGAGCCGGTGCCGGTGAGCCGGGCGAGCTTGCCGTCCATGCAGTCCAGCACGAAGCTCAGGTGGTAGAGCAGCGCGCCGGCCAGCAGCCAGCCCCAGGTGCCCCGGGTGAAGCAGGCCGCTGCGCCCAGTCCGAGGAAGAGCGCGAACCAGGTGATCTGGTTGGGGGTGACCCGGGTCCAGATCGCGGTCCACCGGACCAGTGGGGTGGCCACGGGGTCGACCAGCAGCACCGTCCACCACGCGTCGCGCTTCTTCTGCGTGATGTCTTTTACGTCCCTCAATGGGGGAATTTCTCGGCGCATTATCTGCTTCCAAGCGGCGGTATGGCGACGCACGACGCTACGAAGGGTGCCGCCGTCAGGCAACTTCGGCTGACGTAGGTCAGAGGTGGATCATATGACACCGGCCCCGAGCGGGTGAACGCGGCGGCCGGGACCGGGTGCACACGGCGGGCCCGGGGCGGCGGCCGTCAGGACACCGGGCGGGAGTCGTTCCACTCCGCCTCGAACTCCTCCCGGTAGGCGTCGAAGAGGCTGAGCTCGCCGTGCCCCTTGCCGGCCCCCTCCGGCCGCACCACCTCGCGCCCGGCCCGGCGCAGCACCATCGCCGGGGTCTCCACGCCCCGGCTGCGGCGCAGGTAGTGCTGCACCACCGCGATGCCGTCCGGACCGTCGTCGTTCACGAAATAGGCGGAGAACCGGGGAATCTCGTCGAACACGTGGATCTCGAATGCCTCCGGGTCGCGTACCCGGCTGCGTACCCTGCGTACATGCAGGATCGCCGTCTCGACGGCCCGCGCCAGCTCGCCGCGGCGCAGGCCCAGCTCACGCTCCCGGCGGCGCATGGCCCCGCTCGCCGGGTTCAGGAACAGCAGCCGTATCCGGCAGCCCTCGTCCGCCAGCCGGACCAGCCGGCGGCCCGGGTAGTTCTGCACCAGCAGACCCAGCGCCACTCCCACGGCGTCCAGCCGGCGAGCCTCACCGAACAGCAGTTCGGGGGGCAGCTCGCGCTGGAGCCGGACCCGGTCCGGGTGCACCCCGGCCACATCGGTGAACCGGTCGCCGACCAGATGCTCCACCGCGTCGGCCGGCAGCGGCCCGGCCGCGGCCTCGGTGCCCGAGCCGTCCAGCATGCGCAGCAGCCGGGAGCAGCCGCGCTCGGCCTGGTCCAGCACCGCCCGGCTCAGCCCGCGGTTGCGGATCACCGCGCTGCGCGCCACCTCCAGCTCGTCCAGGGTCAGCTCCAGTTCGCGCCGGTTCTCCAGGTACGGCGCGAAGCAGGGCCAGTGCTGCACCATGAGCTCGCGCAGCTGCGGCAGGGTGAGGAAGGCCAGCACCGAGTCGTCGGCCGGGTCCAGCACATGGCCCTTGCGGCGGCTCACCTCGCGCAGCGCCGCCGCCCGCTGCACCCATTCCTGGCCGGTCGGGCCGGCCGCGGCCACCTCCCAGTCCTCGCCGTGCACCGGCTCGTAGACCGGCCGCAGCACCAGGCCCACCACCGAGCGCAGCCGCTGCTCCACCAGGTTGAGCCAGACGTACGCCCGGCCGGCGCGCTCCACCCGGGTGCGCACCTCGGCCCAGTCCTCGGGACCCCAGGACAGATCCGCCCCGATCTCCACCGGCCGCGGAACGGACACCGCGCCGGCCTGAGCCGCCTCGGCGGTCTCGCCCCCGTTCCCCGAGGGGAGCTCAAGACCGGAAGAGCTCACCGGACGCACCACCTTCCGCCGTTCAAGGATCAAGGAAGCCTACTGCGCGCGCGGCGGCCGCCGCAGCCCGCTGCCGGGGTCGGCCGGTGCACCAACGTGGCTTGTGCGCACGCCGGTCGGGGCAGGGGCCAGTCATGACGTCCGCCCACCGACCGCCCTCGCCGCCGGACGGCCCGCGCCCCTCCGCCGGCACCGCGCCCCGCCCCACCGCGCCCTCCGCGCCCACCTGGGACAACGCCCCGCCCGCCGGGCGGGAGGGGCGCACGCCGGAGAGTGCGCCCGGCGCACGGCGGGCGCGGGATGCCCGGACCGGCCCGCGCGGGGTGCCGACCGCGACCTACCGGATTCAGGTCCGGCCGGAGTTCCCGTTCGCCGCGGTGCGGGCGGCGGTCCCCCATCTGGCCCGGCTGGGGGTGTCGCATCTGCACCTCTCCCCGGTGCTGGAGGCGGTGCCCGGCTCGGCGCACGGCTACGACGTCACCGACCACGGCCGGGTCCGCGAGGAGCTGGGCGGCGAGGCCGGGCTGCGCGCCCTGGCGGAGGAGGCCCGCGCCCACGGCATGGGGCTGGTGCTGGACATCGTGCCCAACCACATGGCGGTGCCGGTCCCGGCCGATCTGAACCGGCCGCTGTGGGACGTGCTGCGGCACGGCCCGGAGTCGGCGTACGCGCACTGGTTCGACATCGACTGGCAGGCCGGCGACGGCCGGCTGCTGATGCCGTTCCTGGGCGGCCCGCTGGGCGAGGAGATGCAGGGCCTGGCCGTGGACCGGGAGAACGGCGCGCTGCGCTACGGCGAGCAGCGCTACCCGCTGCGCGCCGCGCCCGCCGCTTCCCGCGGGCCGCAGGGCCGCCCGGCGGAACCGGCAGCAGCGCCGGAATCGGCGGAGACGGCGGAGACGGCGGAGACGGCCGAGCTGCCGGCACTGCTGGACGCCCAGCACTACCGGCTGGCCTGGTGGCGGCTGGCCCGCTCGGACATCAACTACCGCCGCTTCTTCACCATTCCGGAGCTGATCGGGCTGCGCACCGAGCACCCCGAGGTGTTCGAGGCCACCCATGGCACGGTGCTGCGGCTGGTCCGGGAGGGCGTGGTGACCGGTCTGCGAGTGGATCACCCGGACGGGCTGGCCGACCCGGCGGACTACTTCGCCCGGCTGAGCGAGCGCACCGGCGCCGTGTGGACGGTGGCCGAGAAGATCCTCGGTTCCGGCGAGCGGCTGCCCGACGGCTGGCAGGTGGCCGGCACCACCGGGTACGACGCCCTGCGCCATGTCGACGGGGTGCTCACCAGCTCCCGCGGCTCCGCCGAACTCACCGAGCGCTACCGGGCGTTCACCGGCGCCCCGCCCGATCTGGGCGGCGACTGGGCGGCCACCGTCCGCCGTGCCGCGTACCACGTGATCACCCATGATCTGGCGGCCGAGTGCGGAAGGCTGGTGCGCACCGCCGAGCGGCTGTGCCGGGAGGTGCCGGCGCTGCGGCTGCGCGACCACGCCCGCTGGGCCCTGCGCACCGCCGTCGTCGAGCTGCTGGCCGGGCTGCCGGTGTACCGGCCGTACGTGCCGCAGGGCGGCCCGCCCTCGCCCGCCGACGAGGCGGTGCTGGCCTCGGCCGCGGAGGCCGCCGGGGCCGCGTTCGCGGTGCCGCAGGAGGCCGAGGCGGTGCGCACCGTGCGGGAGCTGGCGCTCGGCCGGCTGGGCGGCGGCCGGGACGCCGACGACTTCCGGGTGCGGTTCGCGCAGGTGGCGGCGGCGGTGCGGGCCAAGTCGGTGGAGGATGCCGCCTTCTACCGCTACACCCCGCTGCTCTCCGCCTGCGAGGTGGGCGGCGATCCGTCCCGGCCCGCGCTGCCGCCGGAGGTCTTCCACGCCTACTGTGCCCGGATCCAGCGGGACTGGCCGTTCACCGGAACGGTGCTGTCCACCCATGACACCAAGCGCAGCGCGGACGCCCGCGCGCGGATCGCCGCGCTCTCCGAGGACCCGCGCGGCTGGACCGGGCTGCTGGCCCGGCTGACCGAGCTGACCGCGGCGGACGGCGGCTGCCGGGCGCCCGACCCGCATCTGGCCTGGTCGGTCTGGCAGCTGGCGCTGGGCCTGGGCGGCAGCCCGGACCCGGACCGGCTGCTGGCCGCGGTGCTGAAGTCGGTGCGCGAGGCAGGGCTGCACACCAGCTGGCTGGTGCCCGATCCGGCCTACGAGGCGGCGGTGGAGCGGTTCGTGCTGGCCGGCCCGTGCGGCGCGGCCCGTGCGGAACTGGCCGCCTACGCCGCCGCGCTGGCCCCGCGGGCCCGGGTCAATGTGCTGGCCGGGACGCTGCTGCAGCTGACCATGCCCGGGGTGCCGGAGCTGTACCAGGGCACCGAGACGGAGTATCTGGCCCTGGTCGACCCGGACAACCGGGCGCTGCCGGTGCTGCCCGAGAAGCGGCTGGTGGCGCTGGACGAGGGCACGGCACCGGAGGGCACCGCGGACGAGAAACTGCGGCTGACCGCCGCCGCGCTGCGGCTGCGCCGGGCCCGGCCCCAGTGGTTCGGGGCCGAGGGCGACTACCGGCCGCTGGCCGCCGCGGGCCCGGCCGCCGAGCACTGTCTGGCCTTCGTCCGCGGCGGCCGGGTGGTCACCGCAGTCACCCGGCTGCCCGGACGGCTGGCGGAGGGCGGCGGCTGGCGGGGCACCGCGCTGCAGCTGCCGGAGGGGTCCTGGCGGGACCTGCTGACCGGCCGCACCGTCCACCACGGGGCGGCGCTGGAGGAACTCTTCGCCGACGCCCCGGTGGCGCTTCTGGTGCGCCCCGAGGACGGCTCGTAACGGACCCCGGTGCCGCGAAAGCCCTGCTGACACGCTGTCGGGGCACCGGTGGTCCAGTCCTGCGTCCGCATGGCGGACGGTATCTGATGCATCTTTCGGTTTCCGGATCCCTTTACAGGTTCATGACCGGACGTTATTTTCGGCCCAATGGGAGCGCTCCCAATGCGGGTTTTCCTACACCCCCCACATCTCATCTCGCGAAGGGACGCCACGGATGAGTAAGAGAGCCGCCCTCCGGGCGCGCTGGAAATGGCCTGCTCTGATCGCGCTGTTCGCGTCGCTGCCGGCGCTGCTGATGGTCTGGGTCAGTGCCAACACCGCCAACGCGCACGGCGCGCCGGTGATGCCTGGCAGCCGCACCTACCTGTGCTACAAGTACAGCCAGACCGCGGGCGGCGCCATCGACCCGAGCAACCCGGCCTGCCGGGCCGCCTTCCAGCAGAGCGGCGCCACGCCCTTCTACAACTGGTTCGCGGTGCTCCGTTCGGACGGCGCCGGCCGTCAGCAGGGCTTCATCCCGGACGGCAAGCTGTGCAGCGGCAACGCCACGGTCTACGACTTCTCCGGGTTCGACCTGGCCCGCAACGACTGGCCGTACACCCGCCTGACCTCGGGTGCGAACGTCGAGATCCGGTACAACAACTGGGCGCACCACCCCGGTGAGTTCCGGATGTACATCACCAAGGACAGCTACGACCCCTCCCGGCCGCTGACCTGGGCCGACCTGGAGTCGACGCCGTTCAGCCGGGTGACCAACCCGCCGCAGCGCGGCAGTGTCGGCTCGGACGACGGCCACTACTACTGGAACGCCACCCTGCCCTCGGGTAAGTCCGGCAAGCACATCATCTACACGGTGTGGGACCGGTCCGACAGCGACGAGACCTTCTACGGCTGCTCGGACGTGGTGTTCGACGGCGGCAACGGCCAGGTCGTCGTCCCCGGCGGCAGCGGNGGCTGCTCGGACGTGGTGTTCGACGGCGGCAACGGCCAGGTCGTCGTCCCCGGCGGCAGCGGCACCACCGGCGGCACCACGACCACCGGCGGCACCACGACCACCGGCGGCACCACGACCACCGGCGGGACCACCACGGGCGGCACCACCACCGGCGGCACCACGACCACCGGCGGCACCACCACGGGTGGCACCACCACCACGGGCGGCACCACCGGCGGGACCGGCGGCGAGTGCTCCGCCACCCACACCGTCACCAACAGCTGGGGCGGTGGCTACCAGGGCGAGGTGACAGTGACCAACAGCGGCTCCAGCTCCATCAGCGGCTGGACCGCGCACTGGATGCTGCCCTCGGGCGGTGGCATCGACCAGCTCTGGAGCGGTTCGCTGCGCACCAGCGGTGAACACGTCTGGGTCGACAACGCCGGATGGAACGGCTCGCTGGCCCCCGGCTCCTCCACCACCTTCGGATACATCGGCAGCGGCAGCCCGCCCGGAGCGAGCCTGTCGGTGTCGTGCTCGACGTCCTAGCGCCGGGCACCACAGCCGCACGATCCGCTGAGTGATCCGACGGAACAGGCACCACCCGTGACTCGGCGGCCGGCCCCGGCCGGCCGCCGAGTCCGGCACTGCTCCGGCCTGCCGTTCCCCAACCACACCACGCCCCCGCACCGGGGGCGGCGGGCCGGCTCATCCGGCTCCCGCGCGCACCGTCAGCGCGCGGCGAGCCGGAATTCCACGTCTCCGAACCGCACCTGGTCACCGGGCCGGACCGGCACCGAGCCGGTCACCCGCACACCGTTCACCCAGGTGCCGTTGGCCGAGCCGAGATCGCGCAGCTGCCATCCGGCGGTGCCGCTGCTGAGCTGCGCGTGATAGCGGGAGACGCTGCCATGCGTGAGCCGCAGCATCTGGCCGGGGGCCCGGCCGATGGACATCGGGTGCGGGCCGGCATCGGGCAGCATCAGCTGCGGCAGCCGCTCCGCACGCCAGGCCCGGTGCACCGAGCTCCTGAGCGCCGCGACCCGGGCCACCGCCCGCACCAGCCGGCCGCGCTTCTCCCGGTAGGGCAGATCGATCAGCACGGCCGTGAGTTCGTCCGGACGGCGGGCGCCGTACACGACCTCCATCCGGCGCTGGAAGGTGTCCTGCGAGACCCTTCCCTCGGCGAAGCTCTCCCGGAGAACGGTCAGCGCCCGTTCCCGGTCCGCATCCGATACCCGCGGCGGATAGGCGCTCGGTTCGAGAGAGGTCATGACCGGTAATTGTCCCGGTCAGGCTTATGCCTGTCCAGATCCGGACGGCTCTGCGGCAGGGCTGTGAACTGCCCGTCACACAAAGGCCGGTGACCCCTCCCGCCCCGCCGGGTTCCCGGCGGGGCCGGAGAAACGGTTCGGCACTGCGGCCACCGTGCGGCCACCGTGCGGCGGCCGCCCGGGGCGCGGCGGAACGCCGGAGCTCCGGGACGTCCCGGCATGCGCCGTCCGGGCGGGCCGGGACACGCGGGCGGGCCCTGTGGCGCGGCCGGGGCGGGGCGGCCGATCATGGCAGGCATGCGGTTCGAGCTGTGGGCGCCGGACGCCCGAGAGGTGACCCTGCTCCTCGGCGACGAGCGGCGGCCGATGGCCGCCGACCGGGAGCGGCCCGGCTGGTGGACGGCCGAGGCCCCGGCCCGCCCCGGTGACCGCTACGCCTTCGCGCCGGACGGCGGCCCGCCGCTGCCCGATCCGCGTGCCCGCCGGCTGCCGGAGGGCCCGGCCCGGCCCGGCGCCGTCACGGACCTCGCCGCCCACCCCTGGCGCCACCCCTGGCCGGGCCGCGGCCTGCCCGGCGCGGTGCTGTACGAGCTGCACATCGGCACCTTCACCCCCGAGGGCACCTTCGAGGCCGCCGCCCGGCGGCTGCCGCACCTGGCCGCGCTCGGCATCAGCCATGTCCAGCTGATGCCGGTCTGCCCCTTCCCCGGCCGGCACGGCTGGGGCTACGACGGGGTGGCGCCCTGGGCGGTGCACGAGCCCTACGGCGGCCCCGAGGGCCTGCTGCGCTTCGTGGACGAGGCGCACGGCCACGGGCTCGGCGTGGTGCTGGACGTGGTGCACAACCACCTCGGGCCGTGGGGCAATCCGCTGCCCGCGCTCGGCCCGTACTTCACCGACCGCTACCGCACCCCCTGGGGCTCGGCGGTCAACCTGGACGGACCCGGTTCGGACGAGGTGCGCGCCTACTTCACCGGCAGCGCCCTGGCCTTCCTGCGCGATTACCGGCTGGACGGTCTGCGGCTGGACGCGGTGCACGCCCTGGCCGACACCCGGGCCCGGCACTTCCTGGCCGAGCTGTCCGAGGCGGTGGACGCACTGGCCAAGGAGGTGGACCGGCCGCTGTTCCTGATCGCCGAGTCCGACCGCAACGACCCGCGCACCACCGCGCCGCGGGAGACCTTCGGCCTCGGCGTGCACGCCCAGTGGAACGACGACTTCCACCACGCCCTGCACACCGCGCTGACCGGCGAGTCCCAGGGCTACTACGCGGACTTCGCCAGGGCCCCCATGGCGGCCCTGGCCCGTACCCTGACCCGCGGCTTCTTCCACGACGGCGGCTGGTCGTCGTTCCGCGGACGGCACCACGGCGCCCCGCTGGACCGGGCGGAGTTCCCGGCCCACCGGCTGATCGGCTACGCCCAGACCCACGACCAGATCGGCAACCGGGCACAGGGCGACCGGCTGGCCGCGGGCCTGGACGAACCGCTGCTGGCCTGCGCCGCGGCGCTGGTGCTGTGCGGGCCCTTCACCCCGATGCTGTTCATGGGCGAGGAGTGGGGCGCCACCACGCCCTGGCTGTACTTCACCGACCACCCGGACCCGGAGCTGGCCGAGGCGGTGCGGCGGGGGCGGCGCCGGGAGTTCGCCGCGCACGGCTGGGCGGAGCCGGACATCCCGGACCCGCAGGACCCGGCCACCCGTGACCGTTCCTGCCTGGACTGGCCGGAACCGGAACGGCTGGCCGCGGCCCGGCTGTGGCAGTGGCACCGGCGGCTGATCGAGGTGCGCCGCGCACACCTGCCGGCCGCCGGCCGGCCCCTGGCCGCCGCGGCCGTGGAGTACGACGAGGCGGCGCGCTGGCTGGTGCTGCGCAATCCGCCGCTCACCGTGGCGGTCAACCTCGGCGACGCGCCCGCCGGCGTCCCGCTTCCGCCCGGCCGGCACACCCCGGTGGCCGTCAGCCGGGAGGACTGCCCGCCGCCCGCCGGCGGCGGCCTGCGCCTCCCGCCCGGAACCGCCGCCGTCCTGCTCACCCCGTGACTGCGGGCCCGCACCTCCCGCGGCGGGCGGGCGGTGCGGGCGGGCGGCGGCGGAGCCGGCCGCGGGCTACTCCGCCGGGACGAGCCGGACCGAGACCGAGTTGATGCAGTAGCGCTGGTCCGTCGGCGTCGGATAGCCCTCCCCCTCGAACACGTGCCCGAGGTGAGAGCCGCAGCGCGCGCAGCGCACCTCGGTGCGCGGCCGGCCGGGCAGCGAGGTGTCCGGCAGCAGCTCGACCGCGTCGCTGTCGGCCGGGTCGTAGAAGGACGGCCACCCGCAGTGGCTCTCGAACTTCGTCTCGGAGCGGAACAGTTCCGCGCCGCAGGCACGGCAGTGGTAGACGCCGGTCGTCCTGGTGTCGTTGTACTCACCGGTGAACGGCGCCTCGGTGCCTGCCTGCCGCAGCACCCGGTATTCCTCGGGCGTGAGTTCCGCCCGCCACTGCTCCTCGGACTTCTGCACCTCGTACGCCATGACGTCGTACTCCTCCACTTCCGCCTACGGGACAGCCGGGCCGGGGTCGCCGGCCAGCCGCTCCAGGATGCGCGGTCCCAGATCGGTCACGTCACCGGCCCCCATGGTGAGAACCAGATCGCCCGGCTTCGCCATTCCGGCGACCAGCTCCGGCACCGCGTCCCGGTCCGGCTCGGGGCGGACGTCGGCGCCCGCCCCCCGCGCCGCGTCGGTGATCAGCGCGCTGGTCACCCCCGGCAGCGGGTCCTCCCGGGCCGGATAGATGTCCAGCACCACCGAGGCGTCGGCCAGTGCCAGCGCCCGGCCCATCTCCGCGCCCAGTTCCCGGGTACGGCTGAACAGATGCGGCTGGAAGACCACCAGCACCCGGCCCTCGCCCGCGCACTCGCGGATCGCCTCCAGGTCGGCGGTCATCTCGGTGGGATGGTGGGCATAGGAGTCGACGACCCGGACCCCGGCCGCCTCCCCCTTGGGCTGCAGCCGCCGGGCCACCCCGGTGTAGGCGGCCAGCGCCGGGGCCAGCTCCGCGGCCGGCACCCCGGCGGCGGCTCCGGCGGCCAGCGCGGCCACGGCGTTGTGCGCGTAGTGCCTCCCCGGCACGGAGACGCCGAAGGTCAGCTCCCGCCCCGCCATGGCCACGGTGACCTCGCTGCTCAGCCCCTTGGGCACCACCGACACCACCCGGACGTCGGCGGAGGGGTCCGCGCCGTAGGTGACGACCGCCAGATCGGCCCGGGGGGCCCGCCGCAGCCGCGCGGTCAGCTCCCGGGTGCCCTCCTGGTCGGCGTTGACGACCAGGGTGCCGCCGGGCCGGATGCGCCCGGTGAACACCTCGAAGGACTGGTAGACCTCCTCCAGGGAGGCGTAGTTGGCGTGGTGGTCCAGCTCCGCGTTGAGGACCACCGCCACCTCGGGGGTGTAGCGGTGGAAGCTGCGGTCGCTCTCGTCGGCCTCGGCCACGAACCACGGACCGCTGCCGTTCTCCGCGTTGCTGCCGGGGGTGTCCAGATCGCCGCCGATGGCGTAGCCCGGCTCCAGGCCGAGGGCGCGCAGCGCCACCGCCAGCATCGAGGTGGTGGTGGTCTTGCCGTGCGTGCCGGCCACCGCGATCGCCCGGCGGCCGGCCATCACCGCGGCGAGCGCGTCGGAGCGGTGCAGCACCGGGATGCCGCGGGAGCGGGCGGCGGCCAGCTCCGGGTTGTCCTCCCGGATGGCGCTGGAGACCACCACGCAGTCGGTGCCGGCCGCCAGGTGCCCGGCGTCGTGGCCGATGTGCACGGTGGCGCCCAGTGCGCGCAGGGCACGGGCGGTGGCCGACTCCTTCGCGTCGCTGCCGGCCACCCGCGCACCGCGCTGGGCGAGGATCTTGGCGATGCCCGACATGCCCGCTCCGCCGATGCCGATGAAGTGCGGGGAGTTCATCGCGGGGGCGGCGGGCTGGGGTGGCGGGGTGGCGGCCATGTGTCGTCTTTCTCCCTCGTCGAGCGGTGCCCGTCGATTGTCGCACCGCGCCCGGCCGCGACCGGGCCTACTCGGCGTGGGCGAAGAGTTTCAGCACCGGAACACCCACCCGCTTGCGGGCCCGGGAGGCCCAGTCGCGGTGGAACAGCTCCTCGACGTAGTGCGGGGCGGTGAGCACGATCACCTCGTCCGCGTTGGTCTCCTTGACCACCGAGGAGAGCACGTCCAGCGGGTGGTCGGCGATGACCCGGCCGACGGCCTGGGAACCGGCCTCGCGCAGCGCCCGCACGGTCAGGGCCAGGCCGCGTTCGGCGGGCTCCAGGGCGCGCTCGCCCTCGGGCCGGTCCGCCTCCCGCACCGCCTCGCCGAACTCGCCGAGCGCCACGTCGTCCAGGGCGCGCAGCAGCCGGTCCTGGTCGCCGCGCGGCTGCATCAGCACGATGAAGGAGACCTCCTCGGCGGCGCCGTGGAGCGTGGTGACCAGCTCGACGTCGGTGGGCACCAGGGGTTTCTCGATCATCAGAACGGTCGTGATCACGGCAAGCGCCCTTCCTCGACGAGTCCCGGCCCGCGAACGCTCGAGCAGAAACCATCCTGCTCGGCAGGCGCACGGGTGCTGCGCCTTCAGTCTGCCCACCTCAGGATAAGCGGAACGCCGCCCTCCGCAGGTCGGCTACGACCGCCCGGGGGGACGCCGGTACCGCCCGAAGAGGAAGCCCTCCTCCTCCAGCAGCCCGGCCAGCTCCAGTTCCTCGGGCACCGGGAGCTCCGCCCCGCTGACCACCCGGGAGGCCGCACCGCCGGCGATCCGCGGGGAGAGCGTCAGACACATCTCGTCCAGCGCGCCGGCCACGGCGAACTGCCCGAGCAGCCGGGGACCGCCCTCGGTCAGCAGCCGGGTGTGGCCGCGGGCCGCCAGCTCCGCCTTGAGCCGCAGCGGGTCACCGCCGCCGCCCTCCCCGGCCACCACCACCTCCACCCCGGCCGCCCGGGCCGCGGCCAGGCCCTCGGCCGGGGCACCGGCCCCGGTGACCACCAGGGTCGGCACCAGCGGCTCGGTGAACAGCGGCAGGGTGAAGTCCAGCTGCATGCTCAGGCTGACCACCACGATGGCGGGGGCGGGCGGCCGGCCGGCCGCCGCGCGCAGCCCGGCGAAGGCCTTGCGGGCCCGCGCGGGCCGGTAGCCCTCCACCCGGACCGTTTCGGCGCCGACCACGATGGCGTCCGCGAGCGCCCGCAGCACACCGAAGATCCGCATGTCCGCGGGGCCGGAGAGCGGCTGGGACCGGCCCTTGTGGTGGGCGGCGCCGTCCAGCGAGGAGACCATGTTGGCCCGCAGCCAGGCCGTCCCGGCCGGGAGCTCGGGATGCTCGGGATAGGCGTAGGCATCGGCCAGCTCCAGCAGACCCCACTCCCGGTCCGCTGCGTCCGCCGGCCCTTCGGGCACCGGAAACAGCCGTCTCATGTGCCGCAGTCTGGCACACCGTGCCCGCCCGCCCCGGGGCTCCGGAGCTGCGGACGGCACCGGCGGGCCGTGCCCGGCGGTGCCCGCGTAGAGTGGATGTCCGTGTCGCAGTCCCGTAGCCAGACATCCCCGCCGGACGGAGCGCCCGTCGCGCTGAGCGCACGGTCGCCGCACGTCCCCGCGGAGCGGCTGGTGGCCGAGATGGTGCCCCCGCCGCGGTTCGACGGGGTGCGGTTCGCCACCTACATCCCCGATCCGGCGCAGCCCAGCCAGCGGGAGGCGGTGGCCCGGCTGAGCGCCTTCGCGGAGACGCTCGGCGGCACGCATGCCGCCGGCCGGGGCCGCGGCGGCGGGCTGCTGCCCTGGCGGCGGCCGCGCCGGCCGGCCGGGGCCGGGGGCCCGCGCGGCATCTACCTGGACGGCGGCTACGGCGTCGGCAAGACGCATCTGCTCGCCTCGCTCTGGCACGCCGCCCCGGCCGCGCCCGGAGCCAAGGCGTTCGGCACCTTCGTGGAGCTGACCAATCTGGCCGGCGCGCTGGGCTTCCAGCAGACCGTGAGCGCACTGTCCGCGCACCGGCTGCTGTGCATCGACGAATTCGAACTGGACGACCCCGGCGACACCGTGCTGGTCTCCACCCTGCTGACCCGGCTGGTGGAGCAGGGCGTGGCGCTGGCCGCGACCTCCAACACCCTGCCCGGCCGGCTGGGCGAGGGCCGCTTCGCCGCGGACGACTTCCTGCGCGAGATCCAGGGTCTGGCCGCCCGGTTCGTCACCCTGCGGATCGACGGGGAGGACTACCGGCACCGCGGACTGCCGCAGGCCCCCCGGCCGCACTCCGAGGACGTCGTCACCCGCGCCGCCCACGCCACCCCGGGCGCCGCGCTGGACGACTTCCCCTCCCTGCTGGAGCATCTGGCGGACGTGCACCCCAGCCGGTACGGCGCGCTCTGCGACGGGGTGACGGCCGCCTGCCTGACCGGGGTCCGCCCGGTTCCCGACCAGGCCACCGCCCTGCGGCTGGTGGTGCTGGCCGACCGGCTCTACGACCGGGAGATCCCGGTACTGGCCTCGGGCGTACCGCTGGACCGGCTGTTCGGCCCGGAGATGCTGGCCGGCGGCTACCGCAAGAAGTACTTCCGGGCCATCTCCCGGCTGACCGCGCTGGCCCGCGACGGCGCGGCCCTGGCCGGGGGGCCGGGCGGCTCCGGCGCAGCGGACCCGGCCCGCGGCCGGCCGGCGCACCGGCAGTCCTCCGCCGGCCGCGGGCACTGAGCGCCGCCCCGTGCGCCCGGCGGAAGCTCAATTCTTGCTCTGAAAGCGGGCCCGACGGCTTCCGCAACCCGCCCCGCGGTGGTGACCTCGGTACAGGAGCGGGACCGCGGCGGTGCCCGAGCGGTGCCTGAACGGTCCGCACGCGCGGGGAGGGAGGCGCGGATGCGACTGGGGACGGGGATCGGGTGGCGGCCCGAGATCGCCGCCGACATCGAGCGGCTGCCGCAGCTCGACTGGGTCGAGGTGGTGGCGGAGAACGTCTGCCCGGACCATGTGCCCGAGGCGCTGGCCCGGCTGCGGCGGCGCGGCGTGCCGGTGGTGCCGCACGGCGTCGGCCTGGGCCTGGGCGGCGCCGACCGCCCGGCGCCCGGCCGGCTGGCCGCGCTGGCACATGTGGCGCAGACGCTGGACGCCCCGCTGGTGAGCGAGCACATCGCGTTCGTGCGCGCGGGCGGGCCGATGACCGGCACTCCCCCGCTGGAGGCCGGCCACCTGCTGCCCGTGCCGCGCACCCGGGACGCGCTGGCGGTGCTGTGCGCGAACGTCCGCATCGCCCAGGACGCGCTCCCGGTGCCGCTGGCCCTGGAGAACATCGCGGCCCTGTTCCGCTGGCCGGACGAGGAGCTGACCGAGGCCCAGTTCCTGACCGAACTGGTGGAGCGCACCGGGGTGCGGCTGCTGATCGACGTGGCCAATCTGCACACCAACCAGGTGAACCGGGGCGAGGACCCGGCCGCCGCGCTGGACGCCCTGCCGCTGGAGGCGCTGGCCTACGTGCACGTGGCGGGCGGCGTGGAGCGGGACGGCCTGTGGCACGACAGCCACGCCCACCCGGTGCCGCCGGTGGTGCTGGAGGTGCTGGCCGAGCTGTGCGCCCGCACCGAGCCGCCCGGTGTGCTGCTGGAGCGGGACGACGATTTCCCGGACGGCGCGGAACTCGCCGGGGAGCTGGCCCGCATCCGGGCCGTCACCGCCCGCGGCGCCGGGCGGAAAGCTCAACTTATCCTCTGAACCCGGCCGGTACGGGTTCCGTGCGCCGCCTGGCGGTGATGACGTGTACAGGGAGAAGCGGGCCGGGAAGCCGACGGCGACCGGCCGAGGCGAGGGGGAATCGCATGGAGCGACCGACCGGCACCGCGGAGCGGGTGCCGACGCGCGACCCGGAGGTCGAGGCGGCCCGGCAGCGGCTCGCCGTGGCACAGACGGCACTGCTGTCCGCCCTGGTGACCGGCACCCCGGCACCGGAGGGCTTCGACCGCGCCCGGCTGCGGGTGCAGCGCAGGGCGCTGGCCGCCAAGCGGGTCTCGGTGCTGGCCAAGGTGGCGCCCGGGCTGCCCGCCCTGCTCGGTGACGGCTTCCGGCCGCGGGCGCTGGCCTATGTGCGCAGCCACCCGCTGACCGGCGGACACCGCCAGGACGCGGCCCGGTTCGCCCGCCATCTGCTGGACGGCGGCCGGGCGGCCGTCGACCGGCACACCCGGCGGCAGCTCAAGCGCTGGCTGCGCGGGGAGGGCTGAGGCGTGCTGGTGATCCTGGCCTTCTTCGTCATCGGTGCCACCACGGTCAATCTGCTGGTGCACCGGGTGATCAACAGCGCCCGGCGGCGGCTGCCGGACGACGTGCCGCTGAACGTCTACGAGGCGGCGTATCTGACCGGCGGCCGGACCCGGGTGGCGGACACCGCCCTGGTGGCCATGCACGGCAAGGGCCGCATCGCGATCGACGGCGGCCAGGTGCTGGCCGTGGACCCGACGGCCGACGACGACATCGAGCGGGCGCTGCTCACCGCGTGCGGGCCGCAGTGGGAGGTGCCGCTGCGCGGGCTGCGCCGGGAGCTGGCCGGCTCGGTCGCGGTGCACCGGATCGCCCAGGACCTCGCGGGACGGGGGCTGATCTACCTGGAGCAGTCCTACGCCCGCTGGCGCCGGGCCACCCGGGTGCACATCACGGGGTGTGCGCTGGTGCTGCTCGGTTCCGTGGTCTGGATCGGGGTCTCCGGGACGGACCTGCCGGAACTCGGTCTGCCGCTGGTGTGGACCTCGGCGGCGGCGCTGGTCGCGGGGGCGGCCCTGCGGTCGCCGCGCCGGCCGCTCACCCGGCCCGGGGCGGTCGCGGTGGCCCGGGTGCAGCGGGGCCGGCCCGCCTGGGCCGGAAGCGGCCAGTACACGATGGTGGCGCTCGCCGGTACCGCGGTGATCGCCGACGACCATCTGCGGGGGGAGTTCTCGCAGATGCCGGACGACGACTCCGTGCGGAGCGGCTCCGGCGGCACTGACGGGGGGGCCGCCGGGGACAGCGGGGGAAGCGGGGACAGCGGGGGAAGCGGCTGCGGCGGGGGAATCAGCTGCGGCGGCGGGGGAGGCTGCGGGGGAGGCTGCGGCGGCTGAGCCGCCGTGGCCGCAGCCATCGGGGCGCCTCGCCGGCCGGCGAGGCGCCCCGGCGCGTTTCCCGGCACCGCGGAAGCCGGGCCTGAGGCCGGCCGGCCCCGTCGGTGCTGCGGGCCCTGTTCCCCCGGTGCATGACACCGCGTCACCCGCCGTCCGTCACCCCTGCCGGCACCGCAGAAGCCCGCCGCCGGGCCCGGCCGCTCCGTTCCGGTGCACGGCCCGCCCCGGCCGTGCCGCCGTGCACAGGCCCGGGAGGCGGAACCGGTGTGCTCCCCGGAGTTGCCGGGGGTCGCTCGTCCGGGTGTATCGCGGGCGACACCCTCCGCAGGTCCGGGCGCCGGACGCCCGGCTCGGGACGATCCAGGCAGGGCCCCGGCCGCTTGGATGGCCCGGGCAGGTGTCCTGGGCGTACGGAGGAAGGGGTCGCCGGTGTCGGTGTCGGTGCGGAGGGCGGCGGTGCTGGCCGCGGTGTGCGGCACGGCCATGGTCTCGCTGCTGGCGGCGGCTCCCCCGGTCCTTGCCGCGGCCGCGGCCGGCGGGGATTCCGCGGCGCGGCGGGGAGCGGAGGCGGCGGCGGAGCGGGCCGCGGCGGCGGGCGTGGACTGGGGCCCCTGCCCGCCCGGGGAGAACCTGCCGGAGCCCGTCGAATGCGGCACCGTCACCGTGCCGCTGGACTACGCCGATCCGGACGGCGAGACCATCGGACTGCACCTGAGCCGGCTCCCGGCCTCCGGCCCGGCCGGGGAACGGCAGGGCGCGCTGGTGTACAACCCGGGCGGGCCGGGCGGCAACGGCATGGTCTTCCCGCTCTATCCGCGGTACGTCTCCGACCCGCTGTGGCGCGACCTCAACCGGGTCTACGACTTCGTGGGTTTCGCGCCGCGCGGCGTCGCCCCCTCCGCGCCGCTGTCCTGCCAGGACCCGGAGGAGTTCACCCGCGGCCCCAACCCGGCCCCGGTGGTGCCGTCCTTCGAGTACAAGCTGGAGATGAACCGCAAGGCGGCGGCGTACGCGGCCGGGTGCCACGACAGCCAGGGCGACCGGCTGGCGCACTTCTCGACCCCGGCCGCCGCCCGCGATCTGCATGTCATCCGCGCCGCCCTGGGCGAGCGGCGGCTCACCTATCTCGGCGTCTCCTACGGCACCTACCTGGGCTCCGTCTACGCCACCCTGTTCCCCGGCTCGGTCCGCCGGATGGTGCTGGACTCCGTGGTCAACCCCGACCCCTCGCTGATCTGGTACCGCAGCAATCTGCTCCAGTCCCGGGCCTTCGAGTTCCGCTGGCAGGACTGGAAGGAGTGGGTGGCCGGCCATCACGAGGCGTACGGCCTGGGCGAGAGCGCCGCCGAGGTGCAGCGGGTCTTCGACGACGCCCGGGAGGCACTGGCCCGGGAGCCGCTGGGCGGCACCGTGGGCCCCAAGGAACTGCACAGCACCTTCCTCGCCGTGGCCTACACCGAGCGGCTGTGGCCCGCGCTGGCCGAGGTGCTGGCCGCGTACCGGGAGGGCGACAGCGAGCCGCTGCACCGGCGGGCCCGCCCGGCGACCGGCCCGGCGGCCGCCGACGCGGAGAACGGGAACGCCGTCTACACGGCCGTGGAGTGCAATGACGCACCCTGGCCGCGGGAGTGGGGGCGGTGGGACGCCGACCACACCGCCATGGCCTTCATCGCTCCCTTCGAGACCTGGGAGAACGGCTGGCTGAATCTGCCCTGCGCATACTGGCCGCTGCCCTACGGGGCGCCGGTGGACGTGGGGGTCCGGCCCGGTGAGCTGGCACCGGTCCTGCTGCTGCAGTCCACCGAGGACGCGGCCACCCCGTACGCGGGTGCGGTGGAGACCCGGCGGCGGCTGCCCGGCTCGGCGCTGGTGGTCGAGGAGGGCTCCGGCGAGCACGGCGTGGCGGGCGGCAACGACTGCGTGGACGCGCTGCTCACCGGCTATCTGGTGCACGGCAGGACGCCGGCGGAGCACACCGCCTGCCCGGCCCGTCCGGCGCCGGAGCCGCAGCCGGAGCCGGAACCGGAGCCGGAGCCCGAGGCGGAGCCGGCCGAGGCGGGGCGCGCGGCCGGT
>NZ_WTLH01000072.1:0-6911 GCF_011421595.1 Streptomyces sp. YIM 98790 | reverse complement strand
CGGGGGCCGAACGGCGGCGGGCGGCGGCAGGCGGCGGCCGGGCTGCGGTCCTGGCGCCGGCCGGAACCGCGTCGGCGACGGCGCCGTCCGCCGCCTGCTCGGTGAGGTCACCCCGGACGCGGACGGCCCCGGCCACGACGGGGCGGCCCGTTCGCCCCCGTTCGTCCCGTTCGTCCCGCGGGCCGGGGGCCCCGGGTCAGGCGAGACCGGCGAGCAGCTCCGCGACCTCCCTGCGGCGGCCGGTGAAGAACGGCACCTCCTCGCGGACGTGCCGCCGCGCGCCGGAGCCGCGCAGATGCCGCATCAGATCGACGATGCGGTGCAGCTCGTCCGCCTCGAACGCCAGGATCCACTCGTAGTCGCCCAGCGAGAAGGAGGCCACGGTGTTGGCCCGCACGTCCGGGAAGCCGCGGGCCATCTGGCCGTGCTCGGACAGCAGCCGCCGCCGCTCGTCGTCCGGCAGCAGGTACCACTCGTAGGAGCGCACGAACGGGTAGACGCTCACATAGGCGCGCGGCTGCTCCTCCGCCAGGAAGGCGGGGACGTGCGAGCGGTTGAACTCGGCGGGGCGGTGCAGCGCCATGTTGGACCAGACCGGCTCCAGTGCGCGGCCCAGCCGGGTGCGCCGGAACCGGTTGTACGCCTCCTGGAGGGCGTCGGAGGTCTCGGCGTGCCACCAGACCATCACATCGGCATCCGCCCGGAGCCCGGAGACGTCGTAGGTGCCGCGCACCACCACGTCCTTGGCGGCGAGCTGCGCGAACAGCCCGGTCACCTCGTCGGCCAGCGGGGTACGGTCCTCGGGCAGCCCCTCGCGGAGCCGGAAGACCGACCACATGGTGTAACGGATGACCTCGTTGAGGTCCTTGGCCCTCTTCCCGGCGTGGGGAATTCTCTCCGGCGCAGTGCTCATGCCCCCCATTCTGCCTCCGCCGCACCGCCGCTACCGGACCGGGCCGCCCTCCCCCGCGGACACTGCGCCGCCGCCCGCGCCGGCCACCGGCGGGACGGTGGACAGCAGCTCGTGCACCGCGCGCTGCGCGTCCGCCAGACAGGCGGGGATGCCCACCCCGTCGTAGGCCGCGCCGCAGACCCGCAGCCCGGGCTGGGCCGCCACCGCGGCCCGGATCCGGGCCACCCGGGCGTGGTGGCCCACGGTGTACTGCGGCAGCCCGTCCGGCCAGCGGGTGACCACGGCGTCCACCGGCTCGGCGGCCAGGCCGATGGCGTCCCGCAGGTCGCCCAGCGCGGTCTTCACCAGGTCGGCGTCGTCCCGCTCCAGCACCGCGTGCTCGCGGAACCGTCCGATCGAGGCCCGCATCACGAACATCTCCGGGGCCTGGGCCGCCGCCCATCCCCACTTGCTGCTGGTGAAGGTGGCCGCCTTGACGGTGCGGCCCTCCACGGCCGGCACCAGGAAGCCGCTGCCGCGCGGCAGCCGGGCCAGGTCGGCGCGGCGGAAGGCCATGCTGACCAGTGCCATGGAGGAGTACTCCACGGTCTCCAGCTCGCGCGCGGCGGCCGGCGCGGCGTCGCGCAGCAGCCGGGCGGCGGGGCCGGCCGGCACGGCCAGCACCACGGCACCGCCGTGCAGCTCCCGGCCGTCGGCCAGGGTGACCGTCCAGCCCAGCGGCTCGCCGCGGCGCAGGCCGGTGGCCGGGGTCCCGGCGATCAGGGTGGCGCCGCCGGCCCGGCAGGCGGCGGCTACCGCCTCCGGCAGCCGCCCCATCCCCCCGGTCAGGCCGGTGAAGGGCGGGGCGGGGGCCGCCGCGCCCCCGGACGTGCCCGGGGCGGCGGTGCCGTCCCGCTCCGCGGTGCCCTCCCGCTCCGCGGCGGCGGCCCGCTCCGCCGCGGCGCGGCCGGCCGCGGCCCGCTCCTGCACGGCGCGGGAGGCGGCCAGCAGCGAGGGCTCCCGGCGGGCGGCCTCCCACAGCTCGGGCACGGCGGAGCGCATGGAGATCTGGTAGGCGTCACCGGCGTAGACGCCGCCGAGCAGCGGTTCCACCAGCCGGTCCACCACCTCCTCGCCCATCCGGGCGGCGACATGGCGGCCGATCGCCGTGTCCTCGCCGAGTTCGGTGGGCGGGAGTTCGGCGTCCCGGGCGATCCGGGCCAGTCCGGCGTCGGAGACCACCCCGGCCAGGGCGGCGGCGGTGCCGGGCACGCCCATCACATGGCCGCGGGGCATGGGCCGCAGCGCGCCGCGGGTCCACACGGCGGCGCCGGCCACGGAGGGCGCGGCCAGTTCCCCGCCCAGGCCCACGGCCCGCACCAGGTCGAGCCCTTCGGGGCGCCGGGACAGCATGGACTCGGCACCGAGATCGGTGCGCAGTCCGGCGACCTCGCCGGACCGGAGCTTGCCCCCGAACCGGGCGGAGCCCTCGACCAGCGTCACCCGAAGCCCGGCCGAAAGCAGCCGGTGGGCCGCGGCCAGACCGGTGATTCCCCCACCGATGACGATCGTGTGCATGGTTCCACTCTGGCAGACGGCGGCTCCGCTGCCGTGCCCGACCTCACGGGAACCGGCCGGTGGTGTCTCCGGCGGCTCGGGGGCCGGTGGCGGCGAAGCCGTGCGGGCGCGGCCGGTCACCGGCATCGAGCGGGTCGGTACCCGGCAGCCGGCCGTCACCGGTGCCGCTGTCCCCGCCCCGGCGGGCGCGCTGGATGTCCTCCGCGGTCATCGGGTCCAGGCCGATGAACAGACTGGTGAAGACCAGCAGCAGCACCGGGATGATCAGTACCGGCAGCAGCGCCTCGACCGGCGAACTGCCGGCCGCCGGGGTGCCGGAGGCATGGACCCGGGCGGAGATCCCGGTCATCCCGGTGTAGTGCATGCCGGTCACCGCGATGCCCATGATCACGCTGGCGCCCAGCGCCGCCCGCAGGCCGCTGACGTTGACCGCGCACCAGAGCGCGGCCGTGGCGGCGACCACCGCCACCGCCACGGAGACGGTGACGTACAGCGGGCTGTAGGAGAGTTCGCCGTCCATCCGCATGCCGGCCATGCCCATGTAGTGCATGGCGGCCACGCCCAGGCCGCTGGCCAGACCGCCGCCGATGAGCGGACCGGTGGCGCCGCGGCCGTACCCCACGAGGAAGATGCCGATGCCGGTCACCAGCACCGCGACCAGCAGGCCGGCGTAGGTCAGCGGCAGGTCGTAGCCGATCGGCATGGCGCCGACGGCGAAGCCCATCATCGCGATGAAGTGCATGGTGAAGATGCCGGTGCCGATGGCGGTGGCGCCCAGCGCGAGCCAGCCGGCACGCGCCGCGCCCTCGGTGACCAGCGCGCGCACCGTGCAGCGCAGGCCGAGGGCGCTGCCGAGGACCGCCATCAGGAAGCCGAGGACGGGCGTCAGCGGCCCGTAGGCGAAGCCCTCGACCGGTACTGCGGTTGCTGCTGTGACCACCATGTGCTGCCCGTGCCGTTCTCGTCGTCCGGGCCGCGGCCCGCTCCGGGCGGTCCGCGGGAAAGCTGACGCCTGATGTTATGCACCGGCATGGGGCCTATTTCTCCGGATTGAGCGAACGAGAGCGATTCGTGACCAGCATTCCGGAGACCGGGGCGAGTTCCGACCGTGACCTCATCGGAATCCGGCCGCGGAAACCCACGCGCTCTCACCTCCGTCCAAGCGGCGACGAGTTGACCACACCGAGTGCGGGACGCCGCTCCGCTCCCGCTGGGGGGACGACATGAGCCGAGCCACTCACCGAGGCGGCAACGGGCGAAGCGGGATACGGAGCCCCGGGCGGCCGGCCGCACTGCTGCCGGCCGCGCTGCTGGCCGCGCTGCTGGCGCTGACCGCCTGCTCCGGCACCGCGGGCCATTCCGGCGAGGGCGGAACCGCGGCGGAGGCCCCCGCGGCGGTGGAGGACGACGGGGCGGCGGCGCAGGGCGCGCCGGAAGCCGCCGAGCGGGCCGAGGAGGCGGCCGGGGACGATGCCGCGGACGCCGCCGACGCCTCCTCCGGTTTCGCCGAGGCGCCGAGCCTGCCCTCCTCCCTGCACCTGATCCGCACCGCGCACCTCTCGGTGATCACCGAGGACGTGGCGAAGGGCTACCGGGAGGCGGTGGATCTCGCCGAGCGGGCGGGCGGCTACGTCAGCGACGAGCAGACCGACGAGGACTCCGCCGGTTACCAGCGCTCCCGGATCACCCTGCGGGTGCCCCCGGAGGAGTACGGCTCCCTGCTCCAGGGCCTGGCCGGCCTGGGCGAGCTGGAGTACCGGGAGGTGACCACCGAGGACGTCACCCGCCAGGTGGTCGACGTGGAGAGCCGGATCGCCTCGCAGGAGGAGAGCGTGGCCCGGGTCAGGGAGCTGATGGAGGACGCCGCCACGCTCACCGATGTGGTGACGCTGGAGGCGGAGCTGAGCCGCCGTCAGGCCGACCTGGAGGCGCTGAAGGCGCAGCAGAAGTCGCTGGCCGAGCAGACCGGGATGGCCACCATCACGCTGGAGCTGCGCGAGCCGGAGGCCGCGGAGGTGGAGAAGAAGGACGACGAGAAGGACACCGGTCCCTCGCTGCCGGACGCGCTGCGCGGCGGCTGGGAGGCCTTCCTCACCACGCTGCTGTGGATCGCGGTGGTGCTCGGGGCGGCGCTGCCGTTCGTGGTGGCGCTGGCGGCGGTCCTGCTGTTCGCACGGTGGCTGCGCGGGCGCCTGCCGCAGCGCGGCGGCCGCTCCGGCCGGGCACCGGCACCGGCACCGCCGCCGGTGCCCGCGCCGCTCACCGTCGAGCGGACGGCCGTCCGGCACCCCGCCGGCCCCGGCCCCGGCCCCGGCTCCGGCGACGGGAAGAGCGGCGACGGCTGACCACCGGCAGGGGCACGATCTGTCAGGGGGATCTGCCGGTGTGGGAGCTGCCGGTGTGGGATCGGTCAGTGGGACCCGCAGCCCTCCCGTGAGGACGGGTGCTCACCGCCGGTGACCGCCGGCACCGGGGCCCGTCGCACGGGCGGCCCGGTGGCGCTCCTCAGCGAGGCTTGCACGGCCGGCCGCCGCCGGCGGCCGGCCGTCAGCGGGCGGTGTGTTCGTGGACGTAGGCGACGAGGCGGGTGAGCGCGTCGGGGTCGGTCTCGGGAAGGACACCGTGCCCCAGGTTGAAGACATGGCCGGGCAGCCCGCGGGCCGCGTCCAGCACCCGCCGGGCCTGTGCCTCCACCGCCTCGCGCGGGGCGAACAGCACCGCCGGGTCGAGGTTCCCCTGGAGCGCCCTGCCCGGCCCGACCCGGCGGGCCGCCTCGTCCAGCGGCACCCGCCAGTCCACGCCCACCACATCGGCCCCGGCCTCGCCGAGCAGCCCGAGCAGCTCACCGGTGCCCACCCCGAAGTGGATGCGCGGCACGCCGTACTTCTCCACCGCGCGGAAGACCTTGGCCGAGGCGGGCAGCACCCGTTCCCGGTAGTCCGCCGGGGCGAGCGCGCCGACCCAGGAGTCGAACAGCTGGACGGCCGAGGCGCCGGCCTCGATCTGCACGGTGAGAAAGCCGGCGGTGATCACGGCCAGCCGGTCCAGCAGGGCGTCCCACAGCTCCGGGTCGCCGTACATCAGCGCCTTGGTGTGCTCGTGGTTCCTGGAGGGCCCGCCCTCGACCAGGTAGCTGGCCAGGGTGAAGGGGGCGCCCGCGAAGCCGATCAGCGGGGTGGCGCCCAGCTCGGCGGTGAGCATGCCGATGGCCTCGGTGACGTACTTGACGTCGTCCGGGTCCAGCGGGCGCAGCCGGTCCAGGTCGGCGCGGGAGCGGACCGGCCGCTCCACCACCGGCCCGACTCCCGGCCTGATGTCCAGATCGACGCCGATGGCCTTGAGCGGGACCACGATGTCGCTGAAGTAGATGGCCGCGTCCACCCCGTGCCGGCGCACCGGCTGGAGGGTGATCTCGGTGACCAGGTCGGGCCGCATGCAGGACTCCAGCATGCCGGTGCCCTGCCGCACCCGCCGGTACTCCGGAAGCGAGCGGCCGGCCTGCCGCATGAACCACACCGGGGTGTGCGGGACGGGTTCCCGGCGGCACGCGCGCAGGAACGGGGAGTCGGTCACGGCGGCCGGGGGCCTGCTGTCACTGAGATCGCTCACCCTGGCAGTCTCCCATGCGCGCGGGGCCGTTCCGGCCCGGGGAGAGCGCTCCCGCGGCGGCCCGGCGCGGCTCCGCCTGTTCCGCCGTCCGGCCGCCTAGGGTTCCGGCCATGGCAACCGCGCGCGTACCCAGGGCGGAGGGTCCGGAGCCCATGAGACACCCCGGCGAGGGGGTTCCGTTCGCCTTCCGGGAGGCGGTCGCCGCGCTGACCGCGGTCCGGCCCCGGGAGGAGGTGGTGCTGAGCACCACCGCGCCGCCGCGGCGGCTGGCACCGTACGCGTTCGCCCTGGAGGCCACGGTCGCGCCGTCCCCGGTGCCGGGCAACGGCTCCCCGGAGGAGAACGAGGACGAGGAGGAGCTGGCGGACGGCCGGTTCGTGCTGCTGCACAACCCGGAGAGCGACCGGGGCTGGGGCGGCGGCGAGTTCCGGCTGGTGACGCTGGCCCGGGCGGCGCTGGAGGCCGAGGTCGCGACGGACCCGCTGCTGCCGGAGGTCGCCTGGTCGTGGCTGGCGGAGTCGCTGGAGACCCGCGGGCTGGGCTGGGCCGCGCCCAGCGGCACGGTGACGCGGGCGAGTTCGCAGTTCTTCGGGGCGCTGGCGGAGCGGCCGCCGCGCACCGAGGTGGAGCTGCGGGCCTCGTGGACGCCGCGGGACGCACCGGAGCTGGGCGGACATCTGCTGGCCTGGTGCGGGCTGCTGGCGCAGTGCGCGGGGCTGCCGCCGGAGAGCGGCGGCGGGCCGGGGGTGGCGGTCTTCCCGCGCCGCCGCGGCCCCCGTGGCTGAGCCCCGCGGGACGGGTGTCCGCGGGGGACGCACGCGGCGCCGCCGCG